>CBHTVU010000265.1:0-5372 GCA_966096785.1 uncultured Gammaproteobacteria bacterium | reverse complement strand
TCGCATATTGCCAATTCACGCTCCAGCCACTGATCGCTGCACTAGTGTCATTTTTTATAGTGACGCTCGCGGTGAAACCAGACGACCATTCACTATCGACCGTGTAAGTACAACTGGCAGATGCAGAATGTGCTGCGAATGCCATAAGCGAACCAATCCCTAGCAGACCGCAGGCGCGCTTGAATGCGCCTGGTTCTAGATTGGGAAAATATTTTTGCACGTGCATAATAAACACCTCGGTTTATATTTATTTGAAAAGGGTTTGAACGAATGAAAAGCACTGATGTTGCTTTTGGGGGCTTCAAGGAAGGTTTCGGAACCAACCTTGGAAGCTGAAGAAGAAAGTATCTAAAACCAGCTAGAGAATTTTGTAGTTTTGGTAATATTTTAATAAATTTTCAAATAATTAAAGAGTTTGTGTGGTTATTTAAAGCCAGAATGTCGTTCGAAATCACTATTGCATATTGAAATCGATTTTATGAACGATGTGATGGAATTCTTCGAGGAAAATGAAGCCTAACTGAAACAAGAAAAGTTGTGATGAAATTCACTGCAGAAAAGTCGAATGCTACGATTCATGTCGACTTGGTTTCTTATGTAAGATGCGTAAATAATTCAACTAGATTACTTCATATTTACCTTTGCTCTTACCGCATAAATATAATTTCGGGGCTCTTACCCCTAAAATTTCGTGAGATGTCGATTGTAATACACTAGTACCCCAGATAGTCAATTTGACTTTTAATAGTTAAAGTCAAACAGAATATTACCAATTACCGAGGTATAAAAAATGAACGTTACGATTGTTAAAGCGACACTCATCTGCGGCACTCTTGATATTTTTTACGCAATTACTATGGCGATAATTGGCGGCGGTTCTGGCTTAAATGTATTACATTCCGTAGCATCAGGTCCCTTCGGGGCTGCTGTAAAATCCTGGGGATGGGCAGGAGGCGCACTTGGGCTCGGCGTTCATTTTACAATTATGCTGGTCATGGTTAGCTTTTTTATAATGCTCATTAAATCAATGCGCATTTTGTCATCGATGAATATAATTTTATTGGGTGCGCTTTACGGCACGCTGCTCTACCTTGTCATGTATTGGATTGTACTGAGCCTTCGATGGCCAAATGTGTTTCCACAAACCGAGCCCACTTTAATTATTAAAGCGCTTATTCCTCACATTTTTTTGGTAGGTATACCGCTAGCGCTTATTGTTAAGCGAGCCGAAACTCAACACGTGCAAGAGGTAACATCTGCATGAATGAAAAAACACAAGAAGATACTCTGGAAGCGTTAAAAATTGCTTTCACCTATATGCCCAGAGCTATTGAAGTGAGTAAATACGAATACGGCGAACGATACCAAACTGTACTCGAGCATATCCAACAAGTTCGGGAAGCACTGTTGCTCAATGATGTAGACCCAGAAGAAGTTTATGGCGAGATTAATCCTGATAACACACCCAATTCTTCCTATTAATAACTAATTACCAGAAAACTGATTGGAGATGTTATGGCCAAGCAACCTGAATTCAAGAAATATTTGCCGTTGGAGCAGTGGTTTGCACAACAGCCAAAAAAAATAAGAGAAATTGAATTAGGTTTCAATCAAGTAGAAGAAATTCTTGGTGCTCCCCTCCCCGCTTCTGCAACCAAATTACAAACCTGGTGGACAAACTTTCATCCTAAAATTCAAAGTCATCGTACTGCCTGGTTAAATAACGGATGGATCGTAGTTGAGTTTGATCAAGCTACACGTCGTGTCAAGTTTGCCAGAGGCTCGCCAGATAAATAAATCATAGTCAAATAAAAATAGTTAAATTAAAACACGATAATTTTTTACTATTTTAAATGTAACCGGGTAAAAAAATATGCATAAATTGAAAAAAGCTGCAATCCTATTAACGTTCTTATTAACAGCCTGCGAAGACAAGGTTGCAACGTCACCATCCAATCTCACATCAAACACAAGCTCAGCACCGACATCATTTAATACAGATACCTGGTTAGGTAAATGGAATGGCCCAGAGGGTACATTTATCGATATTGCTGGTGGTAATGGTACTTACACAATCACTATCGCAGACCTCGACGGCGCAAAACAATATCAGGGCACAGCTAAAAACAACCAAGTAACCTTTGAACGAAATGGAGCCACCGAAACAATTCAATTAAGCGATGGCGCTGGGACCGGAATGAAATGGCTTGCGGATAAATCGAATTGTTTACGGGTGCGTGAAGGTGAAGGTTGGTGTAGGGATTAGCATTTAATCCCTGCGGGACCTGAGGCCATGAAAAACTAAAACAATCCAAAATATTTAATAGCACCGGCAATAAATAACGCGGTCAATGTCACAAGTATGAAAATCGCTACACCTGCAAAATAAATTAACTGCTTAATTTCCTTTATCGCCATTTTTCGTTGATTTTCAATTTCTTTGGTTGCTTGTTTTATAGCCTCCTGAACTTCGAAACTGGCTTTAGCTAATATGGTTGATGACTCAGCAATTCCTCTGTCGAGAATACGATCCGCCATGGGTTCGAGTTTTTCGTCCAACACTTTATTGAGCGTGGTTTCAACTTGCTCCAGTTCTTTTGTCCAATCGGTATTGATTAAAGCCATGCAACCTCCAACCTAAAATGAAAATAATACGATCGCATTTTAAATATGTTGACTAATACGACGCTCAACGTGCAACAGTGATTGATGTTTTCAGGATTCTAACATCACACGTCAGTTTATTTCTTGCTTCACCGGATTTATTGTCTTAAGTTAAGCAAAATAATCTGAAGTGTTATAACTAGCGCCAACTGAAAATAAAAAAATGCTGGCATCAGCCTGGAGGTAGCGTGATTTATCTAACGGAATTAAAAAGTTTATTGCTGACCGTGCCAAGCCAGCCGGACCGGGCCGCACACCTAAGCGCTGCAAGTGGTTTAGTTAAAGTTGGGCCATGGTTGTATGTGGTAGCTGATGACGAATTGCACTTGGGTCAATTCTCATTAGACGGCAATACTGCCGGAAGCTTGTTTCGATGTTTCGCGGGAGAATTACCCTTGGAAACAGAAGAACGTAAAGCAGAAAAGCCGGATGTAGAAGTGCTTACACTCTTACCACAATTTAATAATTCCTCACAACCTGCGTTACTAGCACTTGGCTCAGGTTCCAAAAAAAATCGCCATAGAAGCGCCCTAATTCCATTGGATAAGGGTGAAATTTCTGCTCCCGCAAGAATTATCGATCTTTCAGATTTTTATGACTTTCTAAAAAGTGAGATAGGTAAGTTAAATATTGAAGGCGCCACTGTTGTTGAAGACAAATTATTTTTATTCCAACGCGGCAATAAAAAAAATAAATTAAATGCCAGCATTTGCATTAATCTTGAAGATTTCTATCGAGTGTTACTTGAACCGCAAGATTACTATGAGCCCCGCATCAAAATTACACCTTACGATTTAGGTGAAATAGATCAGGTTCCTCTTTGCTTCACCGATGCCACTTCGCTTCCTACCGGTGAAATCATTTTTACCGCAAGCGCTGAAAATACGTCAGACTCTTATCTTGATGGCGCTTGTATGGGCTCAGCAATAGGCATGCTTAACAAGCATGGAGAATTAAATTTTTTGGAACCTGTCGATAGACTAATAAAACTGGAAGGTGTCGCGGTAAATAAAATAGATTCAAGCGTAGAAATCTTATTAGTCAGCGATGCAGATGACGCTCGTTACCCTGCCCAACTTTACTCAGCGCTTATTAATTATTAACTTACTTTTTCAAACTCATTCGCATCACTACTTATTACATTTATTTAATTGAAAATTTAATTTCGAAAAAATCCCCGCAGATATCAACCTGCGGGGATTTTTCAATAATGTGTTGAAATTACATTCTTAACTTGTTAGTAAACACGGCCATGGTTGTGGGCAGCTTGTATCATAATTCGCTCACTTGGCTGGACTCTATCGCGCTTAGCCTCCACTACACACCAACCCACCCTGATTTGCTGGCTGAGCAGTGCAAGCACTATTGCTGATACAACTTTTATTATTTTCCCAACCCCAACCGATTTTGGTGGTTACACAGGAAGGGTATAAAGTGCCATACCAATTGCATCGACATGGAACGCCTGAGCCAAGGCTTGAAGAGCTGCGCGAAGAGCTGGTTCCAACTGAGCTACTTGCAATCGAACTGGAAGAACTGCTGCTTACTATGGTTTCGCTAACCGTAATATCAGAAGTACCCGAGCTTTGATAACCCTCGGTCGCCACAATTTGATAAGAGTGATTACCCAAACTCAAACCCTTACTCGCCCAAAATTTTTGGTGGTTTGCAAATGTCACAGTACCAGAAATATTTCCGAAGCCTTTTTTGGGATTTCTCACGCTGAAATAGATATACAATTCAGCACCTTCCATATCTAAAACAGGTCCGTTGGGCTTGCAACGACGGACATTATAAGTAGCACCGTCACTTTGGAAACTACCGTAGTCAGTGCCGCCTGCACACTGTGAAGGATTGTAAGAACCGTAACTTTCAATAATGAAATATTGGATGAGCGGATTTCGTGTCCAACCGTATACGGACAGATAGGCGTTTTGGCTGTTGCTAGCACCGAAATAACCAGAATAATTAATAACCCTTGAATTGTTTCCAACTTGCCAGCCCTTTCCTCCAAACCAGTTATTGGTGGAATTATTCCACTTCGTTGAGTAATTACCACTTGGCCCTAATGTCATGGATGGGTTGCCGGAGTCTTTCCAGAATGTGTAATAGAAACCGTCATGAGTACCTGAAGAGCTAGATGTTAAGGTTTGTGCATGTATCGCAGTTGCGAAGAGAGCTGAAAGACTTACAACAATTTTTCTTAGAAGCACATGTTTAAAATTTAATAATTTCATTAGACCTCTACCTTTTTGGAATGAGCCGATTGGACTTCTTATTTATTTACGTTATTAATCTATGAAAATGTTTACTACTTATTATTTTTACGCTTTGAGAATGCATGCGTTTCATTTATAAATTTTTGATAAGTACGCTTTACAAGTTCGTCTTTATTTTTATAATTTTTGAACATTTAATTGAATTTTAATCTTAATGTAATTCGAGTAAAAAAATCCCCACAGGCATCAACCTGTGAGGATTTTTTAAAAAGATTAAAGCAGCATAAAAAATCCTTTGTTCTTCATCACCCATGGCGATTTGCACAAACGGCAATTACTACCGAAGAACATACCCTTACCTGAGCTTGATTGATCGTCTTTCAACATGTAGTTCAACCAACCTACAGCCACTATGCCGAACTCACCACCGTTATCTTGATAGTAAGCATCGCCATGGCCTTGCGGGTAATTCGCGTGATAGAAAGGAAC
>CBHTVU010000264.1:0-5396 GCA_966096785.1 uncultured Gammaproteobacteria bacterium | reverse complement strand
GCTATAAAGCGACCTTTTTATTTTTAAAACTTTACTGTTGTTCGTAAGCGCCTATATCAATAGCAGAGCCATGAACACGCGGTTTTTGATCGAAATCCACGACACCAACATCCGAGGATTGCAATGTAAAGCCAGCATTTACTGCAGGTGATCCCGTCGCCAATCTTAAATCCGGTGTGCTGGTACTAATTAATTTAGGATCAATAAATTGCGAGCGCGAATCCTTTCCAGTAGCGGCCCAATAATTAGAGAAACCGGTATAAGTTTTACCATTCCACGTAAATTCCGCACTACCCGAACCCACTGACGAAAAATATAGATTGTAATCAATATCCGCCGGGGTCGTTGTTGCACTAGTGTAACTATTAATCAACACGCCTTGCGAGCTTGCATAGAAGATATTATTTTTTACAAGATTATTGGTTGCGTAGTATTGAATTTGAAATTCACCAGCTCCCGTTTTTTTAGTGTCATTAAACAGGAACGTGTTGTTCACAATAGTGCAATGATCGGTCAATCCTCTGTTGCTGTCGTAGCCACCTATAGTGATGCCCGCTGCATTATTACTCCACACCACATTATTACGCACGCTTACATAGCTCGTTGATTTTCCTTTGTGCTCGCTGGCGAGCTCAATACCAAAATCGGTGTGATGAATATTGTTATTTTCAATCACAATTCGCTTTCCACCATCAACGTAAATACCATCGGCGGCGTACTCATTTCCGTAGGCTGGGTTTCCATAAGATGAAATGTTATAAACCAGATTACCGCTAATTAAACCATCGCGGGCCTGGTTATAAGTCTCATTAGAATTTGTTTCCTCAAACCCAATTGCATCAATACCAATATTATTGTTGTCATGGACTTTATTATTAATGACTTTCCAATATTCAACATTTCCATTAATAGATAGTGATTCACTAGACCCTAATGTTAAATGATCAAGCTCATTACCGCTGATGGTAATATTGTTAATTGACGCTGGGGCTTCTGTGCCTGCAACCAATAGGCCGAGCGCATTTGCGTTGTCATTATTTGCAGTATTTTTAATGTAACTAATATGGTTGTTAAGAATTTCAACGTAGCTGCCAGCGCCTACAACATAAATTCCGATAGGCACATTACTCGTACTGCTCGTGGTGAAATTTTTAATATCAAAGCCGTCAACAGTTACATAACTTACGCTTGCCAATGTGAACACACCGCTTTGCCCATCCACTACTGATTTACCTACGGCATCAACTGTGGGTAATTCGCCGGGATAATTGCGGAAAATAATTCGCTGACCCGCAGCAGAGGAGCCCGACCGTGTAATTTTAATAGTCTCGTTATAAGTTCCTCCGCGCACATAAACTGTATCACCCGATGCAGCTATATTTGCTGCGCGCTGAATAGTTTTCCACGGTGAACTCAAACTGCCGCTGTTTGAATCATTGCCATTAGGCGAGACATAATAATTAGCGCCAAGTTGTGCAGAGCTGGATGAAGAAGATGAAAGAATTGAACTTACGACACTTGATTTACTTGATGAACTGATTGCACTGGACAAGCTAGACGATTTACTCGAAGAAATACTGGAACGACTACTCGATACAATACTGCTTGAACGAGAACTTGAAATAGCACTTGAACGAAGACTGGAAGCGACACTTGTTTTGCTTGAACTTGATTTACTTGAGCTTACTGAAGAACTACTCAATTTACTGGAGCTGGATTTAACTGAACTTATGCTGCTCGCAATGAGGCTGCTTGAATTCGCCGAACTTGTTTTGCTTGAAACTGCAGAACTGGTCGAGCTGGTACTGAGGCTATCGCTGGTAACAATTACAGCTTCATAATCAATATCCACTGAATCTGCCGTATTATTTGCAGACAAACCAATTTGAATACGCCCATCGCTAGCGCGCACATAATGTGTTGGCGTACCACTAACCGTAAAATTTAATAGTGTCCAATTACCCCAATCCGGGGCGGTCGCATTAGTTCCTATATCTGTATAAGAACTCGTTGTCCAATCATAAATTTTCCAGGTCCAAATTTGGGTTGCTGCTGCAGGACCACGATAATTAACTCTTACCTGGATGCCAGTAATACCGCCGGGAGCAATTGAAGCAGGTAGAGTGAAAGATTGGTATCCGTCATATTTTTGTGAACTTTGTGGACCGAATTCAACATATTTATTCCAGGTATCCGTTGAGCCAGACAAATCAAGTACGGCAATGGAGGTTGCGACAACTTGGCCACCGCTGCTGCCGGAAAGAGTCGTGTAACTTGTAGGTACTAGTGTATTTGTATCTGCATTTACGGAAGATGCGCCGCAAGCAAGAATAGCGGTCGATAATAAATAAGACCGCAAAAATTTAAATGAATTGGATTTTGATTGAAAAAACATTTCCTCTCCTAGTTTAGTAAATAAACTAACGTGGTTGATTACATATCTGGATGCTCTAATGATATAAAATTATGCAGAATATTTAAGCGATGATTAAACCGCTTTTGTCGTTGGCATCTTTGAGATAAAGCCAGTCAAGGTTACGATATGCTTCCAGTTGTAGCCCAACCCAATGCACAAATAATAAAAATTTTTGGTATGAATTTATTGCGATGAGAAATACGTCCGAAATATTCACCCAGGAACGATGAATACGGTAAATCTGCTTTTTTATTACCACTCCGGCAAGCTTGCCAGTACCTAATATTTCCTTATATTCTCGCATCAGTAAATTTTACTGCTACTCTGTTTCATACACTTTAAAACTAAAGGACTCACCTATGGACTCGCTCCTTTCATTCTTATCTGCACCCGCATTCTGGATAGCGGTAGTTTTGCTCTTTACCTTAAAAAAAGGGGTTCACTTTGTTCCGCAAAACCGTGGCTACGTCATTTACCGCATGGGCAAATACACCAGGACACTGACCTCGGGCCTGAATTGGATAATCCCGTTTTTTGATTCGATTGCAGCCGACCGTAACCTGAAAGAACAAACACTGGTCGTGCCGCACCAATCTGCCATCACCAAAGATAACGTCGCACTGATGATTGACGGCGTACTTTTTATTAAAGTAATTGATGCGGCATCGGCTACTAACAACATTACCGATTACAAGCTTGCCACTACGCAATTGGCCATGACATCCATGCGTAATGCAATCGGCACAATGGAGCTGGATGAGTGCTTTCAAAATCGTGCTGCTATTAATGCCGAAATTCAAAAAGCTATGCTGGAAGCAACACAACCCTGGGGAATTATTGTGCTGCGCTTTGAGCTTTTGGAAATTACCATTCCCGCTTCCATTAAAGAGGACATGGAAAGACAAATGTCTGCCGAGCGTCAAAAACGTTCCGCTATTTTGACCGCAGAAGGTGAAAAGGCAGCGGCAATTGCTAAAGCTGAGGGGCACAAAGCTTCAATCGTTCTGGAAGCTGAAGCTGCTAAAGAGCAGCAAGTATTGGCGGCAATGGCGAGCAAAGAATCACAAATTCTAGAAGCAGAAGGTAAATCTGCTGCGATCAAACTGGTTGCCGTCGCTGACGCAGAAGCTCTGCAAACTGTAGGTGACGCCGCAGCAACACCTAACGGACGTGTGGCGGTTAACTTCAAGCTCGCACAGAGCACGATTGATGCTCACAAAGCTATAGCGAAAGAAGGCACTATCGTTTTAAGTGATGGCAGAACTGGTGATAATGTTGCAAGTACGGTGGCGCAAGCCTTGGCTGTTTCTTCGACCATTAATCATTCGTAATTCAATAAACTAATCGGGAGCAGCGCCGTGATTGATTATTTTTCCCAGCATCACGATTATTTATTTTATGCGATAGCGGCAATTTGTTTGCTGGTAGAAATAGCTTTTCTGGGCATGAGCGGCCCCTTGCTTTTTGTTGCCATCGGCAGCTTGTTAACAGGCTTTTTTTTATCGCTGGGACTTATCCACGCATTCAGTGTGGCTGTTGTTTTACTCGCGGGATTTTCAGTAGCGAGCGCCGCACTCTTGTGGCAACCCTTAAAAAATCTGCAGAATAAATCTGTCGGCCCTGAAACCGGCAGCGATATGGTTGGAAAAGTTTTATCTGTTACAAGCCGGATTACACAGGTTGATGGTCGCGTGAGCTATTCCGGTGTGGAGTGGCTGGCGCGGCTGGACAATTCAACGAGCGAGTCGATTGAGCCGGAAAATCGCGTGGAGGTTACCAGTGTGGATGGGACTTTGTTGCTCGTGAAAAAACATACCCCTCGTTAATAACTTTTAAAGCTTTTCGGAAAAACAGTACCCGCACAATCACCAACAAAGCCCTCAGACCCTACATGGCGTTGAGGGCTTTTTTATTCCGACTTGTCTTGGTTAGATTTTTTCTTCCACCGCCACAGACCGAAGGCGGCAATTGCAAACCCAATAAATGCCTGTGACCAACTAAACCAGATTTGTTGTTGCCCGCTCAAACCATTTACGAAATGTTTGTAGTAGTAAATAACAATAGGAATCAAATAAATGGTGAGGGCCGTTAACGCAAGCGCAATGATGATGGCAATAATCCGGACTTTTAACATAGTAAGAAGGCTTCAAATTAAAGACGCCAGCTTAGTGGCTGGGTTAAGTCTAAGCAACTGTAAATACAGGGTGCCGCTTCAACCCTGCGTATCAAGCCTCCTCCGACCAGCACATAACCCCAGCCACTCATCTCATATCAAAGAGCGATCCTCCAAATTGTGAGTCAGTTGGTCTTTACACAAATTGAGCGTTTACTGCCCAGCAGGGTTGATTTGCACGACCTATACTCAAGCCTTAAGCAACAGTTCACACCAACCGGGCAGGCCATCAATGCATAACACGGTAGAAGCATCCGCTAACACGCCTACGCATGAATCATCGACTGAAATGCGTTTAGAGACGGAGCAAATTCATAAAGAACAATTAATTACACCAGGTACATCTTCGGGTATGGCTGGTTTAGTAGCTTTGGTGACTAGTAGTTGCGGCGGAGGTGGAAGCGGAAGTGGTGGCACCAGCCAGTCCAGTTCAGTATTTAGCTCGACAAGTGCATCCTCGAGTACAGTACCAGCCTCGTCCTCAAGCTCTGCGCCAGCTTCGTCATCCAGCTCTTTAAGCTCCACACCAGAATCGACTTCCAGTAGCTCCAGCTCAGTTGCACCCTTACCTGACATTAGCGAGACGGAAGCAGCGCGATTTCTTTTACAAGCCCAATTTACCGCGACCAGCGAAGAAATAACGGCGGTTAGGACTTCAGGTTATGAAACTTGGCTCAACACACAATTTAACGCACCCATAGATCAAACCGGTGCACAGTGGTTGACCGCTAGCGGTCACGCAACCCCCAAAGATGACGGTAATTACTTTAATCCCGTGTTCGGCGATTGGATGGCCTGGAACCAATT
>CBHTVU010000263.1:0-5421 GCA_966096785.1 uncultured Gammaproteobacteria bacterium | reverse complement strand
CGCAAATCGATCATGCACAGAAAATAGGTGTGGATTTTATTTGCGTATCACCTGTATCCAAAACAATTTCTCATCCAGAACAACATCCTATGGGTTGGAATGGTTTCAGTCAGTTGGTGAAAGCAGCGGTGATTCCCGCCTACGCATTAGGTGGAATGAGAGACGTCGATTTATCTACGGCGCTAGCGCATGGAGCGCAAGGTATAGCAGCTATTTCTGAATGGTGGGTAACCAATTAATTTTCATTCAGGTCTTCCGAATTAACATCAAGCGAACTTCCAGCAATTTTGTGATTTTCGCTTGCCCACTCACCTAAATCTATGAGGCGACACCTGTCGCAACAAAAAGGTTTGAAAGGGAAATCACTATTCCAAAACACATCTTTTTTACAGGTAGGGCAGCTTAGTTTAATAGCTTCGTGTTCGTTCATTGAATTGATTTCAAGGTGTTTTATGTTGGATTAAATTTAAATAAAAACTATGTAATTCGTTTACCTGCCGATCAAGATCAGTAAGATTCCCATGATTTGAAATAATATCATCTGCTTTAGAGCATCGTTCGGTACGATTTATCTGTGATGCAATTATTTTTTCAATTTGTTCCTTGTTTTTAATATCGCGTCTCATGGCTCGTGAAATTTGAAGATCTTCATCTGCATCTACAACTAATATGCGATCAACCAATTCATGTTGATTTGTTTCCAGCAATAGCGGGGATGAAAGAATTTTGTAGATGCTTTTACTGTGGTTGAGTTGGCTAATAATATCAGCACGAATTAGAGGATGAAGTAGTTTTTCCAACCAACTTTTTTCATCCTGATGGTCGAAAATCAACTCACGTAACTTGCTTCGGTTTAGGGTTTTATCTTCATTGAGAAACTGCAAGCCAAAATGGTTTGCTATTTCTTTCAGTGCGGGTTTGCCAATACTTACCACATCACGTGCGATTACATCTGCATCAATCACATCTATACCAAGAGTTTCGAATCGTCGAGATACCTCTGATTTTCCGCTGCCTATACCACCTGTCAAACCAACAATCATAGGTTGATATTCATATTAATGATGCCCTATCGCATAGGCTAAGTAAGCTTGATTAATATCGTGCCCCCACATAAGTGCAATCCAACCTGCTATAGCCAAATACGGACCGAACGGAATAGGAATATTTTTGTCGCGACCGCGAATCACAATCATGCTAATACCTATGACGGCACCAGCAAGAGCACTTAGTAAAATAATTTGCAGCAGCATTTGCCAGCCCAGCCATGCTCCCAAAGCGCCAAGCAATTTAAAATCGCCGAATCCCATTCCCTCCTTGCCGGTTAACAATTTAAATAACCAATAAACAGAAAAGAGAGAAAGATATCCGCCAATTGCACCCCAAAGCGCGCTATCGAGTGTTGTGAATAAACCGAGTGCATTTGCAATTAAACCAAGCCACAACAGAGGTAGGGTGATTGAATCCGGTAAGAGCTGCGTATCGAAATCAATCATGGTTAAGGCAATCAAACACCATGTAAAAACCAGGCACGCGAGCCCCGTTAAATTTGGACCAAACACATATATTGCAATAACAGAAAGTATTGCTGTGGTTGCTTCAATAATGGGGTAGCGTAGAGAGATCTTCGTTTTACACCCTGAGCATTTTCCACGTAAAAAAAGATAACTAATTACGGGAATGTTTTCCCGGG
This sequence comes from uncultured Gammaproteobacteria bacterium, assembly GCA_966096785.1. GTDB lineage: Bacteria > Pseudomonadota > Gammaproteobacteria > Pseudomonadales > Cellvibrionaceae > Cellvibrio. The sequence continues at coordinate 3,728 of CBHTVU010000263.1, read as the reverse complement.
GCTTTATTTTATGGCCACAACAAGGGCAGGAAGAGTTGGGGGTAACTAAATTAAACTTTTCGGGTGTGAATTTTTTTTTCGCATCCTCCTTAACATTATCACTTCCTAAAAACTCAACACACTGCTGATACCAATCCCTCTCCATCATTTTCGGTAAGCGGTAGATAACAACATTCAAAAAGCTACCCACAAGCAGGCCCAAGATGCCTGCGCTAATTACGCCTAGTAAAGGGTATAACTCAAACACTAGGATCAAATTTTCTGACATTAAATAACAGCACCAAGTTGGAATATCGGCATGTACATCGCTATCATCAAACCACCAACTAATACGCCTAGCACTGACATAATAAAAGGCTCAAGTAATGAAGTTAAACTGTCTACCGTATTGTCTACTGCTTCTTCGTAGTATGTTGCAACTTTATCGAGCATGGCATCCAGCGCACCTGATTCTTCTCCAATTGCAGCCATTTGAATTAACAAAGTTGGGAATATTCCACGTGTTTTAAGAGAGGTATTTAATTGAATACCTGTTGATACGTCTTCGCGAACCTTAATGATTGCGTCCGAATAAATTCTATTTCCTGCTGCTCCTGCAACTGATGTAAGTGCTTCGATGAGAGGAACACCGGCAGCAAAAGTGGTTGACAATGTGCGTGCAAAACGTGCCATAACAGACAAATAAATAATCTGGCCAATGATAGGGATTTTTAAAATATAACGATCAATCATGTAGCCAAATGCGGTGGACCTGCGCGCTGCTTCTTTAAACGCAAATATAGCGCCAGCGACTCCGACTAAGAAATGAAGCCAATATGCCTGCGCTAACTCCGAAAGGTGTAATACAAAAAGCGTAAAGGCTGGAAGTTTCGCTCCAAAGTTGCTGAAGGTTTCAGCGAATTGCGGAACAACTTTAACAAGCAAAATACCAGTAACTATGATTGCCACGACTATAACCGCAATAGGGTAGCTTAGCGCCTTTTTAATCTTCGCTTTTAGTCGCTCAGTTTTTTCTTTATAGGTTGCGATACGGTCCAACATGGTTTCCAGAGCACCGGCCTGTTCACCTGCATCTACCAGGTTGCAAAATAAATCATCGAAGTATTTGGGATGCTGTCTGAGTGACGGCGCAAACCCACCACCAGCGGCAACACTATCTCGGATGCTTAAAACCAGTTTGCGAAGATTGGGGTTGTCCAGTCCATCAGCCACAATATCAAAGGCCTGAACAAGTGGAACACCAGCTTTCATCATGGTGGCCATTTGCCGAGCGAATACGGCAATATCGGCCGGTTTAATTGCCTTACCACTGCTACCAAAAAGCGGTTTGGATTTTTTTGAGACAGATGACGCCGTTATCCCCTGTTTCATTAATTGGGCTTTCGCTAAAGCTGGGCTTGAGCTATTAATTTCACCCAGGATTTTTGTGCCTTTTTTATCAACGCCTTTATAGGTATAAGTATGTGTAACGACGCTTGCCTTCACTTTGACTGCGGTCTTAGTCGATTGGGTGGTTGCGGTAGCCATAGGTTAATCCTTGGTGACTCGGTTAGCCTCTTCAAGGCTGGTTAACCCCATTGCTACTTTGCGCAATGCGGATATTCGTAAATTATTAAAGCCAGCTTCTTTTGCTGTGCGAGCAATCTGCAAGGAGTTGCCGCCTTCCATTATAAGATTGGCAATTGTAGGGGTAATGCGAACTACTTCATAAACCCCCAGCCGCCCTTTGTAGCCGCCGTTACAGTTTTGGCAGCCTACTGAATGAAATAATTGAAACTCTGAGCGTGGTATTCCTATTTCATCAAAGCCTTCTTCGGTAAGGATTGTTGCTGGAATATCCGTTGCTGGCTTTTTACAATTATTGCACAGTTTACGCGCTAAACGCTGGGCGATAATCAAGCTAACACTGGTAGCAATATTAAATGCAGGAACTCCCATATTGAGTAAGCGAGTAAGGGTTTCCGGTGCACTATTAGTGTGAAGCGTTGATAGTACAAGGTGACCTGTTTGCGCTGCTTTAATCGCAATTTCCGCTGTCTCTAGATCGCGAATCTCACCCACCATAACTATATCCGGGTCTTGCCGTAGGAAGGAGCGTAACGCCTCAGCAAAATTTAACCCCACCTTATTATTCATCTGAACCTGATTAATACCTTCCAGGTTAATCTCTACGGGGTCTTCCGCTGTGGAAATATTTAATTCAGGAGTATTTAGAATATTTAAACCTGTATATAGCGATACCGTTTTACCGCTACCAGTGGGACCAGTTACCAGAATCATACCCTGTGATTGCGCAAGCGCATCCAAGTACAATTTTTTCTGGAAATCCTCATAACCTAACGCATCAATTCCCAATTTTGCGGAGCTTGGATCAAGTATACGCAATACTATTTTTTCGCCAAAAAGTGTTGGTAAAGTATTCACCCGAAAATCGATAGCACGTGTTTTAGACACCTTAAGCTTTATACGTCCATCTTGCGGAACGCGACGCTCGGAAATATCCATTTGCGACATAACTTTTAACCGAGCTGCCATACGGGTTGCCAGGTTTACCGGCGGCCTGGCAACCTCATGCAAAATACCGTCTGTCCTGAAGCGGACTCGGTAGGCCTTCTCGTAGGGTTCAAAATGAATATCCGAGGCGCCACCTTTTATCGCATCCAAAAGAACTTTATTAATGTACTTAACAATCGGTGCTTCGTCTGCTTCAGAGGAGTTGTCGTCACTTGCGGATTTATCGTCAACGCCTTGAATATCCAGATTATCTAAATCCGTGTCATCTAAACCACCTAAGGCATCATTTAAAGTGTCTTGTGATGTCAGAAATTTTTCTATTGCAATGGCTAGCTTGTCGGCTTCCACCAAAATAGCATCGGTATTCAGGCCGGTATTAAACTTAATTTCATCAAGGGCGTGTAAATCGGTAGGGTCTGCTACGGCTAAAAATAATCGGGTGCCTCTTTTTATAATAGGCAAAGCATGGTGCTTGCGAATGAGCTTTTCATCTACCAGCTTTTCGGGGATGGCATCTTTGCTCAATGCGTCCAAATCAAACAAAGGAGCACCAAACTCCTCTGAAGCTGCTCTTGCGATAGTGCGAGAGTCCAGCAAGCCATTGTTAACTAGATGCTGTACAAAGGGCACTTTTTCTTTTGCGGATTGACTTTGTGCTTTTCTCGCAATTTCGGCATCCAGCAGGTTATCTGCAACCAGTCGTCGGGCCAAGCCATTAAGGTGAATGGGTGTGTTCATGTACTATTCCTGCCAAAGCTTTGTGGCTACTTAATTCAACAACTGAGTTGAATTGGTCATGAAAGAATTAAGCTTTAATTAAATGACTGCCTTAACTTTCGATGTCTAAGACACTGTAGTCATTGAGATTATAAACATGCGTTTGAGTATAGCCAAAAAATAGGAAGGTGCGCATAAGTTTGAATTGATTAAATATAGCGCTCACTGCCAATTTATGTACTAGTATTTCGGGGAGTGACAAAAAAAGTCACTTTGCTCTCAATTTTGTTATTGCAGGCTTAGGATTTTTGCTGAGAGTTTTTTGTTTAAATTTTTTTAAACGCTGCTATCTTCGCCCGCAGAAGTAAACGTAATTGGAAATTAGCCATGCAAATTAATAACTTAGCTAATAGTAACAAGAGTAAAAGCGCATTTAGTCGACTGTTGGTATACCGATTGCAAAAACCTTTGTGAGTTGAGAGTTTGGCAACCTACAT
>CBHTVU010000262.1:0-5429 GCA_966096785.1 uncultured Gammaproteobacteria bacterium | reverse complement strand
GACTTCGACATTTTTTGGCCTTGGCTATCGCGCACCAAACCGTGAACGTAAACAGTTTTAAAAGGGATTTGCGATGTACCATCTTCATGCTTCACCAAATGCATGGTCATCATGATCATGCGCGCAACCCAGAAGAAAATAATATCGAAGCCTGTTACCAATAAATCAGTCGGGTGGAATTTTTTCAAAAATTCCGTTTGCTCGGGCCATCCCAAAGTTGAGAATGTCCACAGGCCCGAACTAAACCAGGTGTCCAAAACATCTTCGTCCTGATTTAATTTTATTTCATTGCCGAGATTATATTTTGTGCGCACTTCAGCTTCATCGCGGCCAACATAAACTTTACCACTTGCGTCATACCACGCAGGAATTCGATGACCCCACCAAAGCTGGCGACTAATACACCAGTCCTGAATATCACGCATCCACGAGAAATACATATTCTCGTATTGCTTGGGCACAAATTGAATGCGGCCATCTTCTACTGCTGCTATTGCAGGTTCAGCTAGAGGTTTTGTGCTGACATACCATTGGTCGGTCAACCAGGGTTCAATTACTACGCCCGAGCGATCACCGCGTGGTACTTTCAATGCGTGATCATCAATTTTTTCCAGCAAACCAGCAGACTCAAACGCGGCAATAATTTGCTTGCGCGCTTCATAACGATCGAGGCCAGCGTATTCACTGGGGAGGAAATTATTCACTTCGGTATTTAAGCTGCCATCCACATTAAATGATTGTGCTAGTCCTAAAATTGCCGCATTTTTATCGAGCACATTAATCAATGGCAAATTATGGCGCTTGCCAACTTCATAATCGTTGAAGTCGTGGGCTGGAGTAATTTTTACGCAACCTGTGCCGAATTCGCGATCAACATAATCGTCGGCAATTACAGGAATCAGTCGACCTACCAAAGGCAGCTCGATAAATTTTCCAATCAGGGATTTGTAACGCTCATCTTCTGGATGAACTGCAACAGCACTATCACCCAACATAGTTTCTGGGCGCGTAGTAGCAACCACCAAATAATTTTTACCATCGGCCGTTATAGCGCCATTTGCTAAGGGATAGCGCAAATTCCACAAGGAACCTTTTTCATCATGATTTTCTACTTCCAGATCAGAGATGGCCGTGTGAAGTTTTGGGTCCCAATTCACCAACCGTTTACCACGGTAAATCAAACCGTCATCGAATAAGCGAACAAAAGCTTCCTGTACGGCTTTGGATAAACCATCGTCCATAGTGAACCGCTCGCGGCTCCAATCTACTGATGAGCCCAAACGACGAATTTGACGAGTGATAGTACCGCCGGATTGCTCTTTCCATTCCCATACTTTTTCGAGAAATTTATCGCGGCCCAAATCGTGGCGGCTGATGCCTTGAGCTGCCAGTTGGCGCTCCACTACCATTTGCGTTGCTATACCTGCGTGATCTGTGCCCACCTGCCACAGGGTGTCGTCACCTTTCATGCGTCTGTAGCGAATCATGGTGTCCATAACGGCATTGTTAAAACCATGGCCCATATGCAAGCTGCCAGTCACGTTCGGTGGCGGGATCATCATGCAATAAGGCTTACCTTCTCCCGCGGGTTTAAAGTAGCCCCTGTTTTCCCAAGTCTCATACCACTGACGTTCAATAGCATGGGGTTCGTAGGTTTTTTCCATAGCAATAACAACTCGTTCAAAGTGCCGGGAACGGCGAAAATATATAGTGCCGAGACGGCAAAAATTAAGAATAAATAGGATTCTCGATTATAGCGGGGGCTTGTCTTGTTTGTCTGCTGTATGGATGAGATTTTTGTGGCTCATTTCGGTATGATGGCTCGCTGAAATAAATGTAATTTCGTTTGAAAAAGAGTTGTATCCACCAGTCATTTGAAATGGCAGATGAAGAGACCAGTGTATGAATGTGCTACATATTTCCGGTGTATTAAACTGGGGTGGCGGTGAAAATCATATTCAAAATTTGTGCTATGAACTTGCGCAATCACATCCTGAAGTTAACAACATTATTTTATGTGTGGATGGCAGTAAGTTTCATGAAAAACTGAAATCTCTCAGTATAAAGTTTTTTACCGCTAGACGCCGCCGCCGTATAGATATCAGCTTTATTTCATGCATCATTAAAATATGCAAACAAGAGGCAATCGATTTAATTCACCTGCATGATCCCACTGCCATGCAGATGGCTATTATTGCCGATCATTTTTCAGACCTTCCGCCATTTGTGTTGAGCCGAAAGATATCCTATCCAATTAGGAGAAATTTTCTCTCCCTATACAAATACAACTACAAAAAAATTAAACGTTATTTGTGTGTTTCAAACGAAACCGCGAAGGTGTTGGCTGACGGTGTTAAAGATAAAGAAAAAATCCTGACAATTTATCATGGAACACGTATTGATAATAAAAGCGCCGATACGCCCTTTAATTTGCGGGAAAAATTTTCAATTAGCGCCAACAAAAAAATAATCGGCAATATAGCTAATCATTATCCAGCAAAGGATCTGCCGACTCTGGTGCGCACTCTCAATCGCCTAGTGAACGAATATGGTCGAAAAGATATTCATTTCGTGCAAATTGGGAAACCTGCTGATAAAACACCCGAAATAATGAATTCCATTAAGTCCTTTGGCCTTGAAGAATACATAAGTTTTCTTGGATTCACCGAAAACGCTTCTAATTTCATTCCGCAATTTGATATAGGTTTTATGAGTTCAAAGCTGGAGGGAATAGCCCAGTTTATCTATGAATGTTTTTATTACCGTGTTCCGGTTGTCACTACCAATGCAGGTGGTGCTGCGGAAGTGGTAAAGCAAGGCGCTACGGGATTTATTGCGCCTAAAGGCGACGATGAAATTTTGGTTCGTCATTTGCTGTTTGCATTGGATCATCCGGCGGAAATAAGTGATATTGTTGAAAAAGCTCGGCAGCTATTGTTTAGTCAATTTATCACGCCAGTGATGGCCGAAAAAACTTTTGCGGTATATCGCGATCTTCTTCGAGAAAATGATGCGTCTTGAATTCTTTTATCAAATTGATGTAAATAATCGTTGGACCTATAGATGACCAAAGCAAGTGATATCAAAAAAATTCTAGTAATTCGTTTTCGCCGAGTAGGTGATGCAGTCCTGGGTACGGCATTGTGCACAAGCTTGCGAAAAACGTTTCCAAATGCTGAAATTCATTATTTGCTCAATACACCTATTGCCCCTCTCTATGCCGGGCACCCTGATGTTGATCAGGTTATTGCATTTGATAATGCGGACGATAAAAATTTTTTCCGCTATATAAAGCGTGTTTGGTCAATTGTACGTGCCAATAAATATGACGTAATTATTGATATGCGCGGCACGGTTCGCACGCTTCTCTTTTCTTTATTTTCGTTGGGTACAGCTTTTCGAATCAGCACAAAAAAATCCTATAGCTTTCTCGCCTTGAATTATCCGGTCGATAATCGTGGTGATAAATCCAGTAATATGTTGCACCATAATCTTGAATTCCTTAAGCCTTTGGAGCGTATAACAAAAGTTCATTACTGCGAAGAATTTAAATTATTTGTTTCTGATGCGGAAAAACAGCATTACCGTGCATATATGCAGCACTGCGGAATTGACTTTTCCAAACCTGTAATTTTGGCAGTGGTGTCTGCACGTCTTGCTCATAAAGTATGGGATAAGGAATGTATGAAAATAATTCTGAGCAGGATTATCGATAAATATACAGGAGCTCAGATTATTTTTAATTTTGTCGCTGCCGAAAAAACCTTTGCAATCGCTATTCATGATGAAATGAATAGACATCCGCAAATATTTACGAATATAGAAGCCAATTCTTTACGGGATTTATGCGCGCTTGCGGCTAATTGTAATTTTTTCTTTGGTAATGAGGGTGGTGCGCGTCACTTGGCACAGGCTCTGGATATCCCTGCTTTTGCGATTTTCCCCCCGAAGATTTCTAAAAAACGTTGGCTTCCTAATCAGGGCGAACGTTTTTCGGGGATTAGCCCGGATGATTTTATTTCGAAACAAGAACAAAGAAATATGAGTTATGAAGAGCGATTTAACGTGATCACACCGGATCGTTTGTGGGCACAGCTCAACCCAATGCTTGAAAGATACCTGAAATGAATTTTTCTATTCTTGCTAGCGTAGCGTGATTGGGCGGCTGTAAGTGCGCAATGTAAACACTTTATATTTTGCGCGTATTTGAATTTTTCGCCACAAGTTCAATGGCTTTCTTTTGAGATAACGTTTATCTTTCCGTAAAAAATTTATACATGCATCTATCACTCGCTGGCTTGAGTGGCCGTCATTGTAAGGGTGGGTTTCCGCTATGAAATGCTTGATATCATTCATCAATGCTTCGGGTCGGGCGAGGCCAGTTTTAATCGCTAACCCCAACTCTTTTGGTTCTTTAATATCAATCAGGTAATCGGCGGGTTTATTGTTCCTGAAGGTAACCACTGGCTTTTCCTGCAGTAGAAATTCTGCGATTGCCGAGGTTGTATCAGCAATCATTAAATCTGCTGTTCTAAATATTGGAATTAAGTCTGTCGTGTCCTTAAATACAACATTTTCGCGTTGTAATAATTTAATTTTTTCAAGGCGATCTTTATCCATGAGTGGGTGCATGGTTATCACCCATTCGTAATGGGCTGACGCCATTAAACGTTTTAATTCCGCAATAAATTCTTCATTGTGAGCAAGGCTTAGTTTTGGTGTAAAGGTTGAAGACACTAAAATACGTGGACGATGGTTATGCGTATTTGTAATTGGAAATAGGGGATCAACTTTGGACCAGCCCGTTTCCACTGCCTCAAAATAGCCTAATTTTTTTGCAATTTTTTGAAAAGTTTCAGTGGTGGAGGGGCCTTGAGTGCAATAGAGATCAAAAAAACCGCGTACACGAAAATGACCTTTATCGGCTGCACGTTTATTAATGGAGAATCCGTGAAATATTTGAACTTTAATACCTGGAAAAAAATCCGGTACATTGTTCGTTGCCGATAAAACTATGTGGGGGTCATAAGCAATAACACCCTGGACTGTTTTAAGTGCAGGAGTGCTCACATCAAACAATTGGCTAGTTTCTTCGAGTTCTGAAAACCATTTTACTTCATAGCCTCGACGCTGTATTTCCAATTCAAGTGGGCGGCAAATTGGTAACCCATAAGCGTAGGAAACATGAAGTAGAAATCTGTACATAGATGTTCTCAGGAGTGAAGCGATATTTTTGACCTAATATTATCCCAAACGTCAGTTGGTTTTATACCATTCATACACGGCGGAGTTTCCAAACTATTTTCTGGCAACCATTTACATTGACGTTTATGACATGGCATACAATTTAGCGCAGGCTCTAATTGCAAATTGCTGGTGTGTTCACCAATGAGCCCAACCTTTACCGGCGAGGTTGCACCGTAAAGAGC
>CBHTVU010000261.1:0-5449 GCA_966096785.1 uncultured Gammaproteobacteria bacterium | reverse complement strand
GGCTCCTACCGCGGCAACGATCGAATTATTTACTGGCGTGAGAAATTGCAGTAAGTGAATTTTTGCTAAACTGCTGTACTGTTTATCTAGAAGAAAATCCTATGGAAATGACCATTACCACTCCAAGCTTATTGTTTCCTGCCATTTCATTGTTGCTATTGGCATACACCAACCGTTTTGTTGTTCTCACAAATGTAATTCGCCAGCTTAGTAGTATTGAGAATGCCACGTCTGAAGTATTAGTACTTCGCCAAATTGATAATTTACGTTTGCGAATCCAGGTGATTCGACGAATGCAGGCGTTCGGTGTTTTATCGTTTGTTTTATGTACGCTTTCAATGTTTGCGCTGTTAATTCAATGGCCAATAACCGGACAATTATTATTTGCGAATAGCCTTATTTTATTGGTGATTTCACTGATGTTTTCTTTTTATGAGGTAAACATTTCTACCGAGGCGATTAATATTGAATTGGAAAAATTTGATGCAAGGGTAAATGCAGAAAAATAAAAACCAAGCCAATGAACTACTTATCTCCGAGCCTGTTGGCTGATTAATTAATGATGCACATCTTCAACTGGGGATTCCAATCGCACATCTACAGCAAGTTCATCAGCAATTGTATCGAGTTTATCGTACAGCTCATCCATATCAACTGACTTGGGCACGTGAATTAAACCAGTAGCTTCAAACATAGGCTCTCCAGACCACGGCATACTTGAACAAGCAGTTTCCAACTCGCTCATGTTAATATGACGACTGGCGAAAGCCTGTGCGATTTCAAACACTATGCCAGGGCGGTCATTACCTACAACGCTGAATTGGAATTCTTTGCCAGAGGGTTTTATCGCATCCGTTGCAGATTCAGTTACAATTTTTAAGCCTTGATGCGACAGGTTTGCCAGGGCTTCACGTAACGCGGCTTCGTTTTCAGTATCTACCGCTATTTGTAGAATACCCGCGAATTTACCCGCTAACTGTGCCATGCGACTCTCCAGCCAGTTGCCCTGATGCTGCGCAATCGTTTGCGCTAATAGTTCAACTACACCGGGTTTGTCGTCGCTGATAATGGTTAAAACTAATTGTGTTTGCACTGTGGACTTCCTTCTAATGTTGAGCAGTTTGCTTTTGGTAAATACCCTGGTAGTGATAAATAGCCTGCGATCCGAAAAATATTTTGGCCTAAGAGTAACTTTCTCTCGGGTTCCGAACAAGTAAAATATCAAGTGATTAAATATTAAGTACAAAATATGATTATTCCCTACAAACAAATTTCACCCGAGGCGCTACAGGGATTGATTGAAGAGTTCATAACTCGTGAAGGCACTGATTACGGTGAAGTTGAGTTTTCACTTTCACAAAAAGTAAAACAAGTTGAACAACAGTTGGCACGCGGTGATGTAGTCATCGTTTTCGACACCGCGAGTGAAAGCGTATCTATTTTAACGAAACATGATGCCAGTCTAATTACATCTGCTGAATAAATCCGTCACCAGGCTTTATAAACCTTGACCTTATAAAATACGAAAAATTATGAATTATTTATTTTTACATTGCCGTATAGGTTTTGAAAAAGAATGTGCTGCAGAAATTAGTGATCTTGCCAGTGAAGCAGGAATTTATGGCTACAGTAAAACAAAGGACAATGCTGCATATGTAGTGTTCATCACGCACGAAGCTGATGGAGCCATGCAATTGCATAAAAATTTGCTTTATAGAAAATTGATATTCACTCGGCAATGGTTTGTAACCCAGGCTCCCATTACAGATTTGCCGGTCACTGATCGTGTTACACCCTTGCTAAACGCATCGCAGGATTTTCCTGTTGCACGTGAGCTTGTTATTGAAACAATCGATACCAATGACGGAAAGGAATTATCAACACTTGGTAAAAAATTTGTAGCTCCCTTTAGTAATAGCCTGCGTAAACATCAACGTCTGGATAACAAGAGTTCCTGGCGCATGCATCTGGTATTTATCACAGGAACGGAAGCTTATTTGGGCGTGAGCCTATACAGTAATAGTTCACAGTGGCCCATGGGGATTGCGCGCTTGCGTTTACCAAGAGAAGCACCCAGTCGCGCAACCTTAAAATTAGAAGAGGCCTGGCATCATTTCATTCCTGCCGCGGAATGGGATACTCGTTTAGCATCAGGCATGCGAGCGGTAGATTTAGGTGCGGCTCCGGGTGGTTGGACCTGGCAATTGGTTCAAAGAAATATGTATGTTGAGGCTGTAGATAACGGCCCTATGGATAAAAACTTGCTCGAAACTGGTCAGGTTATTCATATTCTTACTGACGGTTTTTTATACGAGCCCAAAAAGAAAGTGGACTGGTTGGTGTGCGATATAGTGGACAAACCTGCTCGCGTTTCTAGCATGATTATTCAATGGTTCGCAAAGGGGTATTGCCGGGAAGCAGTTTTTAATTTAAAGCTACCCATGAAGCAACGCTATCTTGAAGTTAAAAAATGTGAGCAACGTATTTTAAAAGAACTGAGTGCTGCTGGTTTAAATGTGGATATGCAGTTTAAGCAGTTATACCATGATCGCGAAGAAGTTACGGGTCATCTTCGCGTGGTCAAATAGACTTAATGATAGGCAGTTTTGTCAGTGGTAGTTTGCTCCAATACCCATTCGGTCAACATAACCCAATCTTCAATTAATCGGCGAAGTTGATTTAAATGCTCTGGCGGCATGTCGTGTTTTGCCAAGGCCATTTCACCAATTTTTGTTAGAGCTGAAACAATTTGACCTATCGTATAAGCGGTTAATATTTGATAAATATCGGCGTTTAAATGCATTTCACCTGTGTGAAGGCCGCGAATAGTTTCATAGGGCACTATGTTGATATGCGACATAGTATTTTTAATGGCATTAGATAAACCTGGATTATTATTCCGCAATAGTCTAAAGGTTAGCTCCAGGGTTTGACGAGAAAAAAAATCGTTAGACTCATGAGTTTTTATTGAAATCCGAGACATCGAAACCTTTTCCCCGGTAATGAGTAGACGATCCGCTACTTTTAAATATCCTCAGCTAGAGTGTAGCAATGCGATGTTTTTCTGCAGTTTGTTTTTAGACGAAGTAATACTATGAAGAGTGAAATTGATAAAGTTTTAGATACGAGTGGTTTGTTATGTCCAGAACCCGTGATGATGTTGCATAAAGCCGTAAAAGAATTGGCCGATGGGCATATAATTAAAGTTATTGCAACAGACCCTTCAACAACTCGCGACATACCCAAATTTTGTCACTTCCTTGGTTATGATTTAATTGCGCAGGAATCAGACGAAAAAAATTATTTCTATTATATAAAAAAGATCTCCACATAAATTCACATAGCATTTGATATCCGTTTTGATATTCTTCATTGAGTTTTCTCATAAAAATATATAAAAATTTCCATACAAAAAATAAAACAAAGAACATATATTGGGGGCATCGTTTAATACATTTCTTAACAATTATTATAAGCGAGCGTCATTCTCGGCTTTGACTCATGAATTAAAATGTAGAGTAATGGAGGAACAGTCGCGAGCGGGAACAAGTTGTTTAAACCTATACTACTGAAGAAATATGACGCGCATGGTTAGCATAAAGCGACGCTAAATATTTTTGGCGTATCAACATAAAATTCAAGCGTGTTAATTTACATTTTTCCAGATGGCTTGAGGAAAATAAAATGGGGACGGGTAAATAACTGCTTCTCGCGGTGGAGAAGCAGTTATACGTTAAACGTCTTCTACCAACAATGAAATGGCAGCAAGTGCTTCCGGATCTTGCGCTTTTATCTTATTGGCGATTTGATGTTGAAAAAAGTAGCGGAAATTATCATTGGTTTGAGCTGCATAAAGACAATCATCTCCAGGAAGTATCGGAGTACTGATCACTTTTAAGCTGTCAGCCAACATGCCGTAAATGCTGCCGTCGTGTAATAAACGCCAACTAACTACCTCTACCAGGGAAAGATGTTTTTGTCCCGGAGTGGCCAATACTGCATGAGTTCCGATCATATCGGGTATTTCCTGAACTACGTCCTCATCGCTTTCGCACTCGATTTCGTAGTAATCAGCAGCGGTCTCCAACTCCACAATCTTATGTATGGGCGCTTCAAAGAAAACGTCATCAATCCCCTGGTCATAATAGCCTTCAAAATGACCGTTTAAGGGATCGCATAAGTCAGGGCAGGGTACAATGTCGTTCAACCAGGGAACCAAGCCAACCACTTCCCCATTAGCCCGCAAACCCCAACATAGGATTTTCAAGCTAAAGAGCTTTTCGGAGCTGGTATCGTTGGAGTAAAGCATTTCGAGGCCATCCAGCTCGGGTGCCAGACGTATAAAACGCTCATCATGCAATTTAGAAAAGGTTTTGCCGGTGAAGAAGTCGACCACATTATCCATATTGTGGGTTGTGTCTGAGGTCTTCATAATGCCACCCCCTCGGTTCAAGCGGTTGGTGATAACCGTCGGAATTGAACTCGCGATTTTACTGGAGCTACCGTCGGTAAAAGAAGCGGCTACAAGCCATCTTCAAACTAAGTATATGCTAAAGATTTAAAAGACAACACCTTTTCTACAAAAAAAGAGAGCAGCTTTTGAGAAAAATTTTATGAAAATCCTTGCGGATGAAAATATCCCCTTAGTAAAAGAGTTTTTTCAATCAATCGGAGAGGTAATTACTCACCCCGGACGCACGATGATCAACGCTAATACTCTCGACGCATCTGCACTCTTAGTCCGTTCGGTAACTAACGTTAATGAAATGCTGTTAAAAGGAAGTAGTGTGAGCTTTGTCGGCACTTGCACAATTGGTGTTGATCATTTGGACCAACAATGGTTGCAAAACAATCAAATTGCATATTCAAGTGCACCTGGATGCAATGCAAACTCTGTTGTCGAATATGTTTACGCAGCGCTTTGTCATTTGGATGTTAATTGGCTCGATAAAAAATTCGGCATCATCGGTTGCGGAAATGTCGGCGGCCTACTGTATAAACGTTTGAAATTACAAGGTGTAGATTGCTATTGTTACGATCCATTACGCACACCGGAACACAATTCCGATTTAACAACTCTCGAAGAAGTTTTAGCGTGCGATATTATTAGCATGCATACACCGCTTACTAAAGCTGGAAAGCATCCCAGTTTTCATTTGATTAATTTACCGCAATTAAGACAATTAAAATCTGGAGCAGTTTTATTAAATTGTGGTCGTGGTCCTGTTATCAATAATGCAGATTTACTTCAATTTTTAACTGAGCGCAACGACGTTCGTGTCGTGTTGGATGTCTGGGAGCCAGAGCCTAATATCTCGCTAGAATTATTGGATAAAGTTGCGTTGGGATCCCCCCATATTGCGGGCTATAGCTATGACGGAAAATTGAAAGGCACAGAGATGATTTACCAGGCTTTATGTTCACATTTAAAAAAGCCTGCAAATTTATC
>CBHTVU010000260.1:0-5515 GCA_966096785.1 uncultured Gammaproteobacteria bacterium | reverse complement strand
TCTGGAAAGAAATTTTGAAAAACGATGATCTGGATTATCTCACCACTGAATATGGTTACGACGACTTCGGAAATAAAACGGATGTTAAAGTAACTGGCGAAGCGGAACCTGGCCGTAATGAGACTCGAACTACAACATACAAATACGATGACAATGGCCGCTATCTGGTAAGAACTTCCAATAATTTAAATCAGGCATCAGTCATTACCGGTCGAGATGAAGCAACGGGTCAGCCAACACAGGTTACTGACATTAATAGCGTCAAAGGCGAAGTGTTTTATGACTCTATGGGCAAAGAGTATTTGCGTCTTGATGAAAGCGGTGCCTGGACACGAACTGACACCAAATTGTGTACGTACTCCTGTCCAGCTTTTGCCAAATTTTATACGCAAGTTCGAGTTGCCGGAGGAGGAAGCTCAACTACTTACTTTGATTCGTTAGGACGCACGGTACGCACCAGTAAAGTAGGTTTTGATGGTGTTGATATTAACGTCGATACTGAATATGACTACTTAGGGCGAGTAAAGCGACAAAGTACTCCATTTAAAAATACTTCAACACCCGAAGGCTGGACTGTTAATGAATATGACATTCTTGGTCGTGTGACTAAAACATTATTAATCGATAAAAATGCAGCAGAGTATTCGAGTACAAGTAATAGCTATATTGATAATCAGGTGACTAATAGTTACACCCTGGATGGCCTGACACGCCAGCGCACTGAAACCCGTAATAGTCTTGGGCAATTAATAAGAGTTGTCACCGCTCCTATCAGTAGCACCGTTGAATATTCCTACCATGCTAATGGTGAGTTGACCACTGCAACTACCTTTGCTGGTGATGTAACTCAGCCGATAGTGGTACGTATGTGTTACGACACGCTTGGACGTAAAACTGGCATGCTGGATCCCGATAAAGGCGGTTGGTTAGCAACTAACACAGATTGCTCAGCTCTTTCGGGCTCAGCAGTGGGCTGGTGGAAATATTCATACAACGCATTCGGTGAATTAATTTCTCAACGAGACGCCAAAAATCAAATTACCTCAATGTGGTATGACACGCTTGGCCGCATGATTAAGCGAATTGATGAAGATCAAACACGCTGGTTCTACGATAAGGCACTTGATGGCTCAAGTCCCTCAGGTTCGCAAGGCAAGTTAACCGCTGTGGTTGTTCGGAAGAGCACAAGTGAAATTACCAACTGTTTGGGTACAGATAATTGTACTCAATATTTCTACGATTCTCTGGCGAGACCTACAAACACGCTTGTTCTTTACCCAAATGACAACACGGGTTATATAACTGCAATTAAATACGACACCATTGGTCGCGCTTATGAATCTCATGACGCGTTAGAGGGAGCAGTATTAAACGATAGTGGTGTTCAAACTCAATTTAACCAATATGGTTACGCTTATCGTACTGTGGATATTGCTCCAGTTGGCGGTGGTAACGGCGTTTTAAGCCTGATCAAAAGCACTAATGAGCGAGGGCAAATTACGGAAGAGTGGCGTGGTAATGGTGCGACGACTATCAATACCTATAATCCATTAACGGGCCTGCTTGAGCGGCAATACGCTACCAATGCCTTAGGTTTCGCTGTAATTCAAGATGAAAATTATCGCTGGGATTCTGTTGGAAATTTAAAATATCGACAAAATAAAAACGCAAACGTAGGTAGTACAGCTACCAAAAATATTGCTGAAAGTTTCTGTTATGACGGGTTGAATCGTCTCACCACAATCGTGAAAAATCAGGCGACTACCACGCCATCCTGTAGCAGCGAACAAGATGTGAAATACGATGGTTTAGGCAATATTACTTCCAAGAAAAATGTCGGTAGCTACCAATACGCTAGCAACGCAGGACCCCATGCCGTAACTAGTCTAAAAGACAGTGCTGGTGTAGTCACGACACGCTATAGCTATGATGCTAATGGCAATATGTATAACGACAATGAGCGGAGTCTGACCTACACAAGCTATGACATGGTGAAGACTATTACTAAAGGCGGTGTAGTCACAAGCTTTGAATATGGCGGAGATCATGCGCGTTGGCGGCGTGTTGATAACAGGAGCAATGCAATAACAACCACAACATACTTGGGTAATGTTGAACGGATTCAACGACCAGACAACACTATCGAGTGGAAACGAAATGTTGCTGGCGTAATTTATACCTACAAAACAAATAGTAGCAATCAGCTTCTTAATAACAACACTGCCTATTCTTACAGCGACCATTTAGGTTCGGTGGATGTAGTTACTAATTCTACAGGTAAGGTCACACATTCCATGAGTTTTGACCCATGGGGTGCGAGACGTAATGCTGATTCATGGGCTGATTTAAATTCGACACAGCAAACTGAAATTATTACAGGCTTAAAAATAGAAAGTGGTGCTGTTTTTTCACAATCCATAACTCAACGCGGATTTACTGGTCACGAAATGTTGGATGATGTAGGTATCATCCACATGAATGGGCGGATTTATGATCCTCGTTTGGGGCGGTTCCTACAGGCCGACCCATTTATTCAGGCGGCAGGAAATTCTCAGAGCTATAACCGTTATTCTTATGTGTTGAATAATCCGCTTAATACGACGGATCCTAGTGGGTATTTTTCACTTAAACAATTCTTTGGCGTTATTGTCGGCACGTTCCTCACGGTTGCCGCACCTTGGGGAACTGGATTATGGGCAAATGTTGCATACGGTGCGATCGCTGGTGGAGTTGGTGCAGCAGTTAATGGCGGGAATATTTTACAAGGCATGTTAACGGGCGGAATTAGTGCCGCAGCGTTTTATGGAATAGGTCAGATGTTCCAGGGGGCATCATCCATCAACACACAAATTGCGGATGGCTTTAACAGAGCCATGGGCACCAACATAAGCTATGAAGGCTTTGGATTACATAATTTTGGTGGTAATTACTTAACGTCAGGTGAAATTGCGAAGCAAATATTTTCACACGCGGTGGCGGGAGGTGTTCTGGCGACGTTGCAGGGTGGAAATTTTGGTAGTGGATTTATCTCTGCTGGTTTGACCAAAGGGTTCACGAATATGCAAGTTGCCGCCATGGATACGGGCGGTACTGTTGCAGGTACCGTCGTCGCATCGCTTATTGGTGGTACTGCATCTGCATTGAGTGGCGGTAAATTTGCAAATGGTGCGAACACGGCTGCGTTTCAGTTTTTATTTAATGCTGAGGTAACTGCTTCTCAACATACAACAGCAAAAGTCGGAGCAGCATTATTTGGCGCTGGAGGAGTTTTGCTTTCAGGTGGATGCGACTATTTAACCTTAGGAGTATGTACGGTTGGAAATGTTGCGATAATCGGTGGTATGACGGCTGCGGGTTACGTAACTGGTGAAGCAATTGAGCGCGCATATAATCAGCTCTCTAATTTAATTTCTAAGGCAACTTCCACCGGTCCAATGGAATATCAATACGCTTTGATAGCCACTGCTCCAGGTATTTACCCTGATGTTAGAAATGGCCTAGTGTCGTTAAATGCCGGTGACGTTTGGAAGTATGGAACCAGTGCTGATCCCACTTCAAGATATGATGCTACAGCAACACGAACTTTAGGGTTACAAATGGACGTCCAATCAACTGGGACTTATTACCAAGTATTGGCGCAAGAAAAAATGATGCTAATCCAGTACGCAGTAACACACGGAACTCTACCGCCCGGAAACAAAATATTTAAGTGAGTTTATAAGTATGAAAATAACCTTTACTAGCGTTGCATGGACGGATGTTAATGCCATTTTCCCGAAAGCTCTGAAGCCACTAGAGTTTCTCGCTAATAATTTATTTTTAAATAAATCCTATGGCGCAGACATCAGTCAATTTGCTGCAGTTGCTATTGCAGTAGGTGAGCCAGAAGAGAACGAAAAATTTTCAAAGCCTCACAATAAAGCAGGTACAGATAAACATCCATTAACGGGAGAAAAAGCAAAATTTATTAGCTTTGCGTTATGTTTTACCCAAGATGAAGTTCTCAATAAAGACGAAGATAAGTTGAAACATTTGTTTTGCAATGCGCTGCTTGCTCGTTTGGACAATCCAAACATTAAACTACCAAAAGGCTTTGACTACGAAAAATTTTCTACTGATATGAAATACGCAGTCAGTAGTGTATTTACTCTTTAAGTTGAGGGGTGCGATAAAAATCAATTAATCAATGGGGTCAGACTCCATTGATTAATTGATTTCAATCCTTTGCCCTAAGTCATATTAAATCAAGGAAAGTTTTTATGGCGCGCCTAACTCGATTTGTCATTCCCGGTCAGCCGCAGCACATTATTGTGCGCGGCAATAACCGCGAAGCGATTTTTTATGCGGACGCAGACTACGTGTTCTATTTGGACAAACTTAAACAAGCATGCGAAAAGCACCAATGTGATTTGCATGCCTAGGTTCTAATGACTAATCATGTGCATTTATTGGTCACCCCTTACTTTATTTGAGGTTCGATACAAAGCAACAATAATAGATAGTGATCACATTTATTAAGTAACTACCGTTGTATTGGGTTGAAACTGTGCAGTCATGGTGACCCACCCAAGTGAGAGCGAAAAACCGGTAGAGTAGCAGCGCCGCGCGCCCTTGGCGGGGACCGAAAGTCGGAAAAATTTAAAACCATGGAATCTGACCCCTATGGATTCTGCTATAGGGTAAAATCATTAAATCATTAAAGGGGATGTACAAACATGAAAAAAATTATTACAGCTATTCTATTTTTTTGTTCGTTGAGTGTTAAAGCTGATGCTGTTATAGATATACCTGATTTTCAGCTTTGGAGCACTACAAATGGAACTGATATTGTACGTGTAATTCCGAATGGGGTTGCTGTGAGCGCTCAAGGATGTTCTGATCCAGATAGTTACATGGTGAAATCAACATTATCCGCCGCATCAATCAGCAGAATATATGCAACATTACTTGCTGCCAAAATGGCTTCAAAACCTGTAACTATTGTTGTTATTGGCTGTGAGACAAATCGACCCGCAATTGTGAATGTGCTTATTAAGTAACTTCATTTGACAATCGCACTTGGTAATCTGTTAAACGCTTTTATTTCTATAAATCGTAATACAAGTGTTTAACAATCTTGTAATCCAAATACTTCTATCGTTTCACCCAGTGCCAAGCTAAACTGCCAACAACAATCAAACCTATTAAAAAAGCTATTTTCGATGTTTCTTTTTCATCGGATGAGAGTATGGAGTGATGATTTTCTTCAGCTTCTGATTTTTCAACGAAATTGGTTCCTGAAACATTTAATGTGGCAGTATCTACTTTGATTATCTTCGTATTTTCGACTTGCGGTTTAGTAGAAGTAGATGAAGTAATGGCTTGCGAACTTTTCGGTGAATCAGGCTTTTCAATTTGCTGTTTAATTGTTCTCGTGATTGAGTCTGGCGCTGATTTTTCTGCAGGAATATTTACATTATTGTCGGTAGGTTGGCGCCCAATTTTCTGATAATCCAGCGGCTTTAATAAAAGATTA
>CBHTVU010000259.1:0-5515 GCA_966096785.1 uncultured Gammaproteobacteria bacterium | reverse complement strand
TTTCAAAAAATAGGTTTGCAGCTTGAAGAATTTATTTTGCAAAATCTTTCTTTACCGGAAGAGTTGCAGAAAGTTCTTGATCAACGCATAGGAATGAATATCGCTGGAAATTTGCAAAATCTTACGCAATATCAGGTTGCGCAAAGTATTCCGATTGCAGCAGCCAATGAAGGTGGTGTGGCGGGCGCCGGTGCAGGCTTGGGCGCTGGTTTGGCTATGGCGCAAAATATGATGGGGGCACTGAGTGGTGCATCGGCGACGAGTTCGCCAGCTACGCCAGCAGAAGCGCCGGTTGTTGAAGACCCTTTGCAGACGCTGGAAAAATTACATGGATTGATGACAAAGGGTGTAATCAGCGAAGCTGAATTTGCAGCCAAAAAGGCGGACATTTTAGGTAAGTTGTAAGCGGAAATAAAAATAACTTTATAAAAAATTTTACGGAAAATAAGTCTGACTATGGTAACGGACGTTAATCAACCAGTGCGCAACACATCCTGTGCATCCTGTGGTGCGCAGGTTCCTATTTTTAGTCGCGCGAGCGTGCAAGCGGTTTGCCCTTTTTGTCGCAGCACGCTCGTGCGTACAGATATTACTTGGGAATCCGTTGGCGAAATGGCTGCTCTCGCCGATGATCTTTCGCCATTTTATGTTGGGATGCGCGGAAAATATAAAACATTTAATTTCACCATCATTGGCAGATTGCAACAGCAATTTGATGAAGGTGTGTGGAACGAATGGTTATTGCAGTTCGCTAATGAGCGCACACGCTGGTTGGGTGAAGGCTCGGGATCATTTTATCTCACTGTGCCTGCGACTAGCACAGGTCCATTACCTGACTTCAAAAGTTTGAGTCTTGGTAAACAGGTGTTGCTTGAAGGAAATAATTACACCGTAAGCAATATCGAGAACGCACGTTGCATTGCGACCCAAGGTGAAATATCAGTAGTCGCGACTCCCGGAGAATCTGCATATTTGGTTGATCTCACCGGCGAAAATGGTAGTTTTGCAAGCCTCGATTACAGCGACGATTTGCCAACACTTTATATTGGTAAAACGATCGACATTGATGAGTTGGAGTTTGAATCGCGCGGCGGCAAACCCATCGAGAAAAAAGCCACGGAAGCGCTTCGTTGTAGCGGTTGTGGCAATGCAGTGAATCTGCGCAACCCTGGTTCAATATTAGTTGCTTGCAGTTCTTGTGGTGTCGCGAATAATCTCTCCGCGAGCGGCAAACTCGTGCTCGCCTACAGTCAAACCGCAGAAAAATTGCAGTTGCATCTTCCTCTTGGTAGTGCAGGTGTATTGCAAGGGCATAGCTATGAAGTGATTGGCTTTTTACGCCTAGCGGGTGGTGGCGATATTTGGGATGAATATCTGCTCTACAATGCCTCAGAAGGTGTGCGTTGGTTAGTGTGTTCGCAAGGTCACTGGACATTTGTTCGCACAGCGACAGCACCGTCTCTGGTTACAACAAAAATTTCTTATAAGTCCTTCACGTTCAAACATTTCGCAGATTATAAATCCACCGTTGTCGCGGTATTGGGTGAATTTTATTGGCAAGTAAGACGCGGTGACTCAGCGGATTGCAGCGATTATATTTGCCCCCCGCACGTTATGTCTCGTGAAAAAAGCAAAAAAGAAATTGTGTGGAGTCAGGGAACCTATATTAGTGGTTCCGAGATTGCAGCGGCCTTTGATACTAAAGAAGCTGTTCGTAAAGGCGTAGGAATTAATCAACCCTCGCCATCGATTTTAAATTATGTTTTTGCATTTGCGTTATCTGTGGTGCTTGTGATGTTGGTGGATATCTTTGTTCACCCGAAGATACAAACTATCGCGCTGAATCAAATGGATATGACCAAGAGCTCGAACACATCTGAATTAGTAAGCGAGCCTTTTATTTTAAAAGCGCCGCATAGTTTTTTCAGGGTATATACCAATACCGATGTTAGTAACAATTGGGTGGCATTGGAATATCGATTGACCAATCAAGAGACCGGCGAAACGCGAGTTATGAATCGCGAGGTCTCATACTACTCCGGTTACGACAGCGATGGTTCCTGGAGCGAGGGAGGTCCAAGTGATAGTGCTACGCTCAGCAATGTCACGGGCGGCACCTATGTGCTGGAAGTGAGTGGAGAAACTGACGCGTGGCAAAAACCCGACGTCAAAGTTAGAATTCAGGCAGCTCATGGTGAAGGCAGCTCTAAAAATTTTTGGTTAATTTTTTGGGTGCTCGCTCTCGGACCTATTATTGCGGGTATCAATAAATTTTATTTTGAAAAGCGCCGCTGGGATGCCAGTGATCATCCATGGGAGAGCGAGTAACCTATATGAAAATTTTTACACTTTTTCGTTTTTACCTCGCTGTTTGTGCGTTGGCTGTTTCGACTTTCACCTATGCTGAATATTACGGCTACGTACTTACAGGTTCCGATGAGAATCAGCGCGAAAATCTCAGCGGCACCCATGGTTCTGGTCACGTTAATACTATTCACCATAAATAATAATCTGTTCAACACTAGGAATCTTTTATGAACGACATTCTAGCTCTCCATTACCTTGGCGCCTCCTTGGCATATTCATTGATGGGCGTGGCGATTTTTTGGATTTGTTTTATCGTCATCGATAAATTGACACCCTACCAATTGTGGAAAAGTATTATTGAAGAAAAGAATCAGGCGCTAGCGACAATTGTGGCAGCCATGTGCATTAGTATTGCCATTATTATTGCCGCCTCCATTGCTGGATGATTGAAATGTTTGGTGGGAATTGCTACCACTTTTTTAAATACGCTTTTTAGGTAGGCCCATGCAATTTGCGTTGTTGTTTTCCGTATTTGTTATTGCTTCCTGCGGCTTAATTTATGAATTGGTTGCTGGCGCGCTTTCAAGCTATCTGCTCGGCGATTCTATAACGCAATTTTCCACGGTAATAGGCACCTATTTGTTTGCTATGGGTGTTGGTTCCTGGTTGTCCCGTCATATTCATAGCCGTATTCCCGAGCGGTTCATCATGATTGAAATCATGGTGGGTTTGGTGGGCGGCTTTTCTGCAGCGATTTTATTTTTGTGTTTTGCGTTTGCAGGTGAACCCTTCCGCATCATTTTATATGCCCTGGTAACGCTGATTGGTATTTTAGTGGGTGTCGAAATTCCGCTGGTAATGCGTCTATTGGAAAAGGATTTAAAGTTATCGGAACTGGTATCCTCAGTACTGAGTGTTGATTATTTAGGCGCGCTTTTAGTTTCAGTTTTATTTCCGCTTTTGTTGGCACCGCACCTTGGATTTGTTCGAACTTCGCTCATGTTCGGCGCATTTAATGTGATAGTCGCTATTTGGGTTATTAAGATTTTTAAAGATTCTATAGCGCATCATCGTCGTTATCTTATGCTTGGTTTCGCTTCCCTCGCATTACTAGGTGTGGGGTTTGTAGGCGCAGAAAAGCTAATGCGTTTTTCTGAGATTAAAATGTATGGCGATGACATTATCTACACTAAATCCACCCCTTATCAGCGTATTGTGCTCACTCGCTGGCGCGATGATTTTAGATTATTTCTGAATGGAAATTTACAGTTTTCTTCACGCGATGAATATCGCTACCACGAATCCTTAGTGCACCCGACGTTAGCGACCTTGCCACATGCTCGCGATGTTTTGGTATTGGGTGGCGGTGACGGTATGGCCGTGCGAGAGATATTGAAATATTCCAATGTTGAGCACGTCACTCTGGTCGATCTTGACCCTCAAATGACGGAGTTATTTAAAAAAGATAAGGTGCTCAGTCGATTAAATGGTTTGAGTTTGCAATCACCTAAAGTTGAGGTGATTAATGCAGATGCCTTGCGCTGGATGGAGGCGCAATCGCAAAGTTATGATGCAATTATTGTTGATTTCCCGGACCCAACAAACTACGCCTTAGGTAAACTATATACAGTTACTTTTTATCAAATGTTGCATCGCCATTTACGCCCGCAAGGTCTCGCGGTGGTACAAACGACCTCGCCATTATATGCACCCAAATCTTATTGGATGGTGCATAACACTGCGCGCGCGGCTGGTTTTATTACTACCGGATATCACGCGCTGGTACCGTCTTTTGGTGAATGGGGATTTATGTTGTTAAGCGATAAACCCTATCAACCGCCAGTGAATATTCCAGTGACAACACGTTTTCTTAACAGCGCTACCTTACCTGTTCTTTTTATTTTTCCGCAGGATATGTTATCCGATATTCAGGAAATAAATCGTTTGGATAATCAGGCCTTGGTTCGAGTGTTTGAACAAGAATGGGGAGCGGCACTGCGGTGATTAAAAACATCACCCGCCGCGACTTTATCATCGGCAGCGGCGCAACAATTTTGTCGGCTTGCTCGGAACGAGAACTACGTTCGCCAAGTGGACAATTACTCGGGCCTGATCAAACAATCGGTCATAAATTACGTGATGGAAAATTTCCCGCCGCCAGTCGCGAAATAAAAGTTCCCATTTTAATTATCGGAGCGGGCATCGCTGGCCTTAATTGTGGTTGGTGGTTGCAACGCAATGGCGTTAAAGATTTTCAAATACTCGAATTGGAATCTGTTGCGGGAGGCAATGCGCGCTCAGGCAAAAATGCTGTCAGTGCATTTCCGTGGGGTGCGCATTATTTGCCTCTACCGGGACAAGATGCGACCTACGTGCGTTTGTTATTGTCCGAGCTTGGCGTGTTGCAAGGCGATGTTGATGCAGCTGCTCCTAACTACGATGAACGTTTTTTAGTGCAAGCGCCGGATGAACGTTTATTTATAAATGGCGGTTGGCAGGATGGTTTAATTCCGCGCGCAGGCATTGGCGCAAATGCGCAGCGAGAGATACATCAATTTGAAATTTTGATGAATGAGTGGAGCGAGCGAAAGGGAATTGATGGGCGTTATGTGTTCACCATTCCTTCTGCGCTGGGCTCTAAAGATCCAACATTTTTAGCTTTGGATAAGATCACATTTAATGAATGGCTTTTACAGCAAAACTTGCGAAGCGAACCGCTGCATTGGTATGTAAGTTATAGTTGTCGCGATGATTTCGGTGCAGATCAAAAACAAATTTCTGCGTGGGCTGGTCTGCATTATTTTTGTTGTAGACGCGGTCGAGCTGCGAATGCGGAACCGCAAAGTGTTTTAACGGCTCCGCAAGGAAATGGTTGGATTGTCGAGCGCTTAAGTCAAATGCTGCAAGCACATCTCAAAACTGGCAACACGCTGGTTCGTATGGACACTCATTCAACAGGTACAAAAAGCAATGGAATAAGTGCAGACGTTTACGATTCATCCACGCAAAAAATTACACGTATAAATTGCAATCACTTGGTGTGGGCAGCGCCCTTGTTTATATTGCCAAGAGTGTGGTCTGCTGCACCGCGTTTTCCGCTCCCGGAATATGCGCCCTGGTTGGTTGCAAATTTAACGGTCGAGAATATTGATGAAACTGAATTTACGGCGTGGGATAGTGTCATTTATCAAGGTAATGGTTTGGGTTA
>CBHTVU010000258.1:0-5553 GCA_966096785.1 uncultured Gammaproteobacteria bacterium | reverse complement strand
AAGAAGAGTTTGCTGTCTGTGGAAATTATGTGGAATCGATGCATCGTTCACACGCCTCTATAGGTCGCGCTATGTTTTACTCGTCCGCAACTATTGTTATCGGCTTTTCGATTCTTGCGCTGTCACAGTTTATTCCGTCAATTTATTTTGGTGTATTGACATCCTTCGCTATGTTTACTGCGATTATAGGTACGCTCACACTTTTGCCGAAATTGATTTTGATGTTTAAGCCTTTGGGGCCAGAACCTGGTGCGGTTTAGGTGGTGGAGCTTTGCATAATCCAAGCCTACTGATGTCCATCAATCAGACTGAGTCATATTGGTTATCGTGATCTCTAAGGGGTGATTTTACAAGTTTCTCATTAAGCACTTTGCTTGTGTGCATCCATCATTGTAGCGATTTAGAAGATGCTGGTGTATAGAGTTATTCTTCATAATGGTAAAATGTGGGGCGGCACTGACCGAAGGTCGCCATTTTTATTTCTGTTAACAAGTAGTCCTGAATATTTCATTAGTCTACAAGTCTTTGAGTCATTTCTGGCACCTTGCCAAACCGAAAAAAACTAAATGCATAAGCATTATTTGAAAACTGATTTATATTGCGTAACATGCCCTAACGAATTTTGCTATAAAACAGGATTCCATGGCGCCTCGTACTGCGGTCTTCCTACAAAAAAAGTATTTGGTATTACCTGCATTGTTCCTTGAGCTTGCCTCCTATATATAAGACATACGAGTTAGATACCCCCTCCATATTTTTTTTAAAAATATTTAATAAAAAAGAGATTAAGTATAAAGAGAGTAGGCACAGCTGGATATTACGCGAAGATTTGATAAGTGCGTGGATATTAAAGAGTAAAAAAGCGGAGGCCATTGGCCTCCGTAACAGAATGATTATTCAGTAATTAAAATTTCATCCATTTCTAACCAACCTGTACTACCCGAATAAACTTGACCATTAGCATAATAAACAACTCTTAACTTTCTAACATTGCCAAAATCAAATGAATTACCCGCCACAATGCCTGCATTGTCAACGTCAAACGAAATCAACTTCCATGTATAGGGCGTAAGTTCATAAGAGAAGATTTGGGGGGTCGAAGCTAGGTTGCCGTTATCGTCAACAGCCACAAGCGCCAGATTAGCAGAGCCTATTAGTGTGCTACTTGGGTAAAATTGAATTTTAATCTTTTTGTGATTTATATTTATAGATTTGGTCAGGGTGGTTTCGATTGCCCAATCATAGAAGTTTAGATTGCTGTTGCCGGCATAGATTACCAATCCATCACTTACAAAACTGGAAGCGGAATTTGGAAGTCCATTTACAGGAAGGAACACCCACGCATCTTTGCTAGCAAAGGTATTGAAGTGTTCTTCAAAAATTATTTTCCTTTTTGCAAGGGGTGCACCCTTAGTCCATTTAATATTATCAAGTTGATAACGAGTGCCTTTTTGTCTACCAATTAAAGGCTTTATCAAAAGAGTCCCGTCAAGTTTAGTCAAATCTGCGCCGCCATTCGTAAACTCCGAAACATTAATATCAACGTGTTTCCACTCATTACTTTTATCTACAGTCACGTTAATAGCATGGCTTGCACATGGCCAAGTGCACTCTACACGTACTTCAAAAGTTGCTGTACCTGTAGCGCTGTCGTAAGCGTCGCCCCAATCAAGTACATTTATATCAAATGAAAAAATTCCAGTTTCAAATCGGCTAAGATCGGTTGGTGCGCTAGGTGTAATATAAAATTGCGCCCAGCGAGCATCCTGATCTGGAGCATAACTAACTTCAATCACGGACTTATGATCAGCTACTGATGAATTTACGATCTTCCATTGAAGGAAGTTGGCGGTTTGTCCGTCGTCATAATTGAAGCCGCTATTAAGCGTGTTCGAAAATTCGTAGGCTGTGAATTTTCCCCAACTGCTATTGAGGCTATCGCCAAATACGATTTCAGTATTGGGCGTACCATTATTGGAGCTTGAGGAGCCGTTGCCGCCACCACTATTTGAATTTCCTCCGCCACTACCACCACAGGCAGTGCCTAACAGCATTGCTGAACATATTAAAAATATGTTTATAAATTTCATAAATACTCCGTGAATTAAATTAACCGAATTAAATTATTACTACTTTTTATTAGACACTTGCCCCAGCGTGTACCTCCTTATATTGGCGAAACTTAGTGAGTGGATTTGGCTTTTAGCTGGGCAGTGTGATTTGCCGGGTTGTAGTCAACCTCAAGTGCAAGTGACAGGGCTAAAGTATCCAGAGTGGTTTTCAACTCGGATAATTGGATAACTGCCGTAATTTCTCTTTTACCTAACTCGGGATTCTCCAACGTAATTGTTTCAGGAAAATAGCGTGATAACTCCGCTATAACCTGATTCAAGTTTTGCTCTCTAAATACCAATTGTTTTTTGCGCCATGCCAGTGCTGCATTAGCATTAATGTTTTCAGCACTTTGACCGGATTTTGCGGCTGCCATACTTAAACGCTGGTTGGCTTCCAATACAACCGATGGTTTAAATTCATTTTGCATTGAAGTTTTTTCTCCCAATCCCACACGTCCTTCAATCACAGTCACCAATGTGTCGGTGAGTGTTTGGTACACAGAAAAACGAGTGCCTAACACTCTTACTGTACCTTGGGTCGTAATGATGTCAAAGGGGCGACCATCTTTTTTTACCTCAAAAAAAACTTCTCCTTTGGTTAAATAAACTGTGCGGTTTTTAGAACTAAAAGTAACGCGTAACTGGCTGTCAGTGTTGAGCGATATATGTGAGCCATCTTCGAGTAACAATTCTCGTTGTTCGCCCAGAGCAGTTTGATAATTGTATTCGCTAGTGGAATTCAATTTCAGAAGTACTGTAAAAGCCAATGCGAACAGGCATGTACAGGCGAGCGCCCAGCCCTGCCAAGGAGCGACTTGAAATAAATGTGTTTTCTCAGGCTCGCGCACTTTTGCTATTACGGCGCCACGCTCCCATAATTCTTCCGCTTTTATATAGGCAGCCTGGTGCAGCGGAGAGGCTTCCAGCCACTTCGTAAATTCCTGTTCTTCTGCTGCATTTAGGTGTGAAGAATTAAGGCGTGCTAGCCAGTTAATGGCTTCGTCTTGGGCGCGCTTTAAATGTATCTTGTTGGTGCTCATCAGGCGGCATCCTCGCTCAGTTGATCACGCAAATATTTCAATACCTTGATAATATGTTTTTCCACTGTGCTTTCGGAAATATTCAATAGCTCGCTAATTTCGCGGTAGCTTTTATCCTGCACGCGGCTTAGCAAAAAGGTTTGGCGATATTTTGCGGGCAATTGTTCCAGTGCTTTTTCCAATTGTTGCAGGTCTCTTCTTGCTAAGACACTGCGCTCGGGTGATACCTCATCTATTTCGCTATTTTCATCAATGTGAATGCCGTTGACGTATTGATGATGTAGCCGCTGCTTGCGAATACGGTTGAGCGCGAGGTTGCTGGCGGTCTGGTATAAGTAGGCTTTGGGATTCTCAAGTGTTTCAATATTGTCCGCGCGCAAAATATTGTGAAAAGCATCTTGCACAATATCCTCGGCATCTTGCGGCGTTTTTCTAAATTTGTGAGCAATCAACCGCCGCAAATCCGATTGATGCTTTTCAAATAGTGCGCTTAAAAAATGCGGACCGCTCATTTAGAGTTCGACCTTTAAGGACGCAACCAGAGTTCTGCCATCAGACTCATTCATTCTTACTCCGCTTAACAGCGCGGTATAATATTGGGTGTCGAGAAGATTTTTGGCCGAGATTTGGAATTTCGATTCGTTGGAAAATAATGTAAAGCGGTAGGCTAAACCAGCGTCCCAGGTTGTATATGGCTTAAGCCAGAACCTATTAGCGTTATCACCAAAGCGTTGACTAACGTAATGTAATCCACTGTTGACGCTAAGGCTTTGGGTAATGAAATAATTAGCGAATAGACTCGCGGTTTGTTCAGCGGCGAGCATGGGGTTTTTACCCGAGTTTTCACCTGATTTTATTTTCGGATCAATTAGCGAGAGAGCACCAATCACATTTAATGCCGGTGAAAATTGTGCAGTAACATCGAGGTCGACACCGCGCACTTCCTGTTTATGGGCTGCAAGCAATGTACGTACTCCATCAACAAATTGTAAATCCATAATATTTTTCTTGTTGATATCAAATATCGCGACGGTTGATAACAAGTGGCCATCCCAAAATTGCGATTTTAAACCTAGTTCAATTTGATCTGATAATTCCGGTTCGGCGGGATTTGCTCCCAGTTGATCAATTTGATAGTTGGCGCGCAGGGCTTGGCTGTAGTTAGCAAAGATCGAATGATTTTCATTCGGTTTAAACACTAAACCTAATTGTGATGAAAACTTTTTGTAGGTTTTCAATTCGGTAACAATATTCATATCGAAATCCGTGTAGTCACCTCTTATAACTGTGTACCGCGTTCCGATGGTTGCAAGCCATTGATCGTTGAATTCGACATTGTCTTGAATGTAACCGCCGAAATCATCGTAAATAAGACCAAGGTCTTTATTATTTAGTGAACCCAATGGTTGGCTTTGGTCGAAAATTATATTCGCCAGATAAGGTACCGCCGCATCAAATTCATCTGGATACCACAATTGCCCGGGAAATAGATCGCGCGTTTCAACCGTATATTTTTTGTAAATGTCCTGCCGGTGCCAGTCACCACCCATTAGTAGATGATGGGTGGTGGTACCAACTTCAAAATTGCCATCCAGATTGAGAATAAAATTGTTGGATGTTTCAGTGGCAGTTTCATCGTAAAGGCTGCGAATTTTTCCAACAGAATATTGCAGGTTGGTGTAGGGATTGTGCCAAATGATGGGGATTACAACTTCACCGCCAGGGGAGAATATTTGATAATTTCTACCTAATTCATCGGGCTTAATTAGCGCGTCCGTATTGGTCAGGGCTTCTGAAGATGTGCGTATGCCCAGGCGATCTTCTTGTTGCCAAAAGTATTTGGCGCTGAGGTGCCAGTCAGCATTGAAGTAATGATTTAATTCTGCATGATAAAGATTGAATGTAGTATTAAAATCCGGGTGCGCATTTTTTGAAGTATCCTCTAAAGTTGCGCCAGGAAAAATATCTTCGTAAGGTTTGAACACCAAAAAGTTCCGGGACCAAGTTTGCGTTGCGAATTGATATTCGTAACTCAAATCCAGGCTGGTATTGTCTGAAGCTTTCCAACTGAGCGAGGGCGCAATTAATCGTTTTTCAATATCGCTGAGTTCGCCTGCACTATCCTGTTTATCATCAGCGAGTACCAAACGCACATCAACATTTGATTCAACAGGTAATTGGCCGTTGATATCGAGATTGGCAAATTGCCGGCCTAAGGTGCCTCCTCCAAATTCTAGCCGAGCGAATGAATCATCCCGCGGTTTTTTTCGCACAACGTTTACAATTCCACCGGGTTCAGCTTGCCCATAATGCAAAGTTGAAGGGCCCTTGAGAATCTCAACTCGCTCGGTATTGGCAGGAAATAATTTGATGCCCGTGCTGTCACCCAAACGAAATCC
>CBHTVU010000257.1:0-5589 GCA_966096785.1 uncultured Gammaproteobacteria bacterium | reverse complement strand
TAATGGAAAAGCTCAATGTAGTTATCAAATTCAAAATCAATGGGGCAATGGATTCACTGCGGCGATTCGTGTGAAGAATGTGAGCACGCAAGCTATTAGTGGGTGGAGTGTAAATTGGAAATACACCGACAACTCAAAAATAACTAACTCATGGAATGCAAATTTGAGTGGCGCTAATCCTTATACAGCGACAAATCTCAATTGGAATTCGACCATTCAACCAGGTCAAACCATTGAGTTTGGATTTCAGGGAAGTAAACCGGCTGGCGTAGCTACAGCTCCAGCAGTGACAGGAAGTATTTGTCAGTAAATATCAAAAAGCATTTGTAAATATTTAAATGGTCCATAAATAAAAAAAACCCGCCATTCGCGGGGTTTTTTTATTTATTTTTGCAACAATTTTACTCGCGCATTTTTAAGGCTGGTTTTAATTTTCGCTGCGTTATCCGGTCCCATACGCAACATGAGTTTATGGACGTCAGGTACTTTTTCCAAAGCCGGGTCAGCAAATTCGAAATACACTTTTGGACGAATGAGGATCATATCGCCATTTGCATCGGGCGCTGCCAGAACCTTATCAATCGCGCGAATGAGCACCGAATGAAAATTATTTTTGCTCATCCCAAGTTCTTGATGTGCGCGATTGAGCAGCGGATAAAAATGTTTATAGAGCGCGACCGCCGAATCACTATCCAACGCAGAAATTACTTGCACAAAAAGTGTGTAACGCAGGTAGTTTTTCGGGCTAACACGAAATTGCTCGACGTCTTGCTGTTCCCCAAGTTCCCCGCCAGATACTTTCACGTTAAATGAATCCGCAACAAAAGTCCCCTGCGGTGAAGCAACCGGACGGTACTCAGTAATGACCTTACCTTCATCAAGCACATTTACCGCACGGACAAATTTGCGCAAAATCTCCTGGGGAATAATCATTTCCACCAGACCATTTACATTCAAATCTTTCAACGCGGCCAATACAGTAACATCGCTTTGATCGAGCTCCGGTA
Organism: uncultured Gammaproteobacteria bacterium; assembly: GCA_966096785.1. Lineage (GTDB taxonomy): Bacteria > Pseudomonadota > Gammaproteobacteria > Pseudomonadales > Cellvibrionaceae > Cellvibrio. The sequence continues at coordinate 4,582 of CBHTVU010000257.1, read as the reverse complement.
GCGGTTGAGGGATGGGCGCAGGAGTTGGCTCCTCATAAACTTGCTTATCTGCTGTATTGTCAGGAGTTGTAGCAGGTTGGGTTGCAACGGTAGTTGGAAAATCCGGCAGTTTGGGTGACTGATTCGCATCACGCGTCAAATAGTAACCTATGGCACCAATCACACCTGCCGCCGCAAGAACAACCCCCCATTTTGCAAGCGGGCTGAAACCAACAGGCGGACGATCGTTATATGGCATAAAAGCTCCTCATCAATAGATAGCAGGGCAAAGGATTCGCCGGGGATTATGTCGTAAAAGCCAACGCGGCTCCAGTAGATGACGGAAACTAGACGCAGCTTGCGAATCAGATGGCAATCCTTGGATTTAGTTGCAATGGCGCGCGATTTACGTCACATAAATCACCAATGCTTTCTTGCGCAAAGGCGTCTAATTTGCGAATTAGAGGAGGATGAGTTAATCTATATAATAATTACTCTCATTCGCAACAAGAGATTTATCTCAATGAATGCTGCACTTTCACCGGACTCAATACCTACCATTCCAGTTGCTTCAGACGATATGTTACGTTTGGATGAATGCCAGAAAGGTGCTCGAGTACGAATTATAGATTTGCAGCAACAGGCCTTATTTGGTGCGCAAGACGAGCGCGTCACGCTGCGACTGAAAGAGCTTGGTTTTTTACCCGGCGCCCAATTGAAAGTAATTGGTTTTGGGCTTTTGGGTAGCGATCCACTGGCTGTTCAGGTGAACGGTACCAAGTTTGCTTTACGCCGTGCAGAAGCCGCAAAAGTTCGTGTGGAATTAGTTTCAGGAAGCCATTAATGTCCATTCGCTTTGCCTTAATTGGCAATCCTAACTGCGGGAAAACGTCACTGTTTAACCGTTTGACGGGTGCGCGTGCGAAAGTGGCCAATTATCCTGGCGTGACAGTTGAACGGCGATCCGGACCAATCAATGACTTGGTCGAACCCGCTGAACTGTTGGATTTACCCGGCACCTATAGCCTCTTTGTAACCTCCCCCGATGAACAAGTTGCGCGCGATGTCATCCTTGGCAAAATCGCCGGCGAACCCAAACCCGATGTTCTTATAGCCGTTATAGATGCGACCAACTTGCGCCTTGGTTTACGTTTGGTGATGGAGCTTAAAAGCCTCAATCGCCCCATGATATTGGCGCTAAACCAGATGGATGCTGCACGGTCTCGTGGTATTAGTATCAACACAGCTGGCTTGGCTCGCGAGATAGGAATTCCCGTCGTAGAGACAGTCGCCGTAAATCGTCAGGGCACCGAGGATTTAAAAAATCTATTGGCGGACTACGCAAAAAATCACGCCCAACATCCGCTTGCAGAGAACGTCGAGACTATTTCGGTCGGCCAGCTCAATGAGCTGAGTCGCGATGATTCGATTGAAGAGCTTTACCAACGTATTGAAAAAATCATGGCTGAAAACGTCATTCAGCCTGCAAACTTACCCCGCTGGCAAGAGCGGCTCGACTCAGTTGCCATGCATCCTGTACTAGGCCTGATCGTTCTTTTCAGCATACTGCTTGTGGTTTTTCAGGCAGTGTTTGCCTGGGCCACCCCCATCGCGGACTTGATTGACAGCAGTTTTGCAGGATTGGGAGACCTGATCAGTAATCACATGCCGGATGGCATTCTCAAAGACTTTCTGGTGCAGGGTTTTGTTGCTGGTGTAGGCTCGGTCATCGTCTTCCTTCCACAAATTATTATTTTGTTCTTCTTTATTCTCGTGCTGGAAGATACTGGCTATCTCACCCGCGCCGCTTTTTTGCTTGATCGCCCCATGCGTGGCTTGGGGATTTCTGGTCGATCATTTATTCCTCTGCTATCGAGTTTTGCCTGTGCAGTACCGGGCATCATGTCCACCCGAACTATTTCCGATCCTCGCGAACGCTTTATCACCATTATGATTGCACCGCTGATGACCTGCTCTGCGCGTCTCCCGGTGTATGCCTTGATCATAGGTGCATTTATTCCAAAGCAAACCGTATGGGGTATTTTTAACCTGCAAGGCTTAACCCTGTTTGCGCTCTATTTTGCCGGTGTGGCCAGTGCCGCACTGGTCGCTTTGATTATGCGCCGCAACCAGGCGCGCGAGCATTATCCTTTGCTGCTTGAGCTACCCAGTTACCGCTGGCCAATGGCCTACCATTTAATTATGGGTTTGAAAGAACGCGTATGGATTTTCTTGCGCAGGGTGGGAACCATCATTCTGTCGCTGGCTATTGTGATTTGGTTTCTCGTAACCTTTCCAGGCGCACCTGCAGATGCAACTCGTCCCGCTATTGAATACAGCTTTGCTGGCCAACTGGGTAATTGGATGCAGCATCTATTTGCACCGCTCGGTTTCAGCTGGCAAATGTGCATAGCGCTGATTCCCGCCATGGGTGCACGCGAAGTTGCCGTTAGCGCTCTTGCTACTGTTTACGCCGTAGGCGGTGACAATGTAGACACTGCACTGGGCGCCGCACTGGGTCAGCAATGGACATTGCCTGTCGCTTTGGCGTACCTCGCGTGGTTTGTGTATGCACCACAGTGTATTTCAACCATAGCTGTGGTTCGCCGCGAAACGAACTCAGTGAAATCAACAGTATTATTTGCTGTCTATTTATTTGCCCTGGCTTATTTTGCCGCTTGGGCAACTTATCAGGTCGCGAATTTATTCATCTAACGATTAGGTATTCGGAGCAGAGGATTTATGTGGCAAGAAATTATCGTAGGTGCCTGCGTTATTGCAGCGTTTACTTTTCTGGCACGTCGCTGGTTACCTTTTTTCAAGAAAAAAACCGCCGGCTGCGATACGGGTTGCGGTGGCTGCTCAACTGCAACTAGCTGCAGCAATCCACAGGAAAAGATTGCGCGTTAACCGCCAGCCCTACTGCTATAAAATGAATTTTTCAGCTAAAGGTCAAATGTAACCTCCCTCTTTTCAAGTCGATATGACTCCTCTGTGTTTATTTGAACTTACTGTATTAATGCCTGTATTTGCATCCGCAAGAACGAGTAAAAACTTTCAGTGCTCCTCGGTAGTCTACACTTACATTAAATTTGTCTGCCTTAGATTGCCTGGACGACCCAATGATTACGGCATCAAAACATTCACCCCTGATTTCTCTATACCGATCACTTATGATTTCCACGCTTGTGGCCGTAGTTGCTGTGCTCGGTTATTTTGTATTGCCAGAAAGCAAAGAAAGAATTCTGCCAACTATGATCGAAAAGTCTCATCTTTTTTTCGACGCCGAAAGCGGCGGTAAAACCACTGCAAACTGGATTGACGAACGCCGCCTGAGTTTCAAATGTATCGCTGTTAAGAGTGATATTTCCGTGCCCTACTGTGGTGTAAGTATAAATCTTGTCAAAGTCACTGAGGAAAAGGATGATTCAAAATACAAACGCATGGAGTTAAAAATAAATTACAAAGGCGACAATAAGGTGCTGCGCTTGCGGATGCATAATTTCAACGCAGCAACACCGCAAAACAATTATCGAGAAAGCCTCAAAGGGCTAGATGTAAGTTTTATGAAAGAAGAGACATTCACACCACTCATCATTCATAACTACGGCTGGATTGATTCGGAAAACACCAATGGCACCCATAATAATGTCATTGATGTAGGTTTGGATTTAGTTCCGCCCATAACTGAGGGCGAACATGAAATTACAATAGAATACGCAGATATTTACGGCGAACTTTTACCAGCAGCACACTGGTACCTTGGGGTCGCACTAACTTGGTTAATATCAAACTTATTATTTATAGCGCGACACCTGAGAGTACAGGACAAACGTATTCGCAATGATTCCAGGCGACTCTCTAGTCTCACTCATTTTTCAAACGATTTGCAGCAGGAATCAGAGCATTACAAAATGCTGTCCAACGTTGATGCGCTCACAGGCGCGCTCAATCGCAATGGTTTCGCGGTAGAAATCAATAAGCTCACACAAAATGGCAAGATGATTCACAACAACAGCATGATGGTGATTGACCTGGATCATTTTAAACGCATCAATGATAACTTTGGGCACGACGCAGGAGATGTAGTGTTGCGTAAAACGGCGCATGTTATTAAAAAAAATACACGCGCTACCGATCTTTTTGTACGCTGGGGCGGGGAAGAATTTCTGCTGCTTTGCGTCGATATTAATTCACAGCACGCATTATTAATTGCAGAAAAAATCCGCAGTGCAATCGAGACTATGAAAATTAATTATCAGGAACGGGAAATTCCGGTGACGGTAAGTATTGGTGTAGGAGTCATCAAACACGAGGAGAGCGTCGACGATCTATTCCAGCGTGCTGACCAAGCGCTTTATAACGCCAAACAACTTGGGCGTAACTGCGTAGTGCTCTCCGAACAAGACAGTAAATCTTGAGAACATACTTAACGAATTGAAGAGATATCTAACCAATAACCGGCTTGCGTCGGTGTGTCTTCGGGCAGGAAAGGATTATCAAGTTCTATAATGGTATGACTGGGTTGTTTCAAAAAGTTCAACGCAAATATTATTCTATCAGTGTTATAAAAAAACTTATCAAACTCACCATTGCGGATAAT
>CBHTVU010000256.1:0-5609 GCA_966096785.1 uncultured Gammaproteobacteria bacterium | reverse complement strand
TAATCATTTCTGCTCCAGGTACTGATGTTGATGCAACCGTAGTATTCGGTGTAAATAACAATGTGTTGAAAGCGACTGACACCATTATTTCTAACGCGTCTTGCACCACCAACTGCTTGGCTCCAATTGCAAAAGTATTGAACGACAACTTCAAAATCGTTCAGGGTTCAATGACTACCATTCACTCCTACACGAATGACCAAGTCTTGTCTGACGTATTCCACAAAGACATTTATCGCGCTCGTTCAGCGACTCAATCAATGATTCCAACTACTACCGGCGCTGCAAAAGCGGTAGGTTTGGTGTTGCCAGAATTGAAAGGCAAGTTGGATGGTATTTCAGTTCGTGTTCCAACGATCAACGTATCCTTGGTTGACTTGAACGTGTTAGTAGAAAAAGACGTGACGGTTGAATCTGTTAACGCTGCGATGAAAAAAGCGGCTGAAACTGAAATGCCAGGCGTGTTGGCCTTTGTTGATGAGCCTTTAGTTTCTATCGATTTCAACCACAACCCACACTCTTCAAATTACGATTCCCTGCAAACTAAAGTGTACGGCAAGTGGGTAAAAGTATTGAGCTGGTATGACAACGAGTGGGGCTTCTCTAACCGCATGTTGGATAACACCCTCGCGTTGATGTCAGCTAAATAAAAAAGAGAAAATCAATCATGTTAAGACGTACAAAAATCGTTAGTACCCTTGGCCCTGCTTCAGAATCACCAGAAGTTCTGGAACAACTGATTTTGGCGGGTGTTAACGTCGTTCGTTTGAATTTTTCACACGGCTCACCTGAAGATCATAAACGCCGTGCGGAAATGGTTCGTGAATTGGCTGCCAAGCACAATAAATATGTTGCTGTGCTCGGCGACTTGCAGGGCCCAAAAATTCGTGTAGCGCGTTTTGCCCAGGGCAAAATTCATCTCAATGTTGGCGACAAATTTATTTTGGACGCAACCCTTGAACGCGATGCTGGCAATCAGGATCAAGTCGGTATCGACTACAAAGAATTACCTAACGATTGCGTACCTGGTGACATGTTGTTGCTCGACGATGGCCGTGTAGTGTTAAAGGTTGATCGTATTGAAGGCCCACGCATTTACACCACAACAGCTGTTGGCGGACCTTTGTCGAACAACAAAGGTATCAACCGTCAAGGCGGTGGTTTGACTGCGCCAGCCTTGACTGAAAAAGACATGGCTGATATCAAAACTGCGGCTGAAATTGATGTGGATTATTTAGCTGTGTCTTTCCCTCGCAGCGCTGAAGATATGAATCTCGCGCGTCGCTTGATGGAAGCTGCTGGTGGTAAAGCAGGTTTGGTTTCTAAGATTGAACGTGCTGAAGCCGTTGCTGACAACGAAACTCTGGATGACATCATTCGTGCATCTGACGCGGTGATGGTTGCTCGTGGTGACCTTGGCGTTGAGATTGGCGATGCTGCTTTGATCGGTGTACAAAAGCGCATTATCGAGCGTTCTCGTGCATTGAACAAAGTGGTGATCACGGCGACGCAAATGATGGAGTCCATGATCAACAGCCCGCTGCCAACGCGTGCAGAAGTATTCGACGTGGCGAATGCAGTGCTGGATGGAACTGATGCGGTGATGTTGTCTGCAGAGACGGCAGCAGGTAGTTATCCTGTTCAAACTGTTGAAGCAATGGTGCGTATTATTTTGGGTGCGGAACAACATCCAACGGCGAGTTTTGATAAGTACCGTATGGATGAACATTTCAGCACCATCGACGAGTCGATCGCTTTGGCCGCCATGTTCACGGCGAATCATTTGGCAGGTGTGAAAGCTATTATATGTTTGACTGAATCTGGTAGCACTCCTCGCTTGATGTCGCGTGTTGGTTCGCAATTGCCTATTTTTGCTTTCTCTCGCCACGTGAGCACGCAGCGTAAAGTTGCGCTTTATCGCGGTGTCTATCCAGTAGCTTTTGACACGGCAACTATTCCTTGCGCAGAAGATTTTGATCGCGCAGTGAATTTGTTGAAAACAAAAAATATTTTGGTTGACGGTGATTTAGTGATTCTCTCGAATGGTGACACCACTGTTCTTGGTGGCACAAATACCATGAGAATCCTGCGTGTTTAAAAGCGGGTGCTTTTCAAAAAAACGGCAGCAAGTCTGCCGTTTTTTTATGTCTGCAATTTTTTAAATTTCGTTTGGTATTTCAAAAAAATGAAGAAACATCTCGGTAAAGTTATTGCCAATTTATTATTTTCCGTTGCCGTTTCGTCGGCAAATGCGTTGGAAATTACCGGTGAATGGCAGCAAGGCGCAGTGCTTATTGGGCAAGTACCCAAAGGCGTTGCTGTTGAATATAACCAGCGAAAATTGCAGTTAACTCAAGATGGCAAATTTGTGATAGGTCTTGGTCGTGATGCACCGACTACAGCAGTAATCACCACGATTTCACAAGGTAAAAGTGAAGCTCACAAATTTAATGTTAAAGCGCGTGAATACAATGTCCAGCGCGTTGAGGGTGTCCCGCAAGCAACTGTTGAACCCTCAAAAGAACAAACCGAACGTATAGCTCGCGAAGCAGCACTAGTAAAAAAAGCGCGCAAGGTAGATCTGCCGTTGAATTTTTTCACACAAAAATTTCAGTGGCCTTTAATGGGGCCGATTAGTGGAGTTTATGGCAGTCAGCGTGTGTACAACGGCATACCCGGTACGCCCCATGTAGGACTTGATATTGCAAGACCGGTGGGTGCACTTGTTAAAGCACCTGCAGGCGGAACAGTGACACTTGCACACCCGGATATGTTTTTGTCTGGCGGCACACTCATTGTTGATCATGGCCACGGTTTGTCATCGACCTTTATCCATTTGAGCAAAATTCTCGTGAAAGAAGGCGACAAAATTTCTCAGGGACAAGACATAGCGTTGGTCGGAAAAACGGGTCGAGCTTCTGGCCCGCATCTGCATTGGGCGATGAATTGGTTTGAGGAGCGCGTTGATCCGCAATTATTGGTCGGGCCTCAAGAGTAAACCACTCACATGGGTCGTTTGAAGGTGCTTTTTGTCCAACTGATTACAGCTTCTATAGAGACATGACAGGCGCCAGCGGTTAATATATCGCCCCTAGTTTGGCTATCGAAAGAGTTGATTCATGATCGACAAAAAATTACTCAGTATTTTGGTGTGCCCGGTCAGTAAAGCAGCCCTTGAATATTTTCCGGAGCAGCAAGAATTAATCTGCTGGTCGAGTGGATTGGCCTATCCGATTCGCGATGGTATTCCCGTGATGTTGGAAAACGAGGCGCGCAAAATAAGCCTTGAAGAAAAAGAACAGCGCCAAGCCAAGAAAGAACAACATCAAGCCACCCAATAATTGGAAGATTTATGAAGAGCGCAGAAATACGCGACGCCTACCTTAAGTATTTTGAAAGTAAGGGCCACACCATTGTTCCCAGTAGTTCCCTGATTCCAGGAAACGATCCAACGTTGCTATTTACCAACGCAGGTATGGTTCAGTTTAAAGACGTATTTCTCGGCGGTGACAAACGTCCCTACACTCGTGCTACTAGCTCGCAACGTTGTGTTCGAGCGGGTGGCAAACATAACGATCTGGAAAACGTGGGCTACACAGCGCGTCACCATACTTTTTTTGAGATGCTCGGCAACTTCAGTTTTGGCGATTACTTCAAGCGCGACGCGATTATTTATGCGTGGGAATTTCTGACCTCCAAAGACTGGTTAAATATTCCTGCCGAAAAACTCACCGTCACTGTCTATGCATCCGATGACGAAGCCTACGATATTTGGGCCAAAGAAATCGGTGTTCCCACTGCGCGAATTATCCGCATCGGTGACAACAAAGGTGCGCCTTACGCATCCGACAATTTCTGGGCCATGGGCGATACAGGCCCTTGCGGTCCTTGCACTGAAATTTTCTATGATCACGGCGCCGATATTTGGGGCGGCCCTCCAGGTTCACCTGAAGAAGATGGTGATCGCTTTATCGAAATCTGGAACAACGTGTTCATGCAGTTTAACCGTACTCCGGACGGTGTTTTGCATCCGCTACCAGCTCCATCGGTAGATACGGGCATGGGCCTTGAGCGTATTTCTGCGGTTATGCAGCATGTTCATTCCAACTACGAAATCGATTTGTTTCAACATCTTTTAAAAGCCGCCGCAGATGCAACTGGCAATCGCGACCTGGAAAATAAATCCCTCCGCGTAATTGCCGACCACATTCGTTCATGCGCATTTCTTGTTACTGATGGTGTTACACCATCGAACGAAGGCCGCGGTTATGTGCTGCGCCGTATTATTCGCCGCGCGATTCGTCACGGCCATCAACTCGGCCAGAAGCAACCTTTCTTTCACAAACTGGTAAAAGCTCTAGCTGAAGTTATGGGCGATGCTTATCCAGAACTTATTAAAAATCGCGCGCACATTGAACGCGTGCTTTTGGCGGAAGAAGAACAATTTGAGAAAACCCTGGATAAAGGCATTAGTGTTCTGGAAGATGCGCTGAGTAAAATTTCCGGCACTGAAATTCCCGGTCAGGTCGTCTTCACGCTCTACGATACTTACGGTTTTCCACTCGATTTAACTAACGACATAGCACGCGAAAAAGGTCTTACGATTGATCTTGCTGGCTACGAATCTGCAATGAACGAACAACGCACCCGTGCACGCGCGGCAGGTTCGTTCAAAGTTGATTACACCGCAGCAGGTTTGGAATTGCCTGTTAGTGAATTTATGGGCTACAACTCTCTGGCGGAGAAAGGCAAGGTTGTTGCGCTCTTAAAAGATGGTGCCAAAGTTGAGCATTTGAGTGAAAGTGACGACGGTGTAATCGTACTGGATCAAACTCCTTTTTACGCCGAGTCGGGTGGTCAGGCGGGCGATACAGGTTATCTAACCGCTGGTGCAACGCATATTGAAGTTCGCGATTGCCACAAGCAAGGCTCAAGTAATTTGCACTTGGTGCGTGTATTAACTGGCACCATCAGTATTGGTGACGAGGTTTTAGCCGTAGTTGATTCTGGCGTACGTCAATCAACTGCACTGAACCATTCTGCGACTCACTTGTTGCATGCTGCCTTGCGTAAAGTTTTGGGCGAACATGTTACTCAAAAGGGATCCCTCGTAGATTCCGAGCGTTTACGTTTCGATTTCTCGCATTTTGAAGCCATCTCCCACGAACAGCTAAAAGCCATCGAAAATTTGGTTAATGATCAGATCCGTCTAAATTCCAATGTTGCGACTGAACTGTGCGACATGGAGCAGGCTAAAGCCAAAGGTGCAATGGCATTATTCGGCGAAAAATACGGCGATAGCGTTCGTGTACTGACTATGGGCGATGGTTTTTCTATCGAACTTTGTGGTGGCACCCACGTTCAGCGGACGGGCGATATAGGCTTGATCCGTATCACTTCTGAGTCCGGTGTTGCTGCAGGCGTGCGCCGTATTGAAGCGGTAACCGGAGCAAGAGCTATAGCGTTGTTTGATAAAGTTGAAGAACTTGTCGACGCGAGCGCGCGAGTATTAAAAGCCAATCGCGACAATCTCACCGAAAAGCTTGAACAGTTAGTAGCTCAAAATCGCAAGCTCGAAAAAGATCTGGCTGCGCTCAAAACCAAAATCG
>CBHTVU010000255.1:0-5643 GCA_966096785.1 uncultured Gammaproteobacteria bacterium | reverse complement strand
AATAGGCTTTTCCAAAATAGGTCTCCACGTTGTAAACCTATTTCAGGACGGGACAAAGACAATAAAAAAGGGGCGCTATCGTTGCGCCCCTTTTTTATTTCTAATGACAAAAACTATTTATTCGCACGATTATCAATTAATTGCGTTACTACCGATGGATCTGCGAGCGTCGAAGTGTCGCCTAGAGAATCAATTTCGTTCGCGGCGATTTTACGCAATATGCGGCGCATAATTTTTCCTGAACGGGTTTTGGGCAAACCTGGCGCCCATTGAATAATATCTGGCCGTGCGATTGCGCCGATTTCTTTTACCACCAAGGCTAGCAATTCTTTTTTCAAATCATCGCTGGGTTGCTCGCCAGTCATCAATGTTACATAAGCGTAAATGCCTTGGCCCTTGATGTCATGCGGATAACCAACCACCGCAGCTTCCGCAACCTTTTCATGCAGCACTAACGCTGATTCAACTTCGGCTGTGCCCATGCGGTGACCGGATACGTTGAGTACATCGTCTACGCGGCCGGTGATCCAGTAGTAACCATCTGCATCACGACGTGCACCGTCGCCAGTAAAATAATATCCAGGATAAGTGCTGTAGTAAGTATCGATGCAACGTTGATGATCGCCGTACACGCTGCGGATTTGGCTTGGCCATGCTGCTTTGATAACAAGATTGCCCTCGCCTGCACCTTGAACTTCCTTGCCTTCAGCATCCAGCAAAGCGGGTAGTACACCGAAGAATGGAAGCGTTGCGGAGCCGGGTTTTAAATCTATGGCTCCAGGTAATGGTGTGAGCATGTGCGCACCGGTTTCGGTTTGCCACCAGGTATCCACAATTGGGCAATTACTGTTGCCAATCACGCGGTAATACCATTCCCACGCTTCAGGATTAATTGGCTCACCTACAGTACCGAGCACGCGCAAACTGGTGCGCGCAGTTTTCTTAACCCAATCATCGCCTGCACCCATAAGCGCACGAATTGCGGTAGGTGCGGTGTAGAAAATATTGACTTGATGTTTATCGATGACTTGCCAGAAACGCGAGGCATCGGGATAAGTAGGAATGCCTTCAAAAACCAGAGTCGTCGCACCATTAGTCAGTGGGCCGTAAACAATATAACTGTGGCCGGTCACCCACCCTACATCCGCCGTACACCAGTAGGTATCGCCTTCCTGATAATCGAACACATATTTGTGAGTCATGGCGGCTTGCAGCAAATAACCTGCGGTGGTGTGCAGCACACCCTTTGGCTTACCGGTGGAGCCAGACGTGTAAAGAATAAATAGCGGATCTTCGGCATCCATTACTTCCGGTTCGCACTGCGTTGGCTGTTTGGCGATAAGGTCGTGATACCAAAAATCGCGCGCGCCATCCCAACTGATTGAACCGGCAGTGCGACGCACAACAATACAGGTGTGAACATCTGGACAATTGGCCAAAGCAGTATCCGTATTAGCTTTAAGCGGCACACGTTTACCACCACGCAAACCTTCATCGGCGGTGATAACCACTCGGCAATCGGCATCCAAAATACGATCTTTTAATGCTTCTGGAGAAAAACCACCGAAAACAACTGAATGCACCGCACCAACGCGCGCGCAGGCGAGCATCGCGTAAGTGGCTTCGGGAATCATGGGCATGTAAATGCAAACGCGATCGCCCTTTTTAACGCCGCGAGCGCGCAACGCGTTGGCTAGCTGGCAAACCTCATCATGCAATTCCTGATAGGAAATAAATTGATCTTCGTCGGGATCATCACCTTCCCAAATAATGGCGGTTTGATCAGCACGGCCGGGCAAATGGCGGTCAATACAATTAACGCTGACGTTTAACTTCCCATCGATAAACCAAGCCACCTCGCCTTTGCGCAAATCACTTTTGGTTACTTGAGTCCAGGGAGCCTGCCATGTCAAAAATTGCTTAGCCTGTTCCGCCCAAAAAGTATCAGCGTCGTTAATTGATTGCGCATACAAGGTTTTGTAGCCTTCAAGGTCAATTGCAGCACTGTTTTTGAAACTTTCGGGAACGGGATAAAGATGAACTTCTGACATGATTCCTACCTGGTTGATTTATTCGTTATTGGCGGTTAAAAGATACTGGCGGTTAACGGACGAAAAAGGCGCGTTTCCTGTGCGTTTAATGCACTTGATACCGTACTGGCTTACCTCAAAACGACCTTTTTGACAGCTGCCTAGCTTACCAGCTCACCCCCAAAAAGCTCAATGATACAGGGTGCTTTTTGCCCTACGACTTTAGTCTTTGCCTTTATTTTTTATGATTACGCTTTTTTACACAGATGTGAGTGTATTTTTTATATGTTGAGCTTTATTTACATCTCTATTTTTTTCAACAATTGCGTTTTTAGAGGGCAACTTTTTTTCAATCAAATATTTCCAATAACGCTTAGGTACATGTCGCAAATGCAATTTGGGATTATTTCGCTCTTTAATATTTACGGAATGAAAATAGTTTTCCCATAAAGACTGATACATTTTTTCCTTATCATCGATTATTTCTTGCTTTAAATCACCGTTACTGAAATTAAATACTGGATCATCCAAGGTCACGAATTTTGTATCTATTAAATTGTAGTGCAACGCATAATGGCGTTTGGTATCGACGATGATCCAGGGTTGATCGGCATAGCGGCGCTCAAAATGATCACCGATTAATGGTAGCACATCAAAATCCGGATCGATTGCTGCGTAAAAAATTCCAGTATTTGCTTTTTGGAAACGCACAAAGGCATGCATTCTATGAACTTCACGGTGCATCATTCGCTCGATTTTCGATGCTTTTAAAATAAATTCATTCCCGTAATTTTCAAGAATTGTCTCGATATTTGCATCCGTAATGATTTTAATCAATCGAAAAATTAACATTTCCTTATCCGGTAACTCAGACAAAAAAACACAATAAATTAATTTAACACCTTTACCATTGGTGCGAGCGTCTACTGCCTTTAAAACTCTTTCAGCATGCTCGTCATTAGTGGGCACAAAGCTGGCCAAATCGAGCAAACCACGCTGAGCATAAGCGTTGGATAAAATGTTATGTGGCACTGACTTCATGGTATAAACCTGGAAAACGCAACAGAGCATCCCCTCAAAACTACCATCATAAAAAAAAGTTGACATCAGCACTATCCGAATAAGCTAAGTTGCGGTGGCATCTGTGCCGCTTCGCCTGCAATAATCAAATTTTTAATATCGAGCATTTGATGATCTTTTTGTCGTGCGGGTAAGCCTGGGCAGGAGATAAAATAACGCGCGCGCTTTAATACCACGCCGATTTTATGCAGGTGATCCGAATTTAAACGCTGATGAATACGTGACGAAATAATTTTCTTGGCGGATTTAACACCTATCCCCGGCACACGTAAAATCATCTCGTAGTCATCGCGATTTATATCGACGGGAAATTTTTCTGGATTACGCAAGGCGTAACCTAACTTGGGGTCTATATCCAGATCCAGATTAGGATTTTTTTCGTCAAGAATTTCATCCACTGAAAATTTATAGAATCGCAATAACCAATCCGCTTGATAAATTCTGTTTTCACGCAGTAAAGGTGGTGCAGCAACTAAGGGAACACGATTATCGGTTTGGATTGGCACATAACCAGAGTAATAAACGCGTTTTAATTTTTGGGATTTATAAAGGCCATCTGCTAACCGCAAAATCTGCGTATCGCTTTCGGGCGATGCACCCACAATTAATTGCGTGCTTTGGCCTGCGGGTAAAAATTGCGGTGTTGATTTGAAACGAAGTTTGTCATCCACATAACGATCTTTCTCGCCGGACAAATAATTCATGGGTGTGATGATGTCGCTGTAATTTTTTTCCGGCGCAACTTTTTGCAAACTTGCTTCTGAGGGAATTTCGATATTTACGCTGAGCCGATCGGAATACAAACCCGCTTCATGCAGAAGCTCTGGGCTTGCACCGGGAATCGCTTTTAAATGAATGTAGCCGTTGAAGTTGTGCACGGTGCGTAAGGTCTTCGCAACTCGCACCAATCGCTCCATGGTGTAGTCAGCATTTTTAAAAATACCGGAGCTAAGAAATAAACCTTCAATGTAATTTCGGCGATAAAAATTAATTGTAAGATCTATAACTTCTTCCACGGTAAATGCAGCGCGTTTTACATCATTAGTGCGTCTGCTCACGCAATAGGCGCAATCGTAAATGCAGTGATTGGTAAACAGAATTTTAAGCAGCGAAACGCAGCGGCCATCTTCGGTATAACTATGGCAAATTCCCATTCCATCTGAATTACCCAAACCTTTGGACGCGTTTGCTCGCTTGCTTCCACTGGATGAACAGGATGCATCGTATTTGGCGGCATCCGACAAAATGGTCAATTTCTCTAAAATTTTGCTCATAATTCACCACCCACAAATACTGTATATATAACCATATCACTAAGATTTTGATCTGGCAAACCGCATTACATTTAATTTTTGCAGGCATAAAAAAAGGCCGCAAAAGCGGCCTTTTTAATAACTAATGTCGACTCAATTTTTTAGCGGTTGAGTGTCCTGATTTTGCGTTGGAATAGTGTCTGACGTGCGGTTTACCGTGTTATCTTCATTTAAATAAACAAGCTTCGGTTTGTGCACCGCTAATTCCGCATCATTGAAATAACCGTAAGTCGCAATAATCACGCGATCACCTACTGACACCTTACGAGCAGCAGCACCATTCATGGAAAAAGTGCCTGAACCAGCTTCGGCGAGAATAATGTAGGTGTGAAAACGCTCGCCATTGCTTACGTTATAAATATCGATTTGCTCGAATTCGCGCATGCCCGCTAACTTTACGAGGTCAGCATCAATTGCGCAGGAACCGTCATACCAAAGCTCCGCCTGGGTCACTTTGGCCATGTGTAATTTTGCTTTAAGCATGTGAGTTAACATAAGTAATCTCCAGAAGCCGAAATGTTGATTGTTGCCCGTGTAAGGGGGCGGCAAAAAATGTTCATTGCAGCCCTAACCTTGATCGACTTCCTTCGTCAGTAAAAACTTTACTGACGCACCATTTGAGTATCGCCTCAGCGCATACTCGGGATCTCGATTATCCCACCCCCAACTATCGTTTGAGCGTTAACCCAAAACGACGGAAACATTATCTATCAAGCGTGCGCCTTGTGTATACATAGCACCAAGAATCGTAATTTCCTTATCATCATGAGCGGCCATTTCCAGTGTTCGGCTATTGCAGATGCTCAAGTAATCCACTTTGAATCCGGCACCCTGAATTTGTTCCTTTGCGGTTGCGGTCAACCCGCTAAAGTCACGATTTCCCTGCTCAATTTGTTGCTTGATCCAATTCAAACTGCGATTAAGTTGCGCCACCCGTGGGCGTTCGTCCGCGGTGATAAAACCATTGCGAGAACTCATGGCCAAACCATCTGCTTCACGCACAATCTCGCCAGCAACAATTTTAATGGGGATACAAAGGTCTTCCACCATGCGACGAATAACGGCCAATTGCTGGAAGTCTTTAATCCCGAACACTGCTTCGTCCGGCTGGACGATATTAAATAACTTGGTAACGACGGTCGTTACACCTTCGAAGTGGCCCGGACGACTTGCACCGCAGAGGACATCAGTCATGGTCGGGACGATCACCCGAGTCTGCT
>CBHTVU010000254.1:0-5670 GCA_966096785.1 uncultured Gammaproteobacteria bacterium | reverse complement strand
AGATTCGCAGTCATTATATTTGGCCAATGCGGTCTAAAGAAAAACCAGAGTGCTTCTGCTACTCTTAAAACCAGCTTTTCTTATATCCCAGCCTTTCCTCGTGGACCCAATCAATCAATGAATATTGAAGAAATCTCGCTCAACATTGATCAAAAAATCGCGCAAATTGATAAACAGGTAGCGACGCTGCAACATAAGTTATCAGCGGAGAATATTGCCGATCAAAGTGCCACAGATCAAATCCGGAAAGACTTGGCCGCGCTCGAACAGATAAAGATAAAACTTCAGAAATCACGCAGCATCATGTGGCAAGCCCACGAGCTGCAACGCAACACTGACCAAAAACGTCTGCGCGAAAAACGATGGCTGGGCATTGGCTTATGTGTAGTAAGCGGGATTGGTTTGATAGTGATACTTATGGTGCTATTAACCGGCAGCTAAAATCGGCTCTGCTATAAATGAAAAAAGCCAGTATTACTGGCTCCTTTCAAACACAAGAATAACTAGCCAGCGCTAACAGCTGAGTCAATCAAAGGCTTTAATTCACCCTTCTCATGCATTTCGGTGACTATATCGCAGCCGCCAACTAACTCTCCTTTAACCCATAATTGTGGAAAAGTTGGCCAGTTGGCATATTTGGGAAGCTCGGCACGAATATCAGGGTTGCTCAATACATCAACGTAAGCGAAACGTTGGCCGCACGCCATTACCGCTTGTGATGCGCGCATTGAAAAGCCGCATTGTGGAGCATTGGGTGAGCCTTTCATAAAAAGAATTACCGGGTTCGCGGCAATTTGTTGTTTGATATTTTCTAGAACGTCCATAAAGCACCTCTTAAACAATAAGTAACTTAAACAGTAAATAACGAATACACGGAACACTGATCAATGCGCATCTCGTGCGCCATAGTGAACTAAAACCTAGTAATACACTCAAGTATTCACATTCTACCCTAGTCACCCGGCAAACTCACCCTTGGAATAGAGTCCCTGAACTTAAAACTACAAATCCCAACCAAACACCAAAAAACTCATTCTCCAATTAATCGTTCGCCAATTGGTTCAATGAAAAGAGTATGCAAACCAGACTCACGTGGTCGAGAATTGATTAAGGAGCATGAGGTTTACTAGACTGGCATTATCAAGATGTGAAGGTTAAGTGCTGTATGTTCAAGTTAAGAATGCAATTTTTTATCATGATGCTAATTGTTTGCAGCCTGCTAACAACGGGGCTGTATGTATTTATAAAATATAATTTCAAACAGGATTTCTGGTTTTATATCGAACAAAAAGAAACGCGCTTCGCACAACCCCTGATTAAAGACCTCATAAAAAAATTTCGCACTGCTGAAAACTGGGATTGGATTGACGACTGGAATACTTACGTTGCCACCACACTGGAAACCGAAACACGCGAACACATGCGTGCAATGCTCAGACGAAACGCTGGCGATCACCTTCCTCCTCTCCCAAATGAACCTGGCGAGCGTCGTCGTGACCGGGAAAAATACAACGAGTCATTACCGGACAATCACATAAGACGTTCTGTCCAGGAAAATCATGCACCCAGAGATTGGCGTGAGCTAAGACGCATGCCGCCTGTCAGTGCACTGCAATTTCTTTTTTTACTGGATGAAAAAAAGAAATTGGTAGCGGGAAAAAACCAAGCTTTGAATGAAGCATTTTTAATTCCTCTAATCAGTGATGATAAAACCATAGGCTACCTTGGAATTCCATTCAATCCTGCGGTACGCGACTTACAGGATGCGGATTTTGCTCAAGGCCAGGAACACAAATTGTCGCTGGTAATTCTTGTCGCACTTATTATCGCGAGCCTGGCCGCTTTTCCACTGGCGCATTTACTGACACAACGTATTAATTATCTGGTGCGTCAGGTTAATTCTTTTAGCCAGGGAAACTACCGCGAAAAAATTTCACTTAAAGGTCGCGACGAACTTACCGAACTTTCCAATCATTTAAATGACCTGGGCGAAATATTAGAGCAAAGTGAACAGACAAGACGACAATGGGTGGCAGATATTTCCCATGAATTGCGCACACCCCTCGCCGTTTTACAAGCAGAACTTGAAGCCATGGAAGACGGAGTGAGGCCATTGAATCGCGAGGCGATTACGCGATTAATTAATCACAGCCAGCGATTGAAACATTTGGTAACCGATTTATACGAACTATCGCTGACTGATTTGGGGGGTATGACATATCGTAAAAGTAGCCTGGATTTAGCGGCTTTATTGCAAGAATCAGTTAACTCCATGCAACCACAATTTCTGTCACAAAAAATCGACTTAACATTGTCCATAACGAATACACCGGTGATTATTTTCGGTGATCAAAATCGACTTCAACAATTATTTGTCAATTTATTAAAAAATAGCCTTCAATATACTAATTCACCCGGTCAGACTCAAATATCGCTCAAACTTGAACAACAGCAAGCAATTATTTGCATCGAAGATACAGCGCCGGGTGTTGCTGATGAGCACCACGAAAAATTGTTCGAACGTTTATATCGCGCAGATTCGTCACGCCATAGAAGTACTGGCGGAGCAGGATTGGGATTATCTATTTGTAAAAATATAGTTACTGCTCACGACGGAAAAATTATTACTGGTAACAGCGCACTGGGTGGATTGAGTGTGATTATTAGCCTTCCCTGTCAAAAGGATAATCTATGAATATTTTAATTGTTGAAGATGAAATTGATTTAGGCACTATAGTGCGCGACTATCTCAGTAGTGAAGGTTTTAGTTGTACCTTGATCCACGATGCCGACAATGGTCTCGAAAACATTCACAACAACTCCTGGGATTTAATACTGCTAGATATAATGCTGCCGAGCAAGTCAGGGCAGCTCAGCGGGTTAAGCTTATGCCAGGAAATCCGAAGCACCACAAACACACCCGTGATTATTATGTCTGCTCGAATTGAAGAAACAGATCGCTTATTGGGTTTTGAATTAGGTGCAGATGATTACATTTGTAAACCGTTTAGCCCGCGCGAATTAGTTGCGCGGGTTAAAGCGATTATGAAACGCATTCATCCTGAGCAACCCTCACACGATTTTCAACTTATCAAAGAATCATTAACCGCTATGCACGGGGATAATAAAGTTGAGCTGACCTTAATTGAGTATCGAATATTAAAAACATTATCGGAGCGGCCTAACACGATTATTTCTCGGGAGGAGCTTATGAAAAATGCTTACAGTGATCATCGTGTTGTAAGTGACCGAACAATGGATTCTCACATCACCAAGCTGCGTAAAAAATTATTACCACTTACATCAAAAGAAATAATTTCGTCTGTTTATGGTGCTGGTTATAAATTCCAATTCAACGACAACTAAGCACCTTGCGAAGATAAATGTGCCGCAAATCGCCTTTAAGACTGACAGTGGATTGTCGTTTTTACAACTTTCACAATCTTTGCACATTCTACAAATTAATGTATAAACGCAGACCAAGGGCCACAGCATTATCTACCATAGGGTCCATGGAAGGATGCTCCAGATAATACACACTTGTTTGAAAACTAATTTTTTCTGTTAAGGGCCGAGCATAAGTCATCTCGACAATAGTTTCAGCAGATAGCAAATCCGCATTCTCCCGCAAAAATGCAGAGCTATTTTTTGCTCGCGCATAACCTACGCCAACAGAGTCATCGTCTACCCAAAATCCGCTATAGGTGATGCCCGTACCGCTATAAACATCGACTTGATTTTTTCTACTCGCGGCTCGACCATATTGAAAAAATACTGCTAAATTTTCAGTAAAGTATTTTTCGCCAATCAAGTAGTAACCATTGTTGTCATCTACTAAAGTTCCATCAACGGGATTTTCAACTTCTGCAGATGTTTGCCATCCACCCAATCCAAATTTATAGTTTTTTTCCTGGGCAAAACCCCACTCGGCTGCGGTCAATATTCCGTCAGATTTTTTAAACACAACGTGAGTTCCGTGTGGATGCGCAGGATCACCGGCAATGCCATCGTAAGCAGCCAGTAAAAAATATTGATCATTATGTGAAAGAGCGAGATGGACAGTCGCCGCTGCTATGGGAAATATTGAGGTGCCTGCTTGTGCAGCTTCCGGCCCTATACCCAATGAAGACAAGCTAAACAAGCTTGCGGACTCGAGAGAATAAAATGTGGAATTGTAATCATGCAATCCCGCCAATAATTTTACGGCTCCATCCAAAAAACTGTGTTGATACCAAAATTCGTAGAGCGTTAAGTTGTCATAGGCTTCTATATTTGAGAGAGTTTGCAGCTCGCCCGTTAATTCGGACGGCGGCTTACCATAGGTGCCCAATACGTAGGCAAACCAAGTCCCATTGTTCCACCAGCCTGCTGATTCGGTATCCGCCGTTAAACTCACATCCAGATTAGCAAGATTACGCGTTCCGGTTTTGACACCCCCATGTAGATTGCTAATGGATTCAAGCGTTAAGGTGGTCGACCAAGTGTAGGCCTGTTCGTCCTCCGCATTTGCGCATAGGGCGATCACAAAAATTAATGAGGTTGCAATAATTCTATGTGTCAGCGATGTTAAGTTTGTCAGTTTATTTCTCCTTTTTGAAAGCTAACAGATTCAAACATGCACTAAGCTAAATCAGAAACATTTGCTTCGGGGGAAAATGGTCCGAATAGTATAGGTATAGTCACTCCCTGGAATTTCTTACAATTATTTATGAATTATTTGGGTTAAATAAAAATCACAATGGTTATATAACACTAAATTCGTCCAGCATTAAAATGATAAGTATGGATAATTAAAAGTCACCTATTATTCGGCTAACATACAACAGTTCCGCCCTGCTGCTTTGGAAGAATAAAGAGCAACATCAGCGCGCCTGAAACTCGCGCCGAAATCATCACCCCGCCTAAATTCACTAACACCAAAACTAGCGGTCACCGCCAGCGGATTTGCAGGATCAAATAAGGATGTCGCTATTATTCCCCGCAACTTTTCAGCCATGACCATTGCGTCGCGAGCATCGGTATAAGGCTGGATCACCAGGAACTCTTCTCCTCCCCAACGCCCCACGTAGTCTTGTTGGCGCACGTGATTGCTAATAATTTGTGCTACCCGTTGTAAAACCAGATCACCAGAATCGTGACCGCGGGTATCATTGATTCGTTTAAAGTGATCTATATCGATAATGATCAGGGAAAACAAAGATGTTGCTTCTGCGTAACTTTCTTTCGAACTCATAATGTTCGAAATAATTTGATCTATACCGAAACGGTTGTAGATCTGAGTTAGCGGATCTACCGTGGATAAACGACGAAACTTATCAGTTTCTACTTTGAGTCGACGATTGCTGTCCGATAACTCCGAAATAACAGCAACATCTTTTTCGCTTTTACGCACTAGACGAATAAACCCGAGCAGAATCCAAATACAAATCCCCCCCAACCAAAGTAATAAAATACTCAGGTACCAATCCTCGGTACTGATCCACTCACCAACCAGTTCAATTTCCCTTAACACAAGCTCTTGTTCGCCAAGATTTGTCGCGGAGTTGGGAAAATTAATATTCAAACCAATTACGTTGTCCATTTCAGCTTGAATATAGGCCAAGGGCATTCGGTACTGAATCAACCACCAATGCGCAACCGTAAATTTTTCCAAGCCAATTAACAAATCAT
>CBHTVU010000253.1:0-5709 GCA_966096785.1 uncultured Gammaproteobacteria bacterium | reverse complement strand
TAATTGCGGTTGATGAGCTATAGCCAATAGAATTGATAATTTCTGCTGCTGGCCAACACTCAGTTTAGCGACAGTTTTTTCTGCGGGAATTTCCCATTCATCTGTAAGCTTATCGACTAATTGCTGATCCCAGTTATGTCGAAAACGACGAAATAATTGAATTTGATCGCCAACACTAATATGGTTTATCAACTCGGATTGCTGTGGGACAAAACCTATATTTGCCTTTATCTCACCGTCAATTTTTGTAGCAGGCTTCCCCCACAATGTCACTTCTCCCCGAGAGGGATAGCTGAACCCCAAAAGCGTTTCTATAAGCGTAGTTTTGCCCGCGCCATTTTTGCCGAGCAACGCAATCACATCACCCGTATTAACTTGCGCGCTAACGCCTTTAATAATATTTTGTTTATCAATGTGACGTTCAAGCTGTTTAATATCAATAATAGATTGGCTCATGATTTATCCTTGCTAATTGCAAATGTCTTTACTTGATAACCTTCCTTTTTGAGCATAGCTAATAGTCCTTCCTCACCAGACAAATGCAAACTACCCACTAATACCATTTCAATTTCCGATGTTTTAAACATAGCTTTTATTTTGGGTAGCCATTTTTTATTGCGATTAATGACAAGTGATTTGTAAGCATTCGGAGTTTCTTTACGCATTCTGTCACCCAATTCTTTTTGTAGCTGGTCCAGATCACCGGCTTTCCAAGCGAGAATCATTTTTTCAAGATCAACACCTATATGTTCTGCATCATTAATGGTGCTCATAATTATTTTGTTGGGATCTTCCTGCGAAAAACTTTTCATGTAGCCGATAACGTCATCTGCTGTTTCTAATTCTCCAAGATTTTTGTTATCACCACGAGCAAGCTTATCGTAATAAACATCGACACCGTCACCCACGCCTAGCTTTTCGCTTTCGGCGAGGGTAATAAGAATGCTAATCATGGCAGGATTGAACATCATTGTTTGAGTGAGGGGGAATTGGCTTTTTGAGGAAAAAGCCTGCAATGCATTCCAGGTATCCGCATCTAAAATATCTTTTAAAGTCGTGTTATTGGGTAGTGTCATAGCCTGACCAAAACGCTGGCCAAACTCTGGAGTTCTACTTTTTTGAATATCCGTCTCAAAAACTATTTTTTGTGACTGCTTATAAGCCGCGGCAAATTCAGCGGGCGGAGGCAAATCCTGGCTAGGTAACAAATGAATCGTACCCGCCAGATAAACTTTATTACTACCTTTACTGATTTCATATACCGCAGAGGCCGCGTATAAATCGCAACCAATCATCGAACACCCGAAAATCATAAGAACACGACTTACCAAACCCATAATAACTCCCTGAAAAAAAATGCATTGCAATGCGTTAAATTGGTGTATTATTACACTAATACACAATGAAGGATTTTTCAACTTTCTTTAAAAAATATTATTTGCATTTGAAAAATTAGTTGTCTGGACATTAATGATATTAGTAGCTTAAGCTCCAAATCCCAAAACTTGCTATAACTTGAAATTATGAAACATGAAACGCCACTACTTTGGTTTACCGGTTTATCCGGTGCTGGAAAATCTACCTTGTCACAAGCGGTACATAAAAGGTTAAGAGAGGTCAGTGTCCCTGTAATGCTGATTGATGGCGATATATTGCGCCAGGGTTTGTGTAAGGACTTAGGTTTTACCAAAGCGGATCGCAGTGAAAATATTCGTCGCGCAGGTGAAGTCGCTAAGTTATTTGCGGACGCCGGCATATTAACGCTTGCAGCATTCATGTCTCCCATGGATGCCGATAGAAAACTCGTAAGAAATTTGATAGGTCCAAGCAGATTTATTGAAATTTATTGTAAATGTTCGTTTGACGTTTGCGAATCGCGTGACGTGAAGGGATTGTATAAAAAGGCACGAATGGGTCAACTTAAAAACTTTGTTGGTCTTGATGATATTTATGAAGAGCCTAAAGATCCGCAGCTTGAAATTAATACTGATCAAATCAGCATTGAAGAGTCAACGGATTTGATTATGAAATACTTAAAGGAAAACGCATTTTTAGAATAACTTACGTATCAATTTTAGGTGCCATTGCTCAATGGCATCAATTGCTTTATCAGTTTTAACATCTCTCATCTACCGGTATCGACGTCTGGTTCGATAACAGAGTATATTCATAGCACAAATACTCACTATAAGATAAGGCTGGAGAAACAGCTTTCAAATTGTTCCCCTTTATTGACAATATCAGGAAAACCTAATGAGTAAATCTGAATTCTCCGAGCTGCTAGAAATACTTAAACATCGATTTGAAAAAAATATGAATCGCCACTCAGTACTTCACTGGGAAAAAGTTCAGGAAAAATTACTAGCAATCCCTAAAAAACTTAATGTGCTCGCTGAAATGGAGCGCACTGGTGGCGAACCAGATGTCGTTGGCTACGACAATAATAAAAATGAGTTTATTTTCTACGATTGCTCCGCCGAAAGCCCTTCAGGCCGTCGCAGTATATGTTATGACAGAAAAGCGCTTGATTCGCGTAAGGAAAATAAGCCAGGAGGCAATGCAATTGAATTAGCGAAAACCATAGGTATTGAAATGCTTAACGAGCAGGAATACCGCGAATTGCAAAAGTTAGGCGAATTCGACAGGAAAACTTCCAGCTGGATTAAAACACCAGAGAATGTAAGAGACCTCGGTGGCGCACTTTTTTGTGATCGCCGCTATAACACTATATTCGTTTATCACAACGGAGCTGAATCATATTACGCAGCGAGAGGTTTTCGCGGCCGACTTAATGTTTAGTTGCTGACCTGCAATCAAGTTGGCCAATTATGGCACGTTGGATGGACCGAGGGTGTCGCCAGAGGCCTGCTTGACCACTTTTCTGACCTGGGCCCGGATTTGAAATAGCCAGTTTCTAATAGGAAGAAAGTTGGCGCCGCAATTAGTAAAATTTAATTTTTTTGAAATCGCATGCGCACTACTTACCAATTTCCCCCGCCATTACCGCACATCTTTTTTATTTTTAATTTAAGCGGCAGTATTTACCTTGCGTATCCAAAACAATAGGAGTTATATATTTAGTGATTGTATTCTCATGACATCTCTAACCAGATTTATTGAATTTTTCATCACATATTTCAAATTTACGCGACAGCCATAGAAGGAGTTGATTATGAAGTTTTTATCAATAGCCGCTGGCATATTTTTTCTGTGCCTATTCTCCAGAGCCCAAGCTGTTCCAATTACCAAAGTACAAACCTATGATCAGGTGATGCGGGGTGAATTCCATTTCATTTTTGTTGATTTAGCTGACTATGGATTTGTTGCCGGCGTAGATAAAGTTAGAAATTGGGTTGGAGACGCTAGAATAACCTTTGAATTCCGCGATATAGAATCACCAGGGCCAGACTATGGGGATGAACCTGCTTTTCTTTGGATATTTATGGATCAAGGGAGGCAATTTGGACGAGTGTCGGACGAAGACTGGGAGGGCTATGCGTTCTTCAACGATCGAGGACGACTAATCCCTTATGTAACAGTCCATGATAAAGGTGCGTGGCTAGGTGATGTCACAGTAACCTTTGACCTTCTCCAGAACAAAAATGCAGATGTCCCCGAACCATTGCCACTTGCATTAATGGGATTGGGTTTATTTGCCATAGCTGTGCGTCGTTACAAAAGCAAATCAATAACAAAGTAAAATTGGCAAAATATTTAAATCACTAAAAGCCAGCTCAGATTTAACTTGAGCTGGCTTTTTATCTGATTACACCAGCTATTACACTTACCATTACGCCATTTGTGATTCGAGTTGTTTGCGATAATGGCGAAGCTCTGCCGATGAGGAGAAAGGCTTTTGTAACAACGAAGAAAAATTTCCCAAAATTCCATCCTCCACTTTTTTCTCCCAGGATTGATCAAACTTGATCTCCGTGTCCAGCCATTGTCTTAACCAATCAGGATCTGGCAAACGGCTGTTAACTGTATCGCGTGGATACAATTCTTTATTAACGTGTAAATTAGTAGGGTGAAGTGCATGATTGAGTCGAGCATTGGTCATAAGCACACCAATTTTCGCAAAATGTAATTTTGCATTTTCTCCCTGCGCAGAAATAGCTCGTTGCATATATTGGAAATAAGCGCGCGCATGTCTGGCTTCGTCTTGCGCGAGAAGCGAATAAATATGTTTGATGACAGGCTCATCGTGATATTCCAGCGCGCATTTATACCACTGGTTTAATCGCACCTCTCCACAAAAATGCAACGCGAGTGATTCTAAAGGTGGCGCTGAATCGAATGAAAATCTAACCTCACTCAATTCCTCCTCCGTGGGCAAATGTTTGGGGGCGAAACGGCGTAAATACTCTAACAGCGCGAGACTATGTTTTTGCTCTTCATAAAACCAGATGGACATAAACGCAGAAAAATCTGGATCCTTCGCGTTATCACGCAAAAACATTTCTGCGGTTGGCATTGCAGCCCATTCCAAAAGTGCATTCATTTTTATTCCATGCACCTGACGGTCACTCAATTTATCCGCGTTGAATTGCTCCCAGGGGATATCCGAAAACAAACTCCAGCGGGCTTTTTCCATCTCTACAAAAAGTTTTGAAAATAACATATGATCATCCTGCATCTCTGTTAAGTTCAAAAAATAATAAGCCTCGTTGCTCCAACTCCATTTGCAAAGGTTCTATACAAGAACCGCAACCGGTGGACGTACAATCTGTGAATTCGTCGAGTAATTTTTGGAAAGGTAATCGCATTTGCGATTGATAAGTGATGATGTCGCCAAAAGACTTATTTGAACATAGGCAGTACATTTTTCTATCCCTGTAAGGTTATCGAATTTCTTAAAGATGCGGCATAATAATTTGGGCTTTGAAAAATGTCTATTGACATGTATTGGATATAGTTACTAACAATAGGAAAAATATATGAAAGATCTTTTAGCAATGGGAAAAGTAAGTTTATCGCAGCAGCCGTTCAGTTGCTTTATGGGAACAGAGTTCGAATCCGCAGAATCGGGCAATGTGGTTTTGTCGTTAAAAGTTAAAGAAGATTTTAAACAAAATTTCGGTGCAGTACATGGTGGCGTAATTAGCTACATGGCTGACATAGGTTTAGCTTATGCCGCAGCGTCTGAAGTCGGTGACTGCGTAACCTCGGAATTAAAAATAAATTATATAAAACCCGCTACGGGTACCAAGCTTATCGTGCGCGCAAAGAGCCTTTCCGTTAGTAGCAGACAAGTCGTGGGTGAGTCGAAAGTATTTAGCCTCGATGAAACAAAAGAAAATCCTGAAGAAGTTCTTGTTGCTGTGGCATTAGGAACTATTAACCGTGTTATTGATACCAAGCGTGCTTAATGAGTTCGCTTTAATCCACATGTATTTTTAGATTCCTGCTTTAATTTTATTATTTTAATTAAAAACTTGTATCCCTAATCAACAATTATTTTGCTATTTTTTTCGGACTTTTAGTCACTTATATTCAACACAGATTAAAATAAAAAAGCCCCGAGTTGTTCGGGGCTTTTTTTCACGAGCTAGAATTAATTAACAAGATCTATAGCATCTACACTAAACCCTGCTGATAAAAACCCCGTGAGACCAGAACCACTAATCGCTGTAACCACTAGAGTATTCCAATCACCTGCGGAGGTCTTCCATGCGCTGGCGGGAATATCGTAATTGAATGTCGTGTTAT
>CBHTVU010000252.1:0-5760 GCA_966096785.1 uncultured Gammaproteobacteria bacterium | reverse complement strand
CGGCGCATGAATAAAATATTCGAATTGTAAATTTTTAAAAGCCAAGAAATATAAAACTGGCAGTTTTTTGTGAAAGGTTTTTTTAGGATGCTATCTAGTTTTTATTAAGAAGCTAGAAATATTTGATGGTGAATCCTCAGGAGAACCATCAAATATTTCTGTTTCGAATTTTTTTAATGTTTGAGAGGTATACGTATCACCGAAACAGAATAGGGTGGTGCGGTGTAGGTAGCCGCGTTGTTTTCAAACTTTTCTTTGCGAACCACAGGTTTAATAAGATCTGATGACGCGAAGCTGTTTTCTGTTTCTAATGTTTTAGCCGTCAGCAAAGTAATATTGGCGTCAGATTTAATTGAGTTGGTGGGTAAATTAATTTGAATGTCGCGTGTATAAGACTCAGTATTCACTAATTTTACGATAAGTTCTGTACCATCTTTTTCGGTAACTGCGGATGCATAGAGGCCGTCTTGTCCTGTTAGTGGTTTTCCGTCCCGAGTGATGCTCAATAAATCGGTGCCTTTGTTGTTGGAAAACAATTTCTGCACCTGGTAATTAGCGGTAGGTAGTACTTGCAAATTGTTAAACCAAATCATATTGGGTGACCACTGCCAGGCTTCTGTGTGTGCCATCAGTGGTGCGTAGGATGTCATTTGAACTAAATCCGCGTTGCGTTCCAATCCTGTCATAAATGCAGCTTCTGCAAGCGCGGTTGCCCAGGAGTTTTTATTCTCGGGGCTTACTACGGCAACACTTTGTGCCGCGTATTCGCCTGCAAAAATTTTTGGCCCCTTGCGATCATAATTATCGTAGCGAGTGGCGTTGTTCTTGAACCAGGCTATGTCCTGGTAGTAATGTTCATCAATAATTTCGGCTCCCAATTTTTTTAGTTCGCGATGCGCATAATCGAACATGTGACCGTCAGCGAAGGGACCGGAGCCTGAGATTAAAATAATTTCCGGGTATTTTTCTTTTAATACTCTCTGAAACATTTTAAAGCGTTCAATGTATTGCGGGCCCCATTGCTCATTGCCGATGCCAATATATTTCAAGTTGAATGTTTTTGGGTGTCCCATTTGCGTTCGCACTTTACCCCAAGGTGAATCAGCAGGACCGTTTGCAAATTCGATTAAATCAATTGCATCCTGTATGTAAGGGTCTAATTCAGAGACGGGTACCAATTCGCCGCTGTTAAATTGACACGCGATGCCGCAGCTCAATACAGGAATCGGTTCTGCTCCTATGTCCTCCGCCAATTGAAAATATTCGTAGAAGCCGAGGCCAAAGCTTTGAAAATAATCGGGTGTGAGTTTGTGTTTAAACTC
Source organism: uncultured Gammaproteobacteria bacterium (assembly GCA_966096785.1). Classification (GTDB taxonomy): domain Bacteria; phylum Pseudomonadota; class Gammaproteobacteria; order Pseudomonadales; family Cellvibrionaceae; genus Cellvibrio. The sequence goes on along the minus strand of CBHTVU010000252.1, from coordinate 4,438 downwards.
ATTGTTCCAGCGGCTAATCATGGTTGGACGAGTATCGGGTTGCCCCAAAGTATTTTTCCATTGGTAACGCTCGGCAAGAGTTCGTCCTTCAATGATGCAACCACCCGGAAAACGTAGAAATCCCGGTTTCAAATCAGCCAGTAGTTGCACAACATCTTTACGCAAACCATTCTCGCGACCTTTCCATGTTGCTGTCGGAAATAGCGAAATCATGTCCATGTCCAGCATGCCTGCACCTTCAAACATTATTTTCAGGCGCGTTTTTTCTTCCGTTGCACTCGCTACAAAAGTTTTAGTGTAGTGTTGCCAGGTTTTGTTGGTTGTTGAGATCGTCGTATTTGCAATGATTTCACCTTGTGCATTTACCAACTGTGCGATCACACGTTTTATGCCGCCATCTGGATTAGCGGCATAAAATGAAAGACGATAACTTTCGCCTTTGCGAACACCTATGCCACGAAATCCTTCGTTAACCAGGCTATATTTTTTATCGTTAAATACATTTACACGCAGGATATTTTTGTTAGTTTTATTTTTTTCAAAGTTTAACGTGGTTGCGGTGCCGGAATTTTCATTTGCAGAGTAGGGCTCTGTGTTTGGTTGACTCCAGCCCATCATTGGCTGGGCAAATTCAAAAGAACGATTCTTCACTAACTCGCCGTATAAGCCTCCATCCGCCGAAAAATTAATATCTTCAAAAAAAATACCGTACATAGTGGGTTGGATTTTAGTTGTCGAATTCAAGTTGACATCAACTGAAATAGTGTCAGCCGCGATTGCCTTACTTAATAGCAGAACAAGTGCCACGATAAACAGAGTGATCTTGCGATGATTATTTTTTTTCATTCTCTCTTTCCACTTTAAACTATGCATGTTGCAATTTATTTGTCTGACAATTATGGGCGATCGTGTTGATTTGCGCTATGGATTAACAAACTTTTACGATTGAGCTTTTCGAATCTGCCTGTCATGAATTTTTGTAAAACCTGCTAAAGCTACGATGGCTCCTGCCAAGGCAAGAAACATATCCGATTGTGTATCCCACATATCCCCTTGGGTTCCTAAAAATTCTTCTGCGTCTTGTTGTAACACTAGTGCAGTGGCCCATTCGATAAGTTCGTAGCTTGCGCTTATGGCAAGAACAATAGAGCTAACAATAAATGCCAACATCTTTCTGCCTTTAATAACGTCTTTGCGAATTAAAATTTCTCGTGCAATTAGAGCGGGTACAAAGCCTTGAAAAAAATGTCCGATTTTATCGTAAGGGTTGCGCGATAGATTCAGCCAATCTTGTATTGCGAAGCCGAGCGGAACTCGTGCGTAAGAATAGGCTCCGCCAAGTATCAGAATTAGCATGTGAATTAAGATAAAAAAATAAAGCAGCTGTGTTAAACGAAAATTGTTATAGGTTAAAAATAAAATAGGGAGGGCGATTAAAATGGGAAATATTTCAAGTATCCAAGTGGTTCTATCAAACGGGTGAAGACCTGAAATGATCAGGCTAATTACCAGAATGAATAACATGACAATATGAATGGGTTGAACTTTTTTATTCATAGAAAAGATTCGCTGCTTAAAATTCAGCTACAGTGTTTGGAAGATAAAAAGCCCTGCAAAAACAGGGCTTTTTTAACATGATCTACTCAGCGTTATAAAAAATTAAAATTCCCAGTTAATGCCACCCGTGATTTGATAAGCGCTGGATTCGCTGTAGCTACTGACTGAACGGGCAGAAATAAATGTTGAAACACCGTTCGGTAAAACAATCGCTGTGCTAAATGTCCATTCGTAAAACATACTATCTGCCGAGTCCGCACGCAGTTGGAAGTTACCCAAACTGCTTGCATCCACGAGTTGGAAATTCACCGCGTCATTATTAATGTTTGATTGATTAATCGCGCTTAATTTTAAGCTCGGAATAATTACCCCCCAGGGTTTTGTAAGAGTGTAAGACGTATCCAAACCAACACTGGAATTAAGTAACTTGTGATTTTGTTTGCCCGCAGACGTATTCCAAATGGAACTTCCGGTTTCGGTAAATGCATCTACGTCGGTATTTAAATAATCCAGGCGGACAAATGGACGCACTCCCCAGGCGCCTGGTTGCCAAGCCCATTCTAGTTGCGTGCTAAGGTTCCATTGGTTGCTGCCGTAATCGCTCAGTGCAACCGAGGTTTCCGGAAAATCGAAAACGCGTTTAGCTTCTGTATCTCCAGACGTGTAACCCGCTTGTACATCTGCATGAAAGGCGCCTTTGTAATAGGACAAAAATCCAGTCAGGCCGCTAATGTCTGAATCTAGATTGCCGCCTTTTTCGGCAAAGTCTACCTCGTAAGATGACCAATTCAGCGCTACGCCCAGGTTTAAATCGTTGTTGACTCGGTACCCGAATCCTAGAAGCGCGCCGAGATTAGTGGATTCGTATCCGGCTTCTTTACCAGTTTGGTTGCGCTCGAAATGTTCGCTCTGCACAGAGGTTAATAGCGTCCAGGGTGAACTAAAACCGTCGCCGGCACCGCCGCCGGATGTGAGAACTTTATTATTGATACTTATAGCGGTTGAGCCGCTGGTCGAGTGTAAAAGCGCCATGCTCTGATATAACTGTGAGGTTTTATTCCGGGAATTTTCAGCCATTAATCGGCGTTGTATAAGTGCTTCATCGGGCGCAATTCTGGACACAGCATCATCAAGGTTGCCCTGCTCATTTGCCTGCGATGAAAGTTGATCACAACTACGGGCCAACTTATCAGAAACCTGTTCTGCGTTACAGGCGACACCCAGCATAGCGGCTACAGATTTGTTTCTTGCACCGGTTACGTAATTTCCAATATTGAAAACCGGGCGTTCGGGGTCAGTGTTTGCTTTGACTTCGATGGTTACCAGGGCTTGTCCACCGTAGCCGGAGTCATCATGCGCAATATAGGTAAAGGTATCAGAACCAGTAAAGCCTTCATTGGGTGTGTAAGTGAGGGTATTGTCCTCATTCAACACTATGGAGCCGTAGGCTAAAGACGTTCTATCGAATGATTCAATAAACAGCTCGCCGTTTGTGATGGTAGAGGTATCGTTGGCTAATACATCAATAATAATTGAGCCGCTGCCCTGTATCATGCTTGTGGCGTCGGGGTTAGCTGTGGCCGTGGCATTTGCGTTTTGAATCGCTGCAAGTAGTATCAGCGGGAGCGTATGGATTTTCTTCATTGTTAATTCCTTTTGAGGATCGCAAGTGAATGTAAAGTAGCATGGATGTTCGCAGGTGTGAGCATTTTAAACCAGAGGTAAGTAGGGTAATGACTAATCAAAAGCAGGGAAAAATCATTTTTTGCGCTTGGGAGATAGGGGGCGAATTGGGCCATATAGCGCGTTTTTCCGCAATAACGAAAGCTTTGGAGTTAGAAGGGCACCACATTGTTTTGGCGCTTAAAGATTTGTCCAGGGCATACCCATTTTTCAATAATACCCGAGCAACTTTATTACAGGCTCCCATTTGGCTGCCCAAAATCACCATACAGCGCCCAATCGCTTGCTTGGCAGACACTCTTTTATGTATGGGTTATCTCGAACCTGACGCGCTTGATTGCCTCGTAAGTGCGTGGGAATCGATGATCAAGATGGTACAGCCTGATCTGGTGATTTTTGATTACTCGCCTACTGCCATGCTCGCGCTTCAAAATAGCTCCATCCCCAAGATTTTAATTGGTAACGGCTTTGCCGACCCCGTTCCCAATTTTCCAATATTTGATTGGCGACCCTATCCGCAAGATGATCAATTGATCGAACGACAGGAGCACAGGGTTCTCGAAAACGTAAATACAGTATTAAAACGGCGGAATAAGCCTGCGCTTAACCGAATGAGCGATTTGTACGCTGTCGATCAAGTAGTGACAGTCACTTTTCCCGAACTCGACTTGTATGGCGGGCACCGAAAAAATGCAATTTATTGTGTAGGCGCTACCGCAGAGTTGGTTGACGCAACCGTTAAATTTATTAGTGCCGATCGGCCACGTATTCTGGCTTACCTAAAACCTTCATATCCCAGAATTGATCTTTTGATCGCAGCGCTGGCAAGTTGCAAAGCGAGTGTATTTATCGCCTGTCCGAAAGGGGCTGAGCACTTGTTTACACCTTATGTTAGCGATCGATTTCAATTCAGCACCGAGCTTGTCGATTTACAAGGCGCTATGGGGCAGGTGGATTTATTTGTGGGTCACGGCAATGCATCCTCATGCAAAGAGTCGCTCATTGCGGGAAATCCTATGGTGATATTGCCCATACAGTTAGAACAGTTGCTCACGGGGCAAAGATTACAGAAGTCTGGTTTTGGTGTTTTGGTGGAAAAAATGCCGGATGTAGATGATCTGGTTAAATTACTCGACGACCTGCTTGATAACAGTGAATCTTATCGTGCAGCAATTAAGAATTTACTGAAGCATCACCC
>CBHTVU010000251.1:0-5788 GCA_966096785.1 uncultured Gammaproteobacteria bacterium | reverse complement strand
CAGGTTTTAAAAGTATTAAAATCTCGCTGATTTACAAAAAGATTAATCCGAACACCGTGTTGCAATCCCAATGAATTAAGGTATTATGCCCGTCCCTCGCGGTGCTGGCTGAGTAGCAGTATCGATCATGCGACGCATGAAAAGTTTTATTATCGGAGCGTAGCGCAGCCAGGTAGCGCACTATACTGGGGGTGTAGGGGTCGTGGGTTCAAATCCCGCCGTTCCGACCAATTTACGTTGATTACCGACGAAAAAAGCCAGCTTTATGCTGGCTTTTTTTATTTAAATTTTGATTTCATAAAATTGCAGTTTATAAAAGTGAGCAGGAAGCTTTTCATTTTTTTATTAAAGTATTATGGGTTCGTATTTCACTATTCAGATGTAAATCTTTTCAGGGAAATAGTCGTTCTGCTGCAGTGCTGAATGTTTACACATGTAAACTTTCAGATCTCGAGATTATTTTATATTTTTTCATTCACGATCAAAGACTGTCAATTACCAAATTCTGTGAGTGCTATGCGATATAGCCTATTTCGCTATTCCCTCAACAGGACTGCGTAGGTTGTTAGTTGAGCTGCAAGGTCAACAGATGAGCAAAGTGTCATAGTTAGCGATTATGAACTCCTCTTGAAGATTATTGATCTAAGGATTTAATTTCATCCTAGTGGCACCCACACTCTAAAATGCTACCATGCGCATCTATTTTCAGAGCACATCAGTGCGTCACAATAAAAAGGGGTATTCCTGTGTCAAAGCAATTAATCATGTACGACAACATTCAACCTTTGTCTGCAAAACATGCCAAATGGTCTCTGGATGTTGAAAATCACGAATTCATCAAGCACATGAATGCTTCCCCTTTGTTGGCAACTGAGATCCCATTTGCTGCGACGGAATTCCCCGTTATTTTTTCGGCGACAGCCGTAGAGGGTGAATATATGCCCTTGGCGGTAATGGGTTTAAAAGATAATCAAAACCTGTTGCTCAATGACAAAGCAATACTGTCCACTCGTTACGTTCCTGCATTTATTCGTCGTTATCCTTTTGTTCTAGGTGGCGACAAAGGTTCTGATGTAATGACCGTTTGTATTGACGAAGGCACTGAGTTTTTTAGTCAAGATGGAACCAAAGGAAATCGTTTGTTTCAAGACGACGGCTCACAAACTGATTTCTTGAAGGACGTTATTGAATTCTTAAAAGACTATCAGCATCGTGCTGACCTGACGCGCACATTTACGAAAAAATTACATGAACTTGATTTGCTTGAACCTATGTCTGCCAATATTTCTTTTAAATCAAAAGGGAATGCGAATATTAATGTAGGTGGTTTCTTCGTAGTAAAACGTGAAAAATTAAAAGCTATTAGTGATGCAGATGCTCTAGATTTATTTAAGAAGGATGGCTTAGAGTTGATTTACGCTCACATTCAGTCATTGTCTAATTTCAATCGATTAATAGATGCTATGTCTGCCAAGCTCGAAAACGAAAAATAAAAATTTACGGTTGGTAAAAAATAAAAATCCGGAAATTCTAAAGAACTTCCGGATTTTTTTTGCTGGTTTGATTAATAAATGTTCGGAAAATTATTGCAAGGTTCGTTTGCGAGCGGCAATCTCTTTCACTTTGCGCTCGGCGCTACTAAATGCATCGCGCACGGCAAGATGGATGGATTCATTGTCCTGGGTGACAGCTATAGGGTGGCCTTTTAGATCTATCTCAATGGAGGCGCGAAATTGTTTACCTTTGTGTTTGTGGTTGTGGGGAGTATCTAATACAACACGACTGTGAATAATTTGGTCGGAGTAGCGGTTTAATTTTTCAAGTTTTTTCGAAATGACTTCGTTGAGAGCGGGAGAAAATTCTAGATCACGGTAGAGAACGTCGACAGCAGGTTTCATCATAAAGCTCCTTAACGTTTGAGTTAGAGGGCAGAAGGAACTATCTCGTCAGGGTCGGAGATTCGCAAAATTCTGAACCCTCGATTCCAATATTGACGCTTTGGAAATAAATATCAAGGCAAAAAAAGTTAATCTTAATAACATTTTAGTCTCAACAAATCCCCTTAATCGATTTAAGGAATAAAAGTGATTTTCGCCTTTTTCTGGTGCCTTAAGGTATATTTTTGTGCGATTGTTCGGTTTTTAATCAGGTGGCGCTTTTTTCTTCGTTTGTGTTTTAATGACGGTAGTAGGGTAAATTGAATTCAAATTAAAAATATTTTTGAAGTCCTCTTGAAAATAAAATCACGGGCTACATATTTATTTTCGTAACCGCTCTCAGTAGAGGGTTATATGAAAATCTGGTGACTTGATCATTTGATAAGTCAAAAATATATATTGCTCATTAGAGGATATTTTTATGCGTAATTTCGATTTTTCCCCCTTATATCGCTCAGCCATTGGTTTTGATCGTATGGCAAGTATTCTTGATAACTTGAATCGTGCTGAACAAACGCAGCCATCTTATCCACCTTACAATATTGAATTAACAGGTGAAGACAAATATCGCATCACCATGGCGGTGGCAGGCTTTGATCGCAGCGAAATTAATATTGAAGTAAACCAAAATCATTTAACTGTATCTGCTAATAAGGGTACGGAGGAACAAGCACGCACCTATCTACATCAAGGCATAGCAGCCCGCAGTTTTGAACGCCGTTTTCAATTAGCGGATCATGTTCAGGTGCAGTCTGCCAATTATGAAAATGGTCTTTTACACGTAGATTTACAACGTATTCTTCCGGAAGCCATGAAGCCGCGTAATATTCCTATAGGTGTCGCAACGCAACAGGATAAGCTGGTTCAAGTGGAATCAGGTGTAAACGCAGCCGCAGCTGCATAAACTCCAGTTGGGTTTGACGAGGTCTACAAAAAAACTCGCGCAATAATTGCGCGAGTTTTTTATGTTGTGCTGAATAATTTCGCTCGAACTGTTTCTCGATAAGCGACAGGCGTTGTTGCTAAATATTTTTTAAACAAGATAGTAAAAAAAGCACTGTCTTGATATCCCACTTTATAAACTATTTCATTAATTGATAAATTGCTGGTTTTCAATAAATCTTTGGCAATATTGATTCGTACTTCTTGTAAAAAATTCAGCGGTGAAATTCTTAAAGCAGCTTTAAAACGACGATTGAGAGTGCGAGTGCTCATTCCAAATTTTTGAGCGAGCTGATGGATATTGATATCGCGATAATAATTATCCTGTAGCCAAATTTGAATTTGAGTGATGTCTTCGTCCGGGTGCCGATTATGCTCTTGCTCGAAAAATCCGCTGGCCTCGTAAGCACGCCGAATTTCATGGGAAAAATGCCGCTCTACATGGTTTGCAATTTCTTTTCCAAATAATCGTTGGATGAAATGCACTGTCAAATCTGCCAAAGAGTTTACGCTTGCAGCACAATAAATATTTCCAGCTTGGGTAATAAAATATTGTCGCTTTAGCTGTACCGATGGATAGTCTTTTTGGAACTGGTCAAAGTAGTGCCAGTGGGTAGTAGCCGCCTTACCGTCCAGAAGCCCAGCCTCTGCTAAAAAGCAACATCCGGTGCCAACCGCGCTAATGAGCGCACCGTTTTGATGCTCCTGTTTAAGCCACTCCAGAATCATCTCGCTTTTTTTAATGAGCGGGCGCGGGTTACGCCATAGACCAGGTATATAAATAATTTGATTGTCGGTTAGTTCTGCAATGGCGCTATCGGGTTGCCAGCGTAATCCGGAGCGTGTTAGAACAGAGTCACCGGTAAGACTTGCCGTACGAATTTTGATAGGAGGTGGGTTTTGCATGCCACTGTGAGTTTTTTTTGCCTTGTCGGCGGCGCTTTGGGCGGCAAGCAGCATTTCTGAGGGTAGGGTAGCGCTAGTCGCGAGCATATTATCGAACAATACAAAGGTAATATTGGTGGTTTGCATAAGGACTATCTTTAGTGTGTTTGGCTAAAATACCACTAATTATGGCTTAAACAACAATGACGACAGAGTTTTTGATCAATAGACTGGGCGTATAAATTCATTGTCGAGGTTTGTTGTATGTCCCATCTACCCATTATCGTTGGTTTTGGTGGTTTTAGCGCTGCTGGCCGCAGCTCTGGGCATCATGCCTATCGCCGTATGGTGATCGAGAGTTTGCCTGCGCAAGAGCGGCAGGAAACTTTGGCGGGCTTAGCGGTGATGATGGGTTTGGTGAAATATGTAGACGGCCACTATCAAGATGAGAACGGGCAGGCTTTAACATTGGCGCAAATAGAATCTGATTATGCCGCTTCCGTGTTGGATGGCACTTTGATTCGCCGCATAGAAAAAACCTTTTTCGATGTTGATGCTGCCCATTGGCAAAAGAACGCTGTTTTGGGAGCAAGCGATGAACCTTTGGTGTTTGAGATGCGTCGTCGTGATTTACCGGAGCCTATCCCGCCTACTTGGCAATTAAAAGATTTGGATGAAGACCGTGTGCGCGTACATGCACCAGGCGGCCTTGAAGTTAAATTCGATAGTTATCGTGAACTACCTGTTAAATCCGCTGGACAGCTACCGCGTGGTTTTGATCCAGGCGCGCTTTACAACTCGCATTACCACCCACGCGCATTGCAACTCGCAGTTATAGGTGCTTCGGATGCGGTGCAATCAATCGGTGTTGAATGGCAAACTATTATGGATGCCGTTCAGCCGGATCAAATCGGTGTCTACGCCAGCAACGTTATGAGTCAGATGGATGAGAATGGTTTTGGTGGTTTATTACAGGCGCGTTTGAAAGGCGGGCGGGTGAGTACCAAACAATGTCCGTTGGGTTTGAACACCATGCCAGCGGATTTTGTTAATGCTTACATTCTTGGAAGTGTTGGTCACACCGGAGCAATTGTCGGCGCCTGTGCCTCCTTTCTGTATAACCTTCGTGCCGCTGTAGAAGATATCATCAGCGGCAAATGTCGTGTCGCGGTTGTGGGTAATGCGGAAGCGCCAATCCTGCCAGAAATTATCGACGGCTACGCCACCATGGGTGCATTAGCAAGTGAAGATAAGCTGAAAAAGTTGGACAATTCTGAGCAAGCCGATCCACGCCGCACCAGTCGTCCTTTTGGTGAAAATGCTGGCTTCACCATGGCCGAAGCAAGTCAATATATTGTATTGATGGATGATGCACTGGTTATGGAAATAGGTGCGAATATCCACGGTGCAGTGAGCGATGTATTTATCAATGCTGATGGTTTTAAAAAATCCATTTCTGCACCTGGCCCTGGCAATTACATCACCATGGCAAAAGCTGTTGCTGCTGCGCGTGCATTACTTGGCGATGAATCTGTACGTGAGCGTTCTATGATTCAAGCTCACGGCTCAAGCACGCCGCAAAACCGCGTGACCGAATCACAAATTTTTGATCAAGTTGCGCAAACATTTGGAATTACTAATTGGCCAGTTTCAGCAGTAAAAGCTTACACAGGTCACTCACTCTCTGCTGCCAGTGGTGAGCAATTAATTTCTTCCTTAGGGATTTTTAAATACGGATTAATTCCTGGAATTAAAACGATTGATAAAGTAGCTGATGATGTGTTTATTGATCGCCTGCAAATTTCTATTACAGATATTAATCGAAAAAATTCTCCTATTGATATCGCGTTCCTCAACTCCAAAGGTTTTGGTGGCAATAATGCAACAGCCAATGTCTTGGCTCCTCACGTAGTGGAAAATATGTTAAAGCGTCGCCACGGTTCGGAAGCTTTTACAAATTACATTGAGTGTCGTAAGGCATCCATTGCCAAAGCCAACGAATACGATCAACAAGCTCTCACAGG
>CBHTVU010000250.1:0-5847 GCA_966096785.1 uncultured Gammaproteobacteria bacterium | reverse complement strand
CAGTGCAACACCCGAGCAACAGCAAAAAATGTTACAGCGTTTTGAAAGATGGAAGAGCTTGCCGCCTGAAAAGAAAGCTGCGGCTCATAAGCGCTACGAGGAGTTTAATAAGTTGTCGCCAGGGGAAAAAGCTGAGGTACGCAAGCGGATGGAATGGTTTCAGGCATTGCCGGATGATCGAAAGCAAGCCATGCGTAAAAAATGGCAGTCCCTCACCCCTGAACAGAAGCAAAAAATGCGTCAGCGTTTTAAAGAGATGACACCGGAAGAGCGCCAGCGCGCTCGTGAACGTAGGATGCGTGTAGGGGAAGCCAGAAAACAGGTTGAGTTAATACCATTTATTCATGCACAAAAATCGTTTCAATCAAGATCAATAAATTTGGGCAATATACTGTTCCCAATTTTTTGATAGTTTTTTTATTAAAGGATTTTCCAGGCGAAAGATTTTGCGTTGTTTCATCCTGGCGAACTCAATACTTTTTGAGTGATGTTTCTGGAATAACTTCAGTAGTGAACCGTCTTTATAGGCAATCATAAGCCCTTGTTCAATTCGGCGTTTCAGTGCTGTGTTCTTTTTATTGATAATAAAAAAACGAGGCTGTGGATAGACAATGGCAAAACTTTCGTCATAGGTCAGGTTGTTAATGGATTTGAATGATTCATATTCTTTGGGTAATTCATTGACCCCTCGGCAGAATAAATCAATACGCCCTGTGGCGGTCATCTTGAATAACCCGTCATAGTTTTGCATGGCGATAACTTTAAAACCGTTGTAACGCAAAATCTCAGTGTCAGCCCATCCTACGCCTTGACCAATGCTATATTTTTTTAATTGTGCAACATCCTCCACCCGTTTAATTTCTTCTTTCAGGTTCGGGTTTACGAAACAAATTCGCATGCCGGTTAAACCAAAATCCAACGGAAATTCAATATAGGCGACATTGCTGTGTATAAATTTATCTTCGTAATTTTCATTGATAACGTAATTAAGATAAATTTCCTGGCCGATTGCGAAGGCATCTCGCAGCTGATTCATTGCAGGAACTTCTCTAACCTCATAATTGCCGTGAACTGGTTTGGTTTTTTCGAGGGCTAGAGTGAGCACATCCTTATAATAATATTCCCTCATGTCATTTTTCGAGGCTGGGCCGCGGGTGGTGACAACAAGAACATCCTTCGTATCCCCATAGACTGGCTGTAGAGAGAACAGGAAGAGGATTGCACTTAGTAGCCCCAAGTAAACGTCTAGAAACTTTCGCACTTTTAAAACCCGTTTTTATTACCTAGGGTAAGTTTAGCTCTGGAGTATGTATTCGCTACTGCGATTTAACGATATTTGACAGGCGCGCCATCCGGTTTACGTATGACAATTAAATCGCTTCTGCTAATACCTTGGGTGACGTGGCGGCAGAGCTCTAAAAATTTACCTATGCCGGTAGTAATAAATTTTTGTTTATGGAGAACAAAATTAAATTGCCGCTTGAGGTCGAGGCCCGGAATTTCCAACGGAATGAGGCTGCCACGTTTAAATGCATCTTTCAACGCAAGCCGCGAGATACAGCCAATTCCCAACCCGGATTCAACCGCACGCTTAATGGCCTCGGTATGTTCGAGCTCCAGCAAAATCTTGAGATTGGTCAATTGGTGGCGCATTGCAGCATCAAATACTTGTCGTGTACCGGAGCCACGTTCTCGCAAAATCCAGTTCTGATTAGTCAGGTCTTGCAGGCTCAGATTAGTGTTTTGGGCCAATGGGTGATCAGGAGCGGCGAATATAACCAGTTCATCATCTACCCAAGGTGTTATTTCCAAATCGGGATGGTGGCTATCGCCTTCAATTAATCCCAGGTCCAACTTGAAATGCGCAACCTGCTCAACAATAGTGGAGGTATTTTGCACAGAAAGCTCAACCCTGCTGCCGGGGTTCTGCTGCATATAGTCCCCAATTAGCAAGGTCGCAAGGTAATTACCAATCGTCAGGGTTGCACCTATACGCAGCGAGCCAACACCGGTTTTGCCTTCTAATAAGGATTCCAGCTCCCGCGCGCGATCCAAAAGCTCCATTGCACGAGGTAACAATTCTTTGCCTTCGGTATTGAGTTGTATGCGTTTTCCCTGGCGATCAAATAAACGAGTATTAAATTGTTTCTCCAATTCTGCCAAAGCCATACTCGTTGCCGATTGGGTCATTGATAGGGCTTCGGCCGCTCGCGAAACGCTACCTTCACGGCCGACGGCGACAAGAACCTCAAGTTGACGAAGACTGAATTTCATTTTTAGCTGCTGCGTAAATAAATTGAGGAATAATTTGGATTTTGTGGCCTCAAAAGTTGCTAAAGGCAGCAATTTCCTCCCATTCAGGGGCTATAATGCGTGCCTTTTCAAAGTTGCCTGCCTTTCTTGACCATAGTTCTATATCAGTATTGCTGATTAAGAATATAAGGGTAATCAATTTTACAGATGTTATTCAAGTACTTATAATTGCGCCAAAATCATGACGGAGTCGCAAACATGAAGGTGTTGGTTGGAATCAAACGCGTTGTTGACCATAACGTGCGTGTACGTGCAAAAGCTGATGGCAGCGGTGCTGATATAGCCGGCGCCAAAATGAGCATCAATCCTTTTGACGAACATGCAGTGGAAGAGGCCGTGCGTCTTAAGGAAGCCGGAGTAGCTTCCGAGGTTGTTGTGGTTACTCAGGGTGCAGCCAATGCCCAGGATGTATTGCGTCATGCCTTGGCGCTCGGTGCGGATCGCGCCATTCTGGTTGAGACCAGTGAGCATTTAGGTTCACTCGCCGCTGCAAAAGTATTGCGCGAAATCGCCAAGCGCGAAGCGCCACAACTTATTTTAATTGGTAAGCAGGCCATTGATGACGACGCAGCAGAAGTTGGGCAAATGCTTGCAGCTTTGTTGAATGTGGGGCAGGGGACCTTTGCATCCAAACTAAGCATTGCCGATGGAAAAGTGTCTGTTACGCGTGAAATTGATGGCGGCCAGGAAACATTGGAATTAAATTTGCCTGCGGTAATTACAGCAGATCTGCGATTAAATGATCCACGTTATATCAAACTGCCCAATTTAATGTTGGCAAAGAAAAAGCCGCTTGAAACTATCGCATTGACTGATCTTGATATTAATCCTGCAAGTAAAGTATCGACTATTAAGGTTGCTGAACCGCCCGCGCGTGCTCCGGGTAAAATGCTTAACAATGTCGAAGAATTAATTGAAATTCTGCGCGAACAAGTAAAGGTATAGGTGAACTCAATGTCGATTTTATTAATTGCTGAATTCGATCAACAAACTCTAAAACCTGCAACTCGTTCCGCGATAACTGCTGCGAGCCAAATTGGTGACGACATTCATGTGTTAGTTATAGGTCACAATGTTGCATCAATTGCGCAACAGGCTGCGAAGGTTAAAGGTGTGACGCGTGTTCTGGTGTCCGATGACGCCGCTCACGTAAAACCGCTCGCAGAAAATTTTGCTCCTTTAATTCAAAAGATCGCACCAAATTATTCCCATGTCATTGCTGCTGCATCGAGTTTCGGAAAAAATTTACTGCCGCGTGTTGCTGCGCTGCTCGACGTGGATATGGTTTCTGAAGTAACCAAAATTATTGATGCAGCTACTTATGTTCGTCCGCTCTACGCTGGTAATTTAAATGCAACAGTGAAAACGGAAGAAAACATTAAATTATTAACCATTCGCCCAACGGGCTTTGCTACGGCGCAAGATGCTGATCAAGCTGCTCCAGTAGAGTCAATTTCTGCCGCTGGCGATAAAGCTTTATCCAAATTTGTAAATGAACAGATCCAAATCAGCGAGCGCCCTGAGTTAGCAACTGCACGCATTATTGTCACTGGTGGCCGCTCACTTGGCAGCGCAGAAAAATTTGATGCGCTTATGACACCTTTGGCTAACAAGTTGAACGCAGCCATAGGTGCAACACGTGCAGCTGTTGATGCGGGTTTCGCACCTAATGAGTGGCAAGTCGGCCAAACAGGTACTGTGGTGGCGCCGGATGTGTATGTTGCTATAGGTGTTTCGGGTGCCGCGCAACATATCGCCGGCATGAAAGAAAGTCGCATGATTATTGCAATAAACCAAGACCCGGATGCGCAAATATTCCAGTGGGCGGATTATGGTTTAGTTGCGGATTTATTTGATGTGTTGCCAAAAATTTCAGCGGCACTGTAAAACGATTTAGAAACCTATCTCTTAAGAAAACTTGATCAAGGTAAAGAACATGGCTGCTGTAGCTTCCGAAAAAGTATTAAGTGTACGTCATTGGAATGACTCATTATTTAGTTTCACTACCACACGTTCAGATGCATTGCGTTTTGAAAATGGTCAATTCGTTATGATTGGTCTGGAAATAAATGGCCGTCCTTTGTTGCGCGCTTATAGTATTGCCAGTGCAAATTACGAAGAAGAGTTAGAGTTCTTTAGCATTAAGGTTCCTAATGGTCCTTTAACATCGCATTTGCAAAATTTAAAAGTAGGCGACGAATTGTTGGTAGGCAAAAAGCCAACGGGCTCTTTGCTAATAGATGATTTAAATCCAGGTAAGCATTTGTACTATTTGAGCACAGGCACTGGTCTTGCTCCGTTTTTAAGCTTGATTCGTGATCCTTCCGTGTACGAAAAATTCGAAAAGGTGGTGCTATTCCACGGTGTTCGTACAGTTAGCGAACTGGCTTATATGGATTACATTACCAATGAGCTGCCAAACAATGAATTCTTTGGTGATCTGGTTCGTGAAAAATTAATTTATTATCCATCAGTAACGCGCGAACCTTTCCGTAATCAGGGGCGTTTAACGGATTTGGTTGAAAGTGGAAAATTGTTTGAAGATATTGGTTTGCCACCCTTCAATCCCGACACAGACCGGGCAATGTTGTGTGGTAGCCCGGAAATGTTAAAAAGCACCTGTGAATTGTTAGACGCGCGTGGTTTTAAAATCTCTCCCCGTATTGGTGAGCAGGGTGATTACGTTATTGAGCGAGCATTCGTTGAAAAATAATTGCCAGTAAGTTAAAAAAGGCGGATCTGCGTAAGCGGTCCGCCTTTTTTTTTATTAAGCAACTATAAATGTGCAAATATTGCATTTTATAATCGTTACGTGCGGTGAGCCTCTGAAAAACATGGCGCAGTTAGTGTAGATTTACGGCTGATCTTCTGTGTAGATAAGTTTTAATCTTTAAAGGATGGGTTTATGTTGAAAATTAATTTGGCTATTGCAATTGCCACACTTTCTACCGCCGTTAGTGCGCAGGAAATTCGGCCATGGGAAGTGGAAGTTGAGCTAGGTGCTATTGCAACATCTGGCAATACTGAAACCACTAGCGTTCATTCAAAAGTGGATGCCAAGCAAAACCTCAGGAAATTCCATAACGAGTATATCTTCAGTTCTCTTTTTAAAGAGGATGAAGTCTTGCAAGATGACAACACCAAAACCAAGGAAAAAACAGCTGACAAGTATTTAGTGTCTGCGAAATCTGCCTATTTATTAGAAGGTGAAAAACCTAAGGATGAAAACAAATCGTCCTATCTGTTTGGTTTTGCATCTTATACGCATGATAAATTTGGTTCCTATAGAACCTACGAAACTGTTGCCTTGGGTTACGGTGATTGGCTCTACTCAAATGATACAGTTAACTGGTTTGTTGAGGCAGGCCCTGGTTATTTTCGCGGTGAAAAAGTTGTAGAAACTGATAATCCCGATCAGCCTTATTTACTTGAAGAGGAGCAGGGGGGATTAGCGCGTTTGGCTACTGAGCTTCAATGGCAGTTTAGTCAAACTGCAGTGTTTAAACAAATCGTCAGCGTTGAATATGCGTCAGA
>CBHTVU010000249.1:0-5885 GCA_966096785.1 uncultured Gammaproteobacteria bacterium | reverse complement strand
CTGGTTTTTAACCTTGGGCTCAAAGCTTGAACACACGGATTATTCGGGCACAGAGTTATTACCCAATGTAAGACTGCAATGGCATCCTACGGATCAGCAAATGGTGTGGATGGCGGCCTCAAAAGCAGTGCGCACACCCACACCTCTCGAAACCGATTTAAACATTGCTTTAGCAATCGGTTTGGTACCAGGTAATCCTGTACCTTTGAGTATCGAGTTTGTTCCCAATGACGGTTTCAAATCTGAACGCCTGGTTGCGCATGAACTCGGTTATCGTAATCAGATAAGCCAAACTGTGTCATTAGATGTGGCTGCGTTCCATAACGATTATGATGATCTTCAAACACTTACAGTTCAGGCCCTGAAGGTGGTCATTAACAACCAAACCCCGCCACATCTTCTACTCCCCATTATATTTACCAATTATCAGCGAGGTCAGACTTACGGTATAGAAACAGCATTGAATTGGACGGCAACGCAAAATTTGAAGTTGGGTTTGAGTTTTAGCACGCTGCGCAAAGATTTGACTGCAACTGGTCCAATTCGCGAAGGTACTGGAAGAGTGGATCCCGAACAGCAAGCGGGCGCAAAAATATTTTGGACTATCAATAATTCGTGGACACTGGACAGCCAGGTTTCCTACGTTGACGACTTACCTGGTATGAAGGTGGACTCCCACACCCGGTTGGATATCAATCTTGGCGGTCGCTTATCAAAAAATTTACGCATCAATTTAGTAGGTCAAAATATTTTAGAAAAGCAGCATCGGGAATTCGGTGAAGTTGGTGACCTTAATCTAGCTGAAATAGAGCGAAGTATTTTTGCGAAACTAACCTGGACGCTTTGATGTGACTAAGGATCTGGTTGTAAGACTTTTCTATATCATCTTAAGTATTTATTGCGCCCGTAGCTTTGCGGTCGAATCACCTGCGCCATTATACGAGCAAAAAATTAAAGCAGGTTTGGTATACAACCTGATTAAGTATACCGAGTGGCCGACGGCACCGCTCGCTCCTTCTAGTCCAGCTAATAGTCCAGCTAAAATTAATGGCAGCCCGGCTACATTAAAAATATGTTTGTTTAGCGATGACCCGTTCGATGGCTATTTATCACCGTTACAAGGGCGAACCGCACAACAAGCCCTTATCTCTATTGTTCAAATTATCAACATTTCGGAAGCAGACACTTGCAACGCAATTATTATTCATAAAAATCAGCGCGAACACCTGCAAAAATTATTTGAGTTCCTGCAAGGTAAAAACATTTTAACGATTAGCGATATAGAAAAATTTGCTGAGCTGGGTGGCATGATTGAGCTGGCACGCGAGGACGAGAAAGTTACCCTGGCGATCAATAAAAATTCTGTTGATAATGCAAAATTAGTTATAGATTCGCGCATGCTAAAACTTGCTAAATTGGTATCCAAAGAGAGTGCGAAATGAAAAAATCGCAACTCTCCATTCGCATGACCCTATTAATTATGGTGGGTATGCTGAATTTACTAATTGCACTTCTGGTTGGATACCGCGTTTATAAATCATGGGATCATTATCAGCAAGCAGAACGTTTGAAGCAGGGGATTAGTGTTATCAATGCATTGTATGCGGCCAACAAAAATTTATCGCAGGCACGCGCATCTACTTTATCGATTGTTTATTCAAGCCCTGATGTGGCAGAACCCTTATATAAAGATTTATTAAACAATCGTAAAGCAGTGGATTTTTCCTTGTCCACGGCATTTGATGGTCTGGCTAATGCAGAAGTAACCAAAGCCAGTAGTTCGCTCGACCAGTTAAAACACAAATATGCGGTTTTACTTCAGCGGCGCACTCAAATTGATGCCGAACTGAATTTACCACTGGCGGCGCGTAACCCTGAGATAACCAATAAATTTTTTGAAGAAAATACGGCGCTTATTGCTGAAATACTGGATTTTATTTTAATTTATTCGCGATCATTTCAGGGGATAGACTCCGCCATTAGCCAGCATATGATTTTTGAATATTTTGTGTGGGATTTAGCAGAATATTCCGGGGAAGAGTATGCCATTATTGGGCAGATGTTGGCAGAAAATAAATATCCTACCCAGCGGCAGCGCGAACTGCTTTCTTTCTTGCGTGCACGTATTGAGTACGGCTGGGCGATCTTGCGAAAATTTGCCCTTAATGAAGAGCTGGCGGAACAATTATTTCCGCTCATGGAAGAAGCCAGTACACAATATTTCTTCACCTTCGATCAAGTAAGTGAATTATTTTACGGGAATAATCCATTTGGGGCGCAAGCGTCATATCCTATAAGCTCCACCTTGTGGTTAGGTATGTCTGCACAGGCCGTGGATTCACTATTGGTGTTGCAAAATGAAATCCTCAATGAAATGCAAAATCGTGCAAATAAAATAGAGGCAGATGCAAAAAGCGAAATTACACTAAGTAGTTTGATTTTTTTATGTGCATTCGGAATCAGTGCTTATTCGTGGATGATCATCGCCTATCGTGTCGCACGACCCGTTAATGCCATGGTAAATGCGCTTTATAAGGCAACGCACGAAAACATTTTTGAAATTCCGAAGATACGCTATCAGCATGAAGAGATCGGAAAACTCTTACATGTTTTACAGGTGTTTCAAGCTAATGCACAAAAAATGAAAGCGTCCAATGAAGAATTGGAACGTTTCGCGTTTATTGCTGCCCATGATTTAAAGTCGCCGCTGCGCGCTGTGGATAATATTTCAGAATGGCTGGAGGAGGATTTGGAGGACATATTGCCTGCTGCAAGCCGGATACATTTGGAAGAAATGCGCAAACGAATACGGCTCATGGATAAAATGCTGGATGACACACTGGAATACGCACGTGTTGATGCAAAAATAGATTCTCACGCCAATGATATAGTAAACGGAAAATTTCTTATTGCAGAAATTATTGGTTTGGTAGATTTACCGCCAGGATTTACTATCCTTACAGGAGATAGCCTGGCTCGGTTTCAAGTTCAAAAATTGCCATTACAGCAAGTATTGTTTAATTTGATTAATAATGCTGTAAAACATCATGATAAGAAGCAGGGAATGGTGGTGGTTGATGCGGTGGAAAGTGAGTCTGAATTTATATTTTCAGTGAAGGACGATGGCCCCGGTATAGATCCGCAATTCCATCAAAAAATATTCGAAATGTTTCAAACCCTGCAACCCCGTGAAAAAAGTAAAGGAAGGGGTATGGGGCTGGCAATGGTTAGAAAAATTATTATTGCCAATGGAGGTACAATTAATCTTGAGTCCGCCGTAGGAGAAGGCGCGCTGTTTCGCTTTACTTGGCCCAAACAAACCTGACGAGAAATAGGGGGGCGCTATGTTGATGCTCGGAGATGATATGCGTGAAGTTGTAAATATTTTAGTTGTCGAGGACGACGAAATTGATGTTGAAGCTCTAAAACGGCTGTTTGCGAAACGCGATATTAAAAACCCGGTTTATTATGCGGCTAATGGCATAGAGGCCCTGGCGATAATGCGCGGTGAAAATAGCCAGGCAAAAGTGCCAAAGCCTTTTATTGTGCTTCTGGATATCAATATGCCGATGATGAACGGCATTGAAATGCTGCGCGAGTTGCGCGCGGATGAAATCTTAAGGGATACAGTTGTTTTTGTACTTACTACCTCGCCACGCGATGAAGACAAAGCGTCAAGCTACCATTTAAATGTCGCAGGTTACTTTCTCAAAAAAGATGTTAAGGAGCTGGTTAATTTGCTGAGCTTGTATTGGCAGCTTAATGAGTTTCCTGAAAACTAATAAACTTATCGCATTATTAATGTGTAACAAAAAATAATATTAGCTTCATAGTTGCAGCGCTTTATCGCTTCGCAAGCGTTCAGCCATTAGATCCACAAAGTTACGAATTTTCGCGGAGGCATAACGTCCCTCGCGGTAAATAATATGAATAGGAAGTTCATTGCTGTCCGCATTCTCTAGCAAAATTTTCAGGCGCCCATCCGCGAGGTAGGGCGCTATTTGATAGGAGAGCAGTCTGGTTATTCCGAAGCCGGAAAGCGCAGCTTCAATCGCAGCGTCATTAGTTGAGAAACTTAAGCGAGGTTGCACGCGAATATTTACGTCGGAAAATTTCCATTCACTTGAATGATTCAAACCATTGGCGGTGATAATGGTGTGTCGCTGTAAGTCGTTCGGTGTTTGTGGTTCGCCATGGAGCGCAAGGTATTCTGGAGCAGCGCATACAACCCTTCGTACTGTACCGACTCGCAAGGCGTGCATGCTGGAATCGGCAAGTTCACCAATTCGAATTCCCACATCCAAACCCTCTTCCAAAAGATTAACGATCCGGTCTAAAAATAACGCGTTCACGTTCATTTTCGGGAAGCGTTTTAAATAATCCACAACACCTGGTAGCACAAACATTTTTCCGAACAATAAAGGCGCAGTGATAGCTAAGTGGCCACTCGGCTCGCCGTTGATACCGGTTGCAGCTTCATCGGCATCCGCAAGATCGCTCAGCAGGCGTTTAGCATCTTCAAAGTAGCGCTTGCCGGCGTCGGTCACGCGCAAGTAACGGGTTGTTCGATTCAATAACTTAATACCCAAGCGGGCTTCAAGATCTGCAATCGCACGTGTTGCAACTGGTGCGGATATCCCCAGTTTTCGTGCACCTGCGGCGAAACCGTCGTTTTCGACAACAGCGGCAAAAATTTGAAGTTCGCTAAATCGGTCCACATTATTCCTGTTTTGGAAATAATAAATTGCTTTTGGCAAGTATTCTTTAGTTTCGTAGTCGTTGGCAATATGGCTTCATCAGGAATAAACCAAATTCTGAGATGAGGAGTGAAAAATGGCACGTGCATTTGCTGATATCACCTTTACCGAAAGCGTTAAAGCTGCCCAGGCACTCTACGGTACCCGCGCACAAAATAGCTTTTTCGAAAAGGCGGAAGACCCGCACAACACTATCGATGAAAGGGAGGCCCACTTTATTCAAACACGCGATAGTTTCTACCAGGCCACAGTGGGTGAGAATGGCTGGCCCTACGTGCAACATCGCGGTGGGCCGGTTGGTTTTCTAAAGGTGCTGGATAACCGCACTTTTGGTTACGCGGATTACCGGGGAAATATGCAGTACATCAGCGTGGGTAATATAGGTAATGATGAGCGTGTCAGTTTAATTTTAATGGACTACGCGAATCGCCGGCGTTTGAAAATTTGGGGCCATGCGCAGATTATCCATCGCCATGACAATGCCGACTTATTGGATAAGCTAAAAGATACCCAATACGATGTAAAGGTTGAACGTGGCATTATCGTTCATGTGGATGCCCTTGAATGGAATTGTCCGCAACACATAACGCCGCGTTTTACCGAAGCTGAAGTGAAACGGGCGGTTGCGCCCCTGTTAGCGGAAATTGAAGAATTGAAAAGTTTGCTTGCGACTTATCAGTAGTGGTTACCAGTAAATTGTCATCAGCAGTTATTGAAGGAGATCAATATGTCTAACGAATCCCGTCCGCCTTTTCCACCTTTCACACGCGACACAGCCCTTCAAAAAGTACGAGCAGCTGAAGATGGTTGGAATAATCGCGATCCCCATAAAGTTTCCCTTGCCTACACGCACGACAGTTGTTGGCGAAATCGCAATGAGTTTTTAAGGGGACGTGACCAGATAATTTTATTTCTCACTCATAAATGGGCGAAAGAAAATCAGTACCGTCTAATAAAAGAATTGTGGGCCTTTGAAAATAATCGCATTGCCGTGCGTTTTGCTTATGAATGGCATAACGAGTCCAACGAATGGTTTCGTTCCTACGGCAATGAAAATTGGGAGTTTAATGAACAAGGCTTGATGCAGAAGCGCTATGCGAGCATTAATGATTTGGCGATCAATGAAAT
>CBHTVU010000248.1:0-5903 GCA_966096785.1 uncultured Gammaproteobacteria bacterium | reverse complement strand
CAACAAGGGCGCCGGTTCAGATACCCGCACGGTGGCACCACCAGGATAGTAACTCACTAAAGAAGTTGAGATCTTATGGCACTCGGCCTTGCTATTGCAAAGATTGGCTAGCTGATTACCGGTTATGGAAGCTATAACAAACTGAATACTGTTTAAATCATCTTTAGTAAGCAATAAACTTTCATCAGCGCTCCATCCTGTATTTGAACCCGGTGTTGCAAATGAAAAAAAGTCGTTGCGAAATTCAACCGATCCTTCTTCACACTCACCTATAGGTTCAAACCATTTGGCGGAAGCTTTATTACAATTAATTAAGTTTGCGCTCGCATCTACCGCCAAGCCCAAAATACTTAACACAAGACACACATTTAATATTGAAGAACTGTTCATGACGCCTCCGCCAAAATCTCACTACCCAGTGATGCTTTACTAACCATGGATGAGATTTTAAGCGTCATCTACCGAAACTAGATAGCCCTAGAAAGGTAAGTTACCAAGTGTTTTTTAACGTAGTGAACATAGTCACAGGTAAATAGCGACGGCGGCTTCTATCGCTTGTCAACTTTTACTAAAACGGCCACCAAATGCTGGGCAAATTATCTTTTCGTAAAATTGCAGCTATATCCATGGTTACCGCAACGCCTGCGTGAACGAGAACCCCTCCCCATATTGAGCGTGAACGCAATGCCAGTATTCCCAAAAACAAA
Organism: uncultured Gammaproteobacteria bacterium; assembly: GCA_966096785.1. Classification (GTDB taxonomy): domain Bacteria; phylum Pseudomonadota; class Gammaproteobacteria; order Pseudomonadales; family Cellvibrionaceae; genus Cellvibrio. Next base: position 5,196 of record CBHTVU010000248.1, on the reverse strand, counting down.
CCAAACAAAATAGCACCGGTTGCCTCAAGCCAAAGTTTTGGAAAGTGGATCATCAAATAAGGTACGCACATGACCCACACTGCATTCGCACCTATCGCAGGGCGGAGAGCGTTGAGGATAAAACCGCGGAAGAAAAATTCCAGGCACACGAATTGGGTCAGGTACAAAAATTCCCACGCGAATAAATCGAACCAGCTACGACTCGCTAGTGAATAAAATGGATAGTGGTTAACAAAATCTTCGCCCAAACTCACCAAATAAATAAAAACAAGTATTGGGCTTAACAATAACAAATAGCCACGCCAATGACGCGGAGCTTCATTTAACTGCCAACCAAAATCCCGCACGCGTGCTTTCAACACGTAACGAATTAAAAGTGCGGGGATAAGAACATACCCAATTAATTGTACGCTCGTCCACCACACGTATCCCAGCAAATCGGCGATGCCTGCATCTATAGTCTTTTGAATGTAATAATGTTCCGGTAGTCCATTCCATGTAGCGAGTACATTTAATAGTGACTCCAAATTATTGGAAAATTTCCCGTAGTGCATAAGCAGCAGACATACAGAAACGCATGCTAATACCGCGAAAACGCGACGCAAGGCTTGCGGTTTACTTAAGGTGTAGGACGGCGATTCAGCATCGATTTCATCGAGAGCAGTAAGGATATTTTTTGGATGAAGTTTTGTTATCATTTTCAAGTTTTTAGTCCGTTTCTTTAAAAGGTAAAAATTCTTTCATTTCTTCAATGTACGCCAAATTCGCCTGGCTTTCTTCCACTATATTATGGTTAATCGCTTCCCTGAAGCGTTCGTCTGCAATCCAATGATTGGAATAAACCGGTGATGGAATAAATCCTCTTTGGATTTTGTGTTCGCCCTGCGCGCCTGCTTCGAATTTTTGTAATTGTTTTTTTATGCAGAAATCAATTCCCTGATAATAGCAAAGTTCGAAATGAAGAAATTCTATTTCTTCAACACATCCCCAATGCCTTCCGTAAAGCGTAGTTGTATTGAAAAAATATAGCGCCCCCGCAATGTAGCGATCATTTTTTTTAGCGAATATCAACAAGGTTTGTTCAAGCATAGATTGCTGAATACGAGAGAAAAATTCCCGCGTTAAATAACCCTTGTGACCACTGCGTTTTAAATAGGTATCTTGATAAAAGTGATAGAAATTATCCCAATGTCCGGAAGTTATGGATGTTCCGGTTAGATGTTCTATTTCTATTTGCTGATCACGGATCGCCTGTCGTTCTTTTTTTACGGCTTTACGTTTTCTGGAATTAAATGTTTCGAGAAAATCCGGAAAATGTTTGTAGTTATTATTATGCCAATGAAATTGCGTAGTAATTTTTAGATTGAGTTTGTGTTCATTCCATAAATTAGCCTCTTGTTGATCCGCTAATAAAATATGGATGGAAGATCTATTCGACTGTATCGCTTCATTGATTAAACTATCAGCCACGAATGAAAATAGCTTTTCTATATCGACAGATTTTAAATACGCCAGCCGTGCCCCCGTTGCAGGCACGAAAGGAATTGCACTCAGTAATTTTGGATAGTAATCCAGACCATATCGTTGATAAGCATTAGCCCAACTAAAATCGAAAACATACTCACCGTAAGAATGTGATTTTAAGTAAAGCGGTAAAACTGCTACCGCTACTTCACGATCATAGACAACCAGATGACGCGGCCTCCAGCCAGTAGCGGGGCTCACGGAATCACTTTTTTCCAGCGCGCTGAGAAACTCATGACGTAAAAACGGATTTTCGGAATTAGCGATAGAGTTCCAAAGTGCTGGATCTATATCGTCAATTGAATCGAAAAATTTTATTTTCATTAATACACGCTCATTTTTTACAACATCTCACAGTAAAAACTTTTTCAACACTGAACAGTTAGCTATTGGCCGAATCGTGTTCAGCATCAAAACAGCTACAGATTATCCTAATCTTGCTAGATAAAAGATGATTTCACGTAAATTCACCCAATTTCCTGGAGCTGGCCGCGACTGGATCCAAAACATTTGTCAGCTTGTAAATGCTTGTATCGAGAAAATATGGCGAAGCAGAAGTACATGAAGTTCTGCGTTAAACCTTGGGATGCGCAGAATGACGTTTCAGCTCCTAATAAGACAACTTTCAGATCTAGCAGTCTATCTTTGACTGCTAATACGCCATAGTGGCTTGAACACTGGTCATTTGTAGCCTGTGTGAAGTAGAATCGACCTTCTTTTGGTCACCCTGGATTATCATGCCAACCGCTGAACCCGACCCTGAACCTCAGAGTCACGCGTATTTTTACCTTATTACCTCACCCATTCACATATTTGAGATGGGGTGCTAACAGTGGAATGGATGTTTGATCCCACCGCTTGGCTAGGTTTGTTTACCCTTATAGTCCTGGAGATTGTTCTCGGCGTAGATAATCTCATCTTCGTTGCCGTACTGGCCAACAAGCTCCCCAAGCACCAACGTGACCATGCTCGCGTGATAGGCTTAAGTCTTGCGCTTCTTTTGCGCCTTGGCTTGCTGGCTGGTATCTCATGGCTGGTAACACTTACAGCGCCTCTATTTAATATCTTTGACCAGGACTTGTCCGGGCGCGATCTCATTTTGATTTTTGGCGGCCTGTTTCTGCTTTTCAAGGCTACCCTTGAGCTGCATGAACGCGTAGAAGGCAAGGTAAATACCCAGCGCAGCACACGCGTGCACGCCGCATTTTGGGCAGTCATCGCCCAGATTATTATTTTGGATGCCGTTTTTTCGTTAGATGCAGTTATCACCGCAGTAGGTATAGTCAATCATCTGTCGATCATGATGATCGCCGTCATTATCGCCATGGTCATCATGATCATCGCCAGTAAATCGCTAACCGAATTCGTCAATAAGCACCCCACAGTAGTGATGTTGTGTTTGGGTTTTCTGTTAATGATTGGCTTCAGTCTGGTTGCAGAGGGCGCTGGTTTACACATCCCGAAAGGTTACCTCTATGGCGCAATCGCCTTCTCGGTATTAATTGAATTTTTCAACCAATTGGCGCGTTCCAATCGTACCCGTCATTTGATTGGTGAGCGCCCGTTGCGCGACCGCACCGCTGAGGCCGTCCTTAAATTATTAGGCGGCCGTAGCGATGCTGATGAAGTGGGCCACGACATAGTCGCTATGGCCGATCCGAAAGGAGAGGAATTGGTATTTGAAAATAGCGAACGCCAAATGATTCGCTCGGTATTGCAACTCACTGAACGCTCGGTGCAATCCTTAATGACACCGCGCCCGGATATTATTTGGGTGGATGTAAATGCAACTGCGGAGGAATTACTTAACGTATTAAAAACCACACCGCAAACTCGTCTCCTGGTCGCACGCGATGAGCTAGATAATTTACACGGCGTTGTACAAAGCCGCGATTTGTTGGCAGCCGCTTTGAGCAACCAGCCGCTTGATTTAGCCGCACTTGCCGTTGAACCTCTCGCTGTGCCTGAGGGAACGAGCGCATTGAATGTATTGGAAATGTTGCGCCAGCAACCTGTGCCGCTGGCAATTGTGATCGACGAATACGGCAGCATTAAAGGTGTGGTCACCACCAGCGATTTGCTGGCGGCCATTGCAGGTGAACTGGCGGATACCAATGACCTACCGCTAGTGACTAAGCAGGAAAATGGGTGGGTGGTAGATGGTAGTTTGTCGCTCGAACAATTGGACGAATTGCTCGGCATAAAACTCGAACGCGCAGAAGGCGATTATTTTACGGTGGCAGGTTTGTTACTTGAACAACTGCAACACATTCCCACCATTGGCGAAACTATTAATATTTCCGGTTTTGGATTTGAAATTTCAAAAATGGAGGGCCGCAGAATTTTACAAGTCCTGGTCAGTGGAACTGCAAAGCATGCTTTTGATGAAGAACTGCATTAATTAAAATCAATCTGTCTGAATAAAAAAGCCTTCTGACGATGGCTTTTTATCGGCCTTTTTGCGGCGGCCGCTTTTTCACAAGCGGTGTGACTGACGGAAGAATTATTTTGCGTGGCCCACGCTTTTCATCTTCATAAGCATCTAAAAAATCAAAAATAATATTGGTTGGCATTTTATTGGAATTACTTAAGGCAACCATGCCAATTTGCAATTCAGCATTAAAAACCATCTGCGATTGAAATCCTAAAACATATCCACCGTGGTGAACGAAATTTTTATCGCCACGATAATCAAAAATTCTCCAACCAATTCCGTAATGCGTATCTGTCACGCCATCGCGCGCACCATAATGTGATTGTGCGGGCGTGTTTTTGGTGACTTTATCGTGAATTGTGTTGAGGATTGAGGGAGACAATACGTCGGGGTTGTGACCCATTTGTGCCAACACCCAACGCGCCATATCAGTAATGCTTGCGTTGGCCCCTGCTGCCGGATGCATACGATAATAATTTTCGGTTATTTTTTCGGTATACCATCCCCTGTTAGTTGCAACATGGGGCAAAGCGTAATTGTTGTGAGCTTTTAGACCGGTCAAACCGAAAGATGCAGTCTGCATTCCCAGCGGATTAAATAATTTTTCCTGCACATATTGCTCGTAGGGTTTTCCGGTTTTATTACGCACTATTCCATCAAACAAACTAAAACTTACATTTTGATAGGCGTAACATTTTCCGGGAGGGCATACAAAATTCACCGATTTTAATTTTTGTACGACGGCATCAAAGGGTAAGCCCTCTTCAATATAATTGTCGCCCGAGTGCGTCGGTAAGCCGGTCGATTGCGACAAAATATCGCGCAAGGATAATTGATTTCCATAGCGCGGATTGCTGAATTGTACGTTAGGTAAAACTGAAACTACCGGCGTAGTCCAATTCAAAATCCCATCATTCACCAAAATACCTGCTGTAGTTCCTGCAATAGTTTTGGAACAAGACGCCAAACGAAATGCCGTATCTGTATCAATAAATTCTCGAGTACCAGCCCTTTTCACACCATAGGCCTGCAATACTTTTATTTTGCCTTCAGCAATTACAGCAATCGCAATACCTGGTAGACGCGGTACAATTTTGGATTCAACATATTTTTTAAATTCCGTTATGTAAGCTTCGCGCTCATTGCTTATGGGTAAGGGAATATTTTTTACAGCTGCCACCACGGGCACAACCGGTGGGCTCGTTGTCGGGTCCGCCGAAGCTGGTTGTACGGGAACA
>CBHTVU010000247.1:0-5915 GCA_966096785.1 uncultured Gammaproteobacteria bacterium | reverse complement strand
GCGCGGCAGTGCCGAGCGCAATTAACCGCGAATTGTACGGGAGCGCACCTCTAGTGTCCATTGGAAAATCTTTTCAATGGTATAAATTAAACAGCGATTGATTATTGTCCAGTTTTCAAGCACTTCCTGACTACTTTTTACCAAACACCTTGGTAATTCCGGTGACTGCAATTAATACAATTGCTCCAGCAACCACGCCTAAAACCATATTAATCAATGAACCACCAAGCACCGCGGCAATTCCACCGTAATAATGTTCGATACTGTGCTCAATCCCATGAATAAAAGGCAACCCGTGAGCGAGAATGCCACCTCCCACCAAAAACATAGCAACTGTGCCCGCGATTGATAAAAACTTCATTAATAGAGGCGCGCTCAGCAATAAGCCTTTTCCCAATTTGTGCTGAAATCCTAGCCATGCACCCTGCCCTTGTTTTTGCAGTAAATGTAGCCCCATATCATCCAGCTTCACAATCAGCGCAACAAAACCGTAGACACCGACCGTCATCAAAATCGCCACTGTGATCACAGCCGCAACCTGAACCATAAAAGCTGCTTTAGCTATAGCACCAAGAGTAATGACGATAATTTCAGCCGACAATACAAAATCTGTGCGAATTGCACCTTTGATTTTTTCCTTTTCATAATCAGCCATATTGATGTGAGGATTATGCAAGGCAGCTTCGAGTGCATCATGCTCAGCTTTCTCTTCCGCATCGGAGTGCATCAATTTGTGCGCAAGTTTTTCAACGCCTTCGTAACACAAGTAGGCGCCGCCAATCATCAACAAGGGGGTTATGAGCCAGGGAACAAACGCGCTAATTAACAAAGCAGCAGGAACTAGAATCGCTTTATTAATAAATGAGCCTTTCGCAACTGCCCACACTACCGGCAGTTCGCGCTCCGCACGAACACCGGCGACTTGCTCGGCATTCAACGCAAGATCGTCTCCCAAAACTCCAGCGGTTTTCTTCGCAGCGACCTTAGTCATGACTGCGACATCATCAAGGACTGCCGCAATATCATCTATGAGCAATAACAAACTCGAACCGGCCATTTATTCACCCATGTAAATTTGATCGCAAGATAAAAATAAAATTAACGCAGACTTAACACATCCTGCATATCAAATAGTCCTGATTTCTGTTGCTGCAACCAAACAGCCGCACGCACAGCGCCATTTGCAAAAGCTAAACGACTCGATGCTTTATGAGTTATTTCAACTCGTTCACCATCGGCCATGAACATAACTGTGTGATCGCCTACCACGTCACCACCACGAACGGTGGCGAAGCCGATGGTGTCGCGTGTACGCGGTCCAAGTTGGCCTTCGCGCCCGTAGACTGCGACTTGTTTTAAATCCCGACTTAAGGCGTTTGCTAAAACTTCTCCCATTCGCACAGCAGTACCGGAAGGTGAGTCGACTTTGTGGCGATGATGTGCTTCATAAACCTCTACATCGTATTCATCTCCTAAAACGCGAGCGGCAATGTCGAGCAATTTAAAACACAAATTTACACCGGTGGAAAAGTTTGCTGAAAGCAGCAGTGGAATTTGCGATTGATACGAAAGTAATTCCGCTTTTTCTGAGTCGCTAAAACCAGTAGTACCAACAACAATTGCTTTATTGTGTGCTGCGCAAATTTTTATATTGGCTAGTGTGGCTTCAGGAGAGCTGAAATCAATGAGTACGTCGAATTGATTTACGACTTGAGCGATGTCGCCAACAATTTTTACATCTAATTTACCAACCCCACCAAACTCTCCTGCGTCCGCATCGATTAACGAACTTGTCGGACGAACAATTGCGCTAACTAAGCTTGCATCAGCATTTTTATGCGTAGCTTCTATTAATACTTTGCCCATACGGCCAGCGGCACCGGCAATTGCAATTCTTGTTGTCATGAAGTTCTCTTTTTCTTAAATCGATTATTAATTTTCAACGGGCAAACTCAACAGCACACACATTTAAATTTATTTTGGGAATAGTCATACTCGCGCAACGGGGATCCAGCTTTTGATGTTTTAATAAATTTTTAACTGCTGGATCCCCGCTACGCGAGGATGACGACTCCCTTCTTAACTAATATTGAGAAATAACTAATTATTTTTCTTCATCAATCTCATTAAACAAATGTCCGAGCTTACCCGCTTTGGTTTCCAAATATTTTGCGTTATGCGGATTACGACCTGTTTGATGTGGCATACGCTCAAGCACGTTGATCCCCATATCCTGCAAGGCTTTTACTTTTCGCGGATTATTAGTAAGTAACTTAAGTGCTTTGATATTCAAATGTTCAAGCATAGGTTTGAGAATGCTGTAATCGCGCATATCAGCTCCAAAGCCCAATTTCTCGTTGGCTTCAACTGTGTCAGCACCACAATCTTGCAACGCATACGCACGAACTTTGTTAATCAAACCTATTCCGCGCCCTTCCTGACGCAAATAAAAAATAACTCCACGCCCTACTACACCTATTTTGTGCATAGCGGCCTGAAGTTGTGGTCCGCAATCGCAACGCAAACTAAAGAGTGCATCACCGGTTAAACATTCTGAGTGAATTCTCGCAAGCAAAGGCTCGCTATCACTGATATCACCCATGGTGAGTATCACATGTTCTTTTTCGGTTTTGTCATCTTCAAAACCGTGCATCACAAACATACCAAATGGTGTTGGCAGCTTGCAGGATTCTATAAAGCGAATTGCCACAAAATAACCTCGATATTTGTGAAAAATAAATTTTTATTTTTCACTTAAAACCATTACACCTTGATCTATTTTCAGATCTACCCGACTTAGATAAGCATTACCTAAAAGCATGGGGCCTGTTGTAGGGGCATTGACAACAAAGGCTGTTACTTGATGAACAACTATATTGCCAACAGCTACAGAGTTCAGCACAATTCGAAATGCCTTAGCTATGCCATTGGCTGTACTGGCTTCTGTAGGAACTCCGCCTCGATAATCAATACCTAATTGCTCGGCTTGTTGGGCTGTCATAGCCACGTAGGTAGCACCTGTATCAACCAGAAAATCTACTGGCGTTCCGTTTATTAAACCTTTGGTGTAGTAGTGCCCACCTTGACCACTGGCAATACGAATTTCGGTTTTATCCGCCCGAGTGAATTTACTGCCGATGCTACGCGATAGAGTAATCGTTTTTCGTTTACCTTCAATTTCCAGTACGGCTTGCTTACCATCGGCTGATACTAGCAACACACCTTCGGGACTGCGTTTACCTTCACGCAACATGCGCTGGGTGCCATCAATAATTAGCACTGCGCTACCTTGTGCCAGCATTTTTGCTTCAACTTCCAACCCCAAACAAACATGCGTAAATAAACAAAGGAATAACGTTAAAAGCGATTTCATCTTTTTCTGCCCTGAAAATTAATACGGATAAAAATAAATACACATCTGTAAAACGATAAACGCGTAAACCCCGGCGAGCACATCGTCGACCATAATACCCAAACCGCCATCCACCTTGCGATCTAACCAATTAATGGGCCATGGCTTTAAAATATCAAAGAAACGAAAAAGCACGAATCCCACTAACACCCACAACCAGCTTTTCGGAGCAAGAAACATGGTGATCCAGTAACCGACAAATTCGTCCCACACGATTCCACCATGATCATGCACCCCTAATAATCGCGATGAACGATCACACCAGTAAACACCCAACGCAAAAGTAACAATTAACCAGGTCGCGTAGATTGGCCAGGCTAAATCCTGGATTAACCAATAAACCGGTATAGCCGCCAAAGTGCCAAAAGTACCGGGAGCTTTTGGCGCTAAACCGCTACCAAAACCAAACGCAAAAAAATGACTGATATTACCCAAAACTTCTTTAAATGTTGGCGTATTCATCTAAGCACTCACAACGGGGACCAATTTAAAAATGTTGAAAACCTTTAGTCGCCAATTCGAAAGTTTCACCATCCAACTCACATTTCACACCGCTACCTGCAACAATTTCACCCACCACAGTTACGTTAATTTTTTCTTCTGCGATTAACATGGCAAGCTCGGGCATTTTTTCGGGCGACACAGTAAAACATAATTCATAATCATCCCCACCAGTCAGTGCCCACAGGCGCGCCTGCTGCAAATCGTTGACAGCTAAGAGTGCGGTGGACATAGGAATGGTTTCAACATCGATTACTGCACCTAAATCACTGGCTTCACAAATATGATTTAAATCCGCAACTAAACCGTCTGAAATATCCAGCGCTGCACTGGCGATCCCACGCAGAAGATATGATTCAATTAAACGTGGTGTAGGTCGATAAAAACGATCGCGCAAATATTTTTCGTGTTCATCCGACAGGGTTAATCGATTTTGTATAACTGCAAGCGCCGCAGCTCCATCGCCAAGATAATTCGTTACACAAACAAAATCGCCAATACTGGCACCATCGCGTCTTAAAGCTTGATGACTTGCCAAATTACCCATGACTTGAATAGTAATACTCAAAGGGCCTGACGTTGTGTCACCCCCAACCAGAACAATTTCATATTCATTCGCTGTTCGAAATAAACCACGACTAAAACCTCGTAGCCATTTTTCACTGGAGTATTCAGAATTTTTTGGCAATGTTAGTGCGAGCGTAAACCAAAGTGGTTCTGCACCCATGGCAGCGAGATCACTTAAATTTGTTCGTAACGCGCGTTCAGCGATATCTTCCGGATTAGCATCAGCAGGGAAATGAATATCTGCGACCAAGGTATCTACCGAAATAGCTAATTGTTGGTTAGAAGGAATTTGTAGGAGCGCGCAGTCATCACCAATACCCAACACCACACTTGCCTGCACTTTCTCAGTTAAGAGAAGATCCGCCTGTTCGTGCTGAAAAAATTGTTGGATGAGCTGGAATTCATTCATGTGGTGAATTAGCTTCTGTTTGCTTTAACTTCAATTGCGCGAACAACTGCTGCCGTTTTATCCAGCACACCATTAATAAATTTATGGCTGTCTTCTGCACCAAATTTTTTAGCGAGGGACACAGCTTCGTTAATAACAACCTTGTAGGGAACATCAATACGAAACTTTAATTCGTAGGTTGCCATGCGTAGTAAAGCTTGAGTAACCGGATCTAACTCCAACAGCGAACGCTCTACAAGAAAAGGTTCAAAGGTTGCTTCAATATCGGATAAATGCTCTGGGACGCCGTGTAAAATTTCGTGGAAATATTCAACATCAACATTGGTCATATCGTTATCGACACGAAATTCCGCTTCAATGGCGTTAATACTGGAACCTGCCATACGCCATTGATAGAGCGCTTGCATGGTGTAGTGGCGAGCCATGCGACGCGTGGCAGCGGTTTGGCCTTTTTGAACTGCTTTCTTAGAGCCAGCACTATCTTGGGAAGTCATTTACATTTACCTGATAAAGAACGAGTGGTGAAAAATACCACAATTAATTTTCCGATTATTGCTTGTTAATTCAGCAATCGACTACTTAAATATTGCCGATCAACGAAACCATTTCTAACGCCGTTGACGCAGCTTCAACACCTTTGTTACCCGCTTTGGTACCGGAGCGTTCAATGGCTTGCTCGATTGAATCTACTGTTAGCACACCGAATGTAATTGGAATACCTGAGTTGAGCGATACTTGTGCCAAACCTTTGGTGCATTCACCTGCAACATAATCAAAATGTGGAGTTCCACCGCGAATAACTGCACCCAGAGCGATGATTGCATCATGCTGCTTTTTTGCAGCGATTTTTTGCGCGACTAATGGAAATTCAAACGCACCTGGTGCGTAATAAATAGTGACGTCTTCATCTTTAATGCCGTGACGACGCAAAGTGTCCAATGCACCATCTTTCAAACTCTCAACAACAAAGCTATTCCAACGACTAACAATTAACGCGTACTTGCCTTTCGATGCAGAAAAATCGCC
>CBHTVU010000246.1:0-5945 GCA_966096785.1 uncultured Gammaproteobacteria bacterium | reverse complement strand
TCATGGCAATGTGGCACCATCCAGCTAGACTACGTTCTTCCTGAGCGTTTGGATGCAGAATATGTCGCCGAAGATAACGTTCGCAAGCGCCCAGTGATGTTGCATCGCGCAATTTTGGGTTCGTTTGAGCGTTTTCTGGGAATTTTGATCGAGCATTATGAGGGTTCTTTTCCTGCCTGGTTGGCGCCCGCTCAAGCTGTAATTATGAATATTACGGACAATCAGGCCGATTTCGTGAAAAAAGTTGAAAAAACCTTGCGAGATAAAGGGTTTAGAGCAATTCCGGACTTGAGAAACGAGAAGATCGGCTTTAAAATCCGCGAGCACACAATTCAGCGGGTTCCCTACCTGCTCGTCGTTGGCGACAAAGAAGTTGAAAACAACTCTGTTGCAGTTCGTACAAGAGACGGAAAAGACTTGGGTGTAATGAATCTGGAAGCCTTCATCGAGCACTTGACCGCCGATATCGCGCGTCGAGGCAGAATTCTTTCAATCGAAGAAACTGCAGCCGTGTAAAAGGCCAGTAAGATTTGTTCCTATTAATGAATTGGAGATACAACTATCAAACGAGATAACGCCCCAGTCGCGAAAGGTAATTCTAAAAAAGCGCGGATCAATGACCAGATCGAAGCTAAACAAGTTCGTTTAATTAATGCTGAAGGTGAACAGGTTGGTATTGTTCCCCTGGCTGATGCACTTGCCCAAGCGCAAGCAGCCACACTTGATTTAGTGGAGATCGTGTCCGATAGCGATCCTATAGTCTGTAAGATTATGGATTACGGCAAACATCTGTTTGAGATCAAGAAGACCAAAGCCGCTGCCAAAAAGAAACAAAAGCAGCAGCAAATTAAAGAAATGAAATTTCGTCCAGGGACGGAAGATGGTGACTATCAGGTCAAATTAAAAGCTCTGATACGTTTCCTTGAGGGTGGGGACAAGGCCAAGGTAACCTTAAAGTTCCGTGGTCGTGAACTGGCGCACCAAGAGTTGGGTATGGAAATGATGCAACGCATCGAGAAAGACCTGCTTGAGTTGGGCACCGTAGAGCAAGCTGCCAAGATGGAAGGTAAGCAATTGACTATGGTTATCGCTCCTAAAAAGAGAAAATAGTCGGGCTTTTAGCTGCCTTGATTATTTATTATGTTTATCTAAATGTGTGGAGTTTTATCCCATGGCAACCAAAGCTAAAGTACACAGCGGCGCAGCTAAGCGCTTCAAAAAAACTGGCGCTGGCTACAAGTTCAAGCACGCTAACAAGAGTCACATCTTGACCAAAATGACTACTAAACGTAAGCGCCAATTGCGCGGTACCAGTCTCGTTGACGCGACTGATGTACCACGTGTTAAGCGTATGTTCCGTGCCATTTAATGGCCCCCAGAACTAATTAAAAGTTAGTAATCAGTTAATAGAGGTTTAGAAAATGGCTCGTGTAAAACGTGGTGTAGAGGCGCGTCGTCGTCATAAGAAAGTAATGAAGGCAGCTAAAGGTTATTACGGTGCACGTTCGCGTACATTCCGTGTTGCCAAGCAAGCTGTTATTAAAGCAGGTCAATACGCTTACCGCGATCGTCGCGTTAAGAAGCGTAACTTCCGCGCTTTGTGGATTACCCGTATCAATGCTCAGTCTCGTGCTGAAGGCCTGACTTACAGCCAATTGATTGCTGGCTTGAAAAAAGCCGCAATCGTATTGGACCGTCGTGTTTTGGCTGACTTGGCTGTTTACGATAAAGCAGCGTTTGCTGCAGTTGTTGCGAAGGCTAAAACAGCTCTGGCTGCTTAATCGTCCAACGACTTCAGGTGTTAAGCAATTAACACCGCTGTGATCGCGATGAAAGGGGAGGCGCTTTAGGGCTCTTCCCCTTTTTTATGTTCAGGATGAACGGTATGCCGAGGGCGCAGGACGCGCAAGAGCGGCTCTTCCAGGTTAAGAAAATTCCCATTCGGGTTCTGGCAAATTTTATTACGACATTATTGGAATAGCAGATGGAAAATCTCGCTGCGCTTACTGAAGAAGCGCTTAAAGTAGTTACTGATGCCCAAGACCTCGCTGCACTCGATGCGGTTCGTGTTAATTACTTGGGCAAAAACGGCAGCATTACTGCGCTTATGAAAACCCTCGGCAAATTATCGCCCGAAGAGCGCCCAGCTGCTGGTGCAGAAATCAATAAAGCTAAAGATGCTGTACAAGCTGCTTTGGATGTTCGTAAAACAACGCTTGAACAGGCAGCGATTGCAGCCAAGCTAGCTGATGAAGTGATTGATGTAACACTTCCAGGCCGCGGCCAGCACACAGGCGGTTTGCACCCTGTAACGCGTACCTTGCAACGCATCGAAGATATTTTTTCTGCTGTAGGTTACACCGTAGAAGTCGGTCCGGAAATTGAGGACGACTATCACAACTTTGAAGCGTTAAACATTCCATCGCATCATCCTGCGCGTGCTATGCACGACACTTTCTATGTGGATGACACACATGTACTGCGCACTCATACATCGCCTGTGCAAGTGCGCACCATGGAAAACAAAACACCGCCGATTCGCGTGATTTGTCCCGGTCGTGTTTATCGTTGTGACTCCGACGTAACTCACTCCCCTATGTTTCATCAGGTTGAAGGCTTGGTTGTCGATAAAGACATCAGCTTTGCCGATCTAAAAGGCACCATGGATCAATTCCTCAAAACCTTCTTTGAAGCCGACGTTCCTGTACGCTTTCGCCCGTCTTATTTCCCGTTCACAGAGCCGTCAGCGGAAATGGATATCCAATGCACTCAATGTCGCGGCAAAGGCTGCCGTATGTGCAAAAACAGCGGTTGGTTAGAAGTTGGCGGCTGCGGCATGGTTCATCCTGAAGTATTTAAAGCGAGTGGCGTTGATCCTGAAGCCTATACCGGTTTTGCATTTGGTATGGGTGTGGAGCGCCTGGCGATGCTGCGTTACGGCGTAAACGATTTGCGCTTGTTCTTTGAGAACGATCTGCGCTTCTTAAAACAATTTTGATGTGTAGGTTGGGTCGGGCCGCGCATGGCAGTCATGCCCAACACGACCATTCCATCGCTTGATGTGTGTGGTGAAAATAACGGTGATTGTTGGGCATTGCTGCCATTCGTGGCCCAGCCCAAACTACGGAATAAAAGATTATGAAAGTTAGTGAATCCTGGTTGCGCGAGTGGGTAAATCCAGCGGTAACAACCGATGAATTAGTTGCCCAGCTCACCATGGCTGGTCTTGAAGTTGATGCGATTGAATCGGTAGCAGGCGATTTTACTGGTGTAATTGTGGGTGAGATTGTTGGCTGTGAACAACATCCTGACGCAGATAAATTGCGCGTAACATCAGTTGCCGGTTTGCCAGATGGTCCGACACAAGTGGTTTGCGGTGCAGCTAATGCCCGCGTAGGTATTAAGATCCCATTCGCCACCATAGGTGCCGAATTGCCCGGCGACTTTCAGATTAAGAAAGCCAAGCTGCGCGGGGTAGAGTCCTTCGGCATGCTTTGCGGCCAAACAGAATTAAAAGCAGGCGATGATGACACGGGTTTGTGGGAGTTAGCTGCTGATGCTCCAGTAGGTGCAGATATCCGCGACTACTTGAATCTCAACGATAAGTTGATTGAAGTTGATTTAACTCCAAACCGCAGTGATTGCTTAAGTGTTAAGGGAATAGCTCGCGAAGTAGGTGTGCTTTTCCGCGCGCCAGTGCAATCGCCAGCTATTAATCCTGTAGCTGCTTCGATTACAGATGTTTTCCCTGTTACGCTTTCTGCAGATGCAGCATGCAGCCGTTATGTAGGCCGTGTAATCCGTAATATTGATATCACTAAGCCGAGTCCAATTTGGCTGCAAGATAAGCTCACCCGCGCTGGTTTACGCAGCATCGATGCGGTGGTCGATGTTACTAACTACGTATTGATCGAACTCGGTCAGCCTATGCACGCGTTTGATCTTGCAAAACTGTCTGGTGGTATTAATGTTCGCTTGGCAAATCAGGGCGAAGCGATCACTTTATTGGATGGCCAGGAAGTTAAGCTAAATGCTGATACTATGGTTATTGCTGATCAAAAAGGCGCTTTGGCAATTGCGGGCGTATTCGGCGGTAAGCCAAGTTCAGTGACTACTGAAACTCGCGATATTTTCCTTGAAAGTGCTTTCTTTAATCCGTTAGCTGTGGCGGGCCGAGCTCGTTCCTACGGTTTGCACACGGACTCTTCTCATCGTTTTGAGCGTGGTGTTGATTACAATTTGCAAGTCGAAGCGATTGAACGAGCGACAGCATTGTTGTTAGAAATTGTCGGCGGTGAGGTAGGGCCCATCATTCATGTAACTAACGAGCATCTCCCCAAAGAACGTCAGGTCACGTTGCGCAAGGCTCGCATCATTAGTGGTTTGAGCTTGCAAATGGCTGATAGCGAAGTTGTGGATATTCTCAATCGTCTCGGTCTGGATTTGGTATCGCAAAATTCGGATGGTTGGACTTTTAAGGTTCCAAGCTACCGTTTTGATATTTCTATTGAAGCTGATTTGTTGGAAGAATTAGCGCGTGTCTACGGGTATAACCGTTTGCCGACGCGTGCATTGGCGACCCCGATTCAAATCGATGAACGCCCTGAAGCAAAACTTGGCCTACCTGCGATTCGCCGTCAACTGGTTGCACGCGGATATCAAGAAGCAATTACATTTAGTTTTATCGAACCAAAACTTTCTGCTTTGTTTGATCCTGGTCGTGAGCCAGTAATGTTACGCAATCCTATTAGCGCTGACTTGGCTGCTATGAGAACTAGCTTATTGCCCGGATTGGTTTCTGTTTTACGTAGTAACCTCAATCGCCAGCAAGAGCGTGTTCGTATATTTGAAACCGGTTTACGTTTCGTACCGGGTTCGGCCGGCGGTGTTGAAGGATTACAGCAAGAAGCTACGTTGGCGGGTTTAATCTACGGCAATCGTCTGCCAGAGGTCTGGTCTAATATTGCTGAGGCGGTCGATTTTTTTGATATCAAAGGCGATCTGGAGTCAGTATTGGCGGTAACGGGTAATTCTAAAGATTTTACCTTTACCAATGGAGAGCATTCAGCTTTACACCCAGGCCAGACGGCGGCGATATATTTGAAGGGCGAACTAATAGGCTATGTGGGTGCTTTGCATCCTAACTTGCAGCAAAGCCTGGATATCCCAAAAAATATATTCCTATTCGAAATTAAATTGTCGGCAGTGACCATTGCTCGTGTACCCGCATTTGCAAATCTATCGCGTTTCCCAGAGGTGCGCCGCGATTTAGCGATTCTTGTAGATCGCAAAGTGGCAGCTAAAACTCTTGTGAGTGCTGCATCCGTAGCCGCCGGCGAACACCTGACAGACTTAAAGGTGTTTGACGTATATATGGGCAAAGGTATTGATCCACATAGAAAAAGTGTCGCTTTGGGGTTGACCTTTCAGCATCCTTCACGCACTCTTAACGAGGATGAAGTTAATGCCTCGATAGATGCAGTTATTAAATCTCTGGAGGCCAATTTCGCTGCTACTCTCAGATAGCCCTATGACAGCTCTGAATAGGAAGAATAACTATGTCGGATGGTGCTTTAACCAAAGCTGATTTGGCTGAAAAGCTGTATGAAGATCTCGGTTTAAACAAACGTGAAGCCAAGGAGCTGGTCGAACTCTTTTTTGAGGAGATTCGTCACGCACTTGAAAATAATGAACAGGTAAAATTATCTGGATTCGGTAATTTTGAATTGCGCGATAAAAGCCAGCGTCCGGGTCGTAACCCAAAAACTGGTGAAGAAATTCCTATCAGCGCACGTCGCGTAGTTACCTTCCGCCCCGGTCAAAAACTTAAGGCTCGAGTAGAAGCTTATGCTGGAACCCAGTCATAACGACGAACTCCCGGTTATCCCCGGGAAGCGCTATTTCACTATCGGCGAAGTCAGTGAACTCTGTGCGGTAAAGCCGCA
>CBHTVU010000245.1:0-5975 GCA_966096785.1 uncultured Gammaproteobacteria bacterium | reverse complement strand
GTACACGAGGCATTTTGCGAAGCCTATTATGTGGCTACCGCAGAATCTTCAGTGTTGGGTAAACGAGACGGCAATGCGGCTGCGTTAAAGCTTTACTGCATCGATAATCGACTCCGTGAAATTTTGAAATGTTTACATCACCCGGATTCTCTGGAGGTTGTCATACAAGGGTTGAATAACATCCTTAGAGCTTTGTGATTGGTGCGCTTAATAGACTCGAAGCCTGATCGGCGCTGCAAGTTGTTAACAATTGTTCAAGTGAAGCCTACATGGTTGCGTGTGTTTGTGAGTATGAGTATGCTGGTGTTTTTAGTGCTTCAGGATAGCCATTCTCCATTCACAGCGCGACTGGTTAACCACCAAGGGGTTTACAATGCGTAAGTTAAGTTTGTTGGGTTTAGTGCTTGCAATTTTTAGCTTGAGTTCTTGTGCGACCAAGCCCTATGTCGCAACGGATTATGAAGAGAGTTACAATTTTGCGGCTTTAAAAACCTTCACATTGAAAAGTGAAAAACAAGATACCAAAGAAAATATTCTCATATCGCCTTTCACTTTCTCCCACATTCAAAGTTTGATCAATACAGAGTTGTCCAAACGCTACCAATCGGTTGCTGAAAATTCAGCACCTGATTTTTTAGTGACTTATCACGTGGTGATGGAGGAAAAACTCGACCCGACAACTTACGATGAGCTTTATGGTTTTGGTTATTGGGGGAGGGGTTACCGATATCCTTCACCGTTTTTTTATCGCCCACCCATGGCAGGAGTACGAGTGTATAACCAAGGCAGTTTAATTGTTGATATGGTAGATGCTAAAACCCAGCAGCCTATTTGGCGCGGTGTATCCGAAAAACGGTTGAACAAAGGTTTGAGTCCGCAGAAGCAACGTGAAATTTTAACCAGCGCAGTACTCGAAGTTCTCGCTCAATTTCCACCTGTAAAATAACGGCACACTAATATTGCTAAAAATGGCCGCATTGCGGCCATTTTTTATGGAGCATATTTTATGGAGTATCTATGATGAGTACGGAATTAAACCAGAGCGCTACTAACATTCGTATGGCCGCTATGAATTTGTTGTCCTTGCGGGAACACTCTGCAAAAGAATTACAGACAAAACTGGCAAAAAAATTTGCGTCAGGAGAATCTGTATCCGATGTTATTCGAAGTTTACAAACCGATGGTTTGCAAAGCGATGAGCGTTTTACCGAAGCATTTGTAAGCATGCGCTTAAGGCAGGGAAAAGGAGCCCTGATCATTCGTATGGAGTTAAAAGAGAAAGGTGTTAGTGGCAGTCTAATCGAAAAATATATTTCAAGCGGCGAAGACACAGTTGATTGGAATCAATTGGCATTGAAAGCCTATCAAAAAAAATTTGGAAAAAATCCTGTAACCGATCTTAAAGAGAAAGCCAGGCGCATTCGCTTTTTAACGGCACGAGGTTTTTCGTCGGCTAACATCCAATATGTTTTTAAACAGGATAATCCAGACTTTAGTGAAGGTAAGTAGTAAACCGGTTTTATTTGTTAATTGTCATATGTATTGGGTAAACAAGTGTTAAAATCCCGTGAATTTTGGAGTCAGGGCCTAAGATGTGGCCGCTTGAATTTGTTACACGCTTATTGACTCAGGACTCGAACCACTTACCTCTTTTGAGATTCACTATGCCTTCGTTTTTTGCAGTACGTTTATTTATTTTTGGAATACTTGTTTTCACCGCTTCGGCATATGCACAAAAGCCGGAGCGGGAGAATCAAGTGACGGGTGTTATTGTTCAATCTGCAACACTTCGCGATTTGCAAAATAATATTGAAGCTTTAGGTAATTTACGTGCTTACGAATCAACACTTATTACTGCAAAAACAACAAAGACCGTAACTCGTATAGGTTTTGAGGACGGGCAACGCGTTAATAAAGGCGCAGTATTAGTTGAAATGACCAACGCAGAAGAATCTGCGCTTATGGAAGAAGCACGTCTAACCGCCGAAGAAGCAAAAAAACAGTTGGAGCGCACCCGGGCTCTTTCCAAAACCGGCGCCGTATCACTTTCAACACTCGATGAGCTCAAACGAAATTACGATACAGCGAACGCACGTTTTCTGGCAGTGCAGGCGCGCTACAAAGATTTATTAATCACTGCGCCTTTTAGCGGCGTGGTCGGCTTGCGCGATATTAGTTTGGGTAGCCTGGTTACTCCAGGGCAAACTATTACCACGCTTAACGACGACAGCAAAATGAAACTGGATTTCACCGTCCCTGCAATTTATTTACGCAGTCTGCGCATTGGTTTGCCTATAGAAGCCCAGAGCAGGGATCTCGGTGATAAAACCTTTAAAGGCAAAATTTTTAGTTTGGACAACCAGATTGATGAAGCTACGCGCTCCATTAAAGTTCGTGCGATTTTGGATAATCCAAACCATGAACTTCAGCAAGGTATATTAATGACAGTGATTGTGCGTGCCGATCATCGCGAGGCCCTTGTCGTAAGTGAGGCAGCGTTGATTCCCATGGGCAGCAACAATTTTGTATTTGTATTGCAGACCGACAAGAATGAAAAAACTGATTCATGGGTAGTTGAAAAACGTCAGGTTTACCTCGGCCAAAGGTATAAGGGCTATGTAGAAATTGAAAAAGGTCTGCAGGCTGGTGAGAAAGTAGTCACTCATGGGGTGCAAAAAATACGCGCAGGGCAAGCTGTAAAAATAATGGCGGAACAATCAAACGATCCTGCAAAAAAAACCGAATCCCTCTCAGAATTATTGCAGCCGAAAAAGCAAGAGGGTAAATAATTATGGTGCTCTCGGATGTTTCAATTCGGCGCCCGGTATTTGCGTCCGTTATTTCATTATTGTTAATTGCTTTTGGAATTCTCGCGTTTGATCGTTTGTCGCTGCGTGAATATCCGAATATTGACCCTCCAATAGTATCCATCCGCACCAGTTATCCCGGTGCAGCCGCAAATATCGTTGAAACTCGCATTACCAAGCCTTTGGAAGATCGTATTGCTGGTGTGGAAGGTATTCGCGATATCGAATCCAGCAGTGAAAACGGTTTATCCAATATCACCGTTATTTTTAATATCGAACACGATATAGAAGCAGCAGCAAATGATATTCGCGATAAAATTTCTGGCGCCGTAGGTTCTCTACCTGAAGAGGCGCTAGCTCCCGAAGTTCAAAAAATTAATTCTGATGACGACGTAATTATCTGGATGAGTCTGGTTGGTGACAATATGTCAGTACCGGAACTGTCAGATTACGCAAAGCGTTATGTGGTCGATAAATTTTCTGCGGTGGAAGGTGTAGCCCGTGTGCGGATTGGTGGCGAGCAACGCTATGCCATGCGTGTGTGGCTCGATCGAAAAAAATTGGCTGCACATAATTTAACAGTCGATGATGTTGAACGAGCGTTACGTGCTGAAAACGTTGAACTACCCGCAGGAAGTATTGAGTCGCAAGATCGACAATTTACCGTACGTATGGCGCGCACCTATCGTACGCAAGAACAATTTTCGCAATTAACCGTGAAAGCAGGTGAGGCCGGTCATTTAATTCGTCTTGGCGATATTGCAACCGTTGAAAAAGGTACGGTAGAGGATCGTAATTTATATCGCGGTAACGGTGTTGCACAGGTTGGTATAGGCATCATCAAACAATCCACGGCAAATACCCTGGATGTATCCCACGGTGTACAAAAGCAGCGGGAAAATATGAATGCGACTTTGCCTAAAGGCATGAGCATGGATGAAAGTTTTAATAGCGCCATTTTTATTGAACGCGCTATTCACGAAGTTTATATCACGCTGATACTTGCCGTATTTTTAGTGGTGTTGATTATTTATTTGTTCCTTGGCAGTGTGCGCGCCATGCTTATTCCTGCGGTTGCGGTTCCTGTTTCAATTATTGCCACCTTCACTGTATTAGCCGCAATGAATTTTTCGGTGAATATGTTGACCTTGCTTGCGTTGGTCTTAGCAATTGGTTTGGTGGTGGACGACGCCATTGTCGTTCTTGAAAATATTGTTCGCCATATCGAAGAAAAAGGTAAGCCCATTTTATTAGCTGCTTACGATGGTGTTCGCGAAGTTGGATTCGCCGTTATTGCAACTACACTGGTGTTAATTTCCATTTTTATTCCCATTGTTTTTGTAAAAGGCGACGTGGGGCGATTGTTTTCAGAATTTGCGGTGACCATGGCTGCGGCCGTAGGCTTTTCTGCACTGGTGGCTTTAACACTGTCGCCAATGCTAGCTTCAAAAATTCTAAAAAAAGAAACTCGCCACAATAAAGTGGTGACCTTTATAGATACGAAAATGCATCGGTTTCGCGATAATTATAAAAAGACGATTGTAAAGATTCTTGGAAAAAAACTGATTGTGGTTTGTGTTTTTATCGGTCTGTTATTGGCTTGTGTTGGCTTAGCCATATTTATTCCTACCGAATATGCACCTCGCGAAGACCGGGGTAATTTCTTTATTGATGTAAACGGACCTGAAGGTGCAACTTACGATTACATGGAAGCTTACCTGGATGAAATTGAAAGACGTCTGTTGCCTTATGTTGAGTCTGGGGAGGTTACTCGGTTACTCGTACGTGCTCCGCGCTCATTCGGAACATTCGAAAGCTTTAACGGCGGAAGTTTTATTGTTGCGTTGAGTGATTGGAGTCAACGTCGCAATGCGTTTGTCATTATGGATGAAATGCGAAAAAAATTGAGTGATCTGCCGGGCGTTACTACATCCCTCATCATGCGTCAGGGTTTTGCAGGCGGTTCGTCAAAACCAGTGCGTTTCGTCATTGGTGGTGGAACCTATGAGGAGCTTGCAAAATGGCGCGATATTTTGCTGGAAAAAATTGATGAAAAAAATCCGGGCTTAACCAATATTGATTGGGACTATAAAGAGACCAAACCCCAAGTTGAGGTAAAGGTTGATACGAATCGCGCAGCAGATCTTGGTGTAAGTGTTAGCAGCATAGGCCACACGCTGGAAACACTTTTAGGTTCGCGTAAAGTGACTACTTATATTGAACAAGGTGAAGAATACGATTTGCTGGTACAAGGTGAGCGCGATGAGCAACGCACAAAAACCAGTTTGGAAAATATGTATGTGCGCTCAGACCGTAGCGGGCAACTCATTCCCTTGGCCAGTGTGGTGACTCTTAGTGAAGTGGCCGACGCGAGTCGTTTGAACCGTTACAACCGAATCCGTACCATAACGCTTGAAGCGGGTTTGACTAAGGATCTTTCTCTGGGTGAATCGCTCGATTATTTAAACCAATTAGTAAAAGATAATTTACCGTCTACGGTGACCGTGGACTACCGCGGTATGTCGCGCGATTTTAAAAACTCCAGTGGCTCAATGTTCTTTATGTTTATCCTGGGGATTTTAATTACCTACCTGGTGCTTGCAGCGCAGTTTGAAAGTTATGTGCATCCTTTCGTGATTATGCTGAGCGTACCCCTTGCAATTGCCGGAGGTCTGTTCGGTTTATTGATAACGGGTAGCACCATGAATTTATATTCACAAATCGGTTTAATTATGTTGATTGGACTAGCCGCAAAAAATGGAATTCTGATTGTTGAATTTACCAACCAACTACGCGATCGCGGTGTAGAGTTCACTGAAGCATTGCTCGAAGCAGCATCAGCGCGCTTGCGTCCTATCATCATGACCAGTATGACTGCAGTGGCCGGTTCCTTGCCTCTGGTTATTTCATCGGGAGCGGGCTCGGAAACACGTTTTGTTATAGGTGTAGTAATTATTTCCGGCGTGATTGTTGCTACTTTCTTTACGCTGTTTATTGTGCCGGTTGCTTACAGCTTGCTGGCAAAAAATACGGGTTCACCGGAAGTTGTTGGTAAAAATCTTGACAGGGAAATTGAACAATTTAAATCGGTAGATAATTGATTGAGATTTGACTACTAATTTATATTTATATGTAAAATTTAGTGTCATTCCCGTAGGGGATCCAGCG
>CBHTVU010000244.1:0-6015 GCA_966096785.1 uncultured Gammaproteobacteria bacterium | reverse complement strand
ATTGTTTTATACAATTTATATTTACCTGTAGCAGCGATGTTGATTGGATTGATTTTGCGCGGTGTTTCTTTCGATTTTCGAGCTAAGGCGCCAGAGGATCACAAAGCAGTTTGGGATAAAACATTTAAAGCAGGATCTGTTATCGCCACCCTTGCGCAAGGCTATATGCTCGGTAGCTACGTAATGGGGTTTGAGCACAGTATGGCGGCTTACTTATTCTCTGCGTTGAGCGCAATTTGTGTTACAGCTGGCTATAGTTTTATTGGTGCGGCTTGGCTGGTATTAAAATCGGAGGGAGAATTGCAAGCACGTGCGACCCGATGGGCGCGTCTGTGTGGCTGGTTGACAGCGATTGGAATTGCATCTGTCTCGATTGTGAATCCTTTAATCAGCAATACTATTTTTGATAAATGGTTCGGCAGCCCAATGGTTATTTTGTTGATGTTAATACCGGTATTTTGTGCTCTACTATTTTTTATTGTGGATCGTTACCTTGCACACTTTCCGCACGATAAAGATTTTGGAGCGTGGATACCTATAGTGTGTATCGCAATGATTTTTCTGTTGTGTTTTGTTGGTTTAGCCTATAGCTTTTTTCCTTTTGTTGTACCCAACACCTTGGACATTTGGCAATCTGCCAGCGCGCCTGAATCTTTAAAATTTATTTTATACGGCGTTGTAATTGTATTGCCCACTATTATTGGTTACACCATCTATTCCTATTCCGTATTTTCTGGAAAAGCGACTCAGCTAAAATATTATTAGAAATGCATTAATGCGCAAGGAAGCGCGTGTCACAAAAACATCATCAAATCGTCCAATTCTCGCCACCATTTAGTAACAACTCGCCTGTAGTCTCCCTGTAACATTCAAACATACCAAGGAGATTGCTATGCATTCCCGCATCTATAAAAAATCCACACTTGCAATTGCGTGTTTATTCGCAAGCCTGCAATTACCTTCCAGTTTTGCTGATGTTTATTTCTCAGAATATGTTGAAGGCTCTAGTAATAATAAAGCATTGGAAATTTATAACAGCGGTGACAGTGACCTTAATCTTAATGGGTATAAAGTTGAATATTATTTTAACGGCAATGCAAGCGCAGGTTTAACAATTAATCTTACCGGCACAATCCCGGCAAAAGGTGTGTTTGTACTTGCGCATGGAAGTGCTAATACAACAATTTTGGCCGCTGCAAATCAGACTAATAGCTCCGGTTGGTTCAACGGTGACGATGCCATCGTATTAAAAAATGGTAATAATATTTTGGATTCGATTGGTCAAATAGGTACTGATCCCGGCACTGAATGGGGTACTGGATTTAGCAGCACTGCAGACAATACTTTGCGCCGCAAAATATCCATTACTACCGGCAGAACAACGACGGACACAAGCTTTGACCCAAGCCTTGAGTGGGAAGGATTTGCTACAGACACCATCGATGGATTAGGTAGTTATCAAGGTGGTAGCGGTACACCAACAGATCCAACGCCTGTGACCAATTGCGGTGCCGCATCGACTTTGATTTCTACCATTCAGGGAAGCGGTGCAGCGAGTCCTTTAGCAGGTTCTTATGTCAATGTTGAAGCTATTGTGGTTGCAAGCTTTCAGGGCACCAATCAAATTGGTGGATTCTTTTTACAAGAGCCAGACAATCACGCCGATAATTATCCTGCTACGTCAGAAGGTATTTACGTGGCCAGCACCACACCAGTTGCAGTGGGTGACCGCGTACGTGTAAGCGGCAATGTGGCAGAAACATTTAATCTTACACAAATCACTGCAAGTAACCTTACCGTGTGTGCTCACAATCAAACTTTGCCGGCAATCACTGGTGTTGGCCTACCCCTGGGCACCACAAATGAGTTGGAAGCAGTTGAAGGTATGCTCGTTAGTTTTCCGCAAACACTCACCGTCAATGAAACCTATTCGCTTGGCCGCTACGGGGAAGTTCTGCTCGCAGATGGACGTTTAACGCAGCCAACAAATGTTGTTGCACCCGGTGCTGCAGCTAACGCGCTGCAAGCGCAAAATAATTTAAATAAAATAATTTTGGATGATGCGGGCAACAAACAAAATCCTGACCCCGTTATTTTTCCTGCACCAGGATTATCTGCCTCCAACACTTTGCGAAGTGGCTATACGGTAGCAGGTTTAACCGGTGTTATTACTTTTGATTTTGGCGCATATCGAATACTTCCTACCAACACGCCTGATTTTGTTGCTACAAATCCGCGCACTAACGCACCTAAAATTGCTACCAATGCAAATTTAAAAGTTGCCAGTTTCAATGTACTTAATTTTTTCAATGGCAATGGTTTAGGTGACGGTTTCCCTACTGCACGCGGTGCAAACACTGCGCTGGAATTTGATCGCCAAAAAGCAAAAATAGTAAATGCACTAGTTGGATTAAATGCAGATGTTATAGGTCTGCTGGAATTGGAAAACGATGGCTATGATACCTACAGCGCAATTGCCGAATTGGTAGCTGCTTTAAATACGGCAACTGGTACCATCCAATGGACTTATATTAATCCTGGCCTGAACAAAATTGGCACCGATGAGATAGCTGTTGGAATTATTTATCGCAAAGATCGTGCTACGGCAATTGGCAAAACATCTATCCTGGATTCCGCAATAGATTCACAATTTATCGATACAAAAAATCGCCCTACTCTTGCACAAAGTTTTCGTGCAACCCAGGGCCGCGGTGTTATCACAGTTGCGATTAATCATCTCAAATCAAAAGGTTCTGACTGTAACGATTTGGGTGACCCTGATATTGGTGATGGACAAGGCAACTGCAACATCACTCGCACACAGGCCGCACAAGCATTAACGAATTGGTTATCACACGATCCTACTGGCGTTAAAGATAGCGATTATTTAATTATTGGTGATCTCAACAGCTACGCAAAAGAAAATCCTATTAGTAGCATCATCAACGCTGGCTACACAGATTTAATTAATAAATTTGGTGGTGCAGGCGCTTACTCTTATGTGTTTGATGGCCAGGCGGGTTATCTCGACCATGGTTTGGCAACAACATCACTGAGTGCGCAAGTATTGGAAGCCGCCGATTGGCATATTAATGCCGACGAGCCCATCAGCCTGGATTACAACACCGAGTTCAAATCCGCCAACCAAATTACCAACTTCTACGCAAACAATGCCTACCGCTCATCAGATCATGATCCATTAGTGATCTCACTGAAATTAATAATTGATTTGGATGGCGATGGCGATGTGGACAGCAACGATATCAAAATTGTCACAGCGGCACTTAATACTACACCTGGCAAGTGGGACCAACGAGACGTAAATGGCGATGGTCAAATTAACGCGCTCGACGCTCGCGCACTCACCTTGCAATGCACGCGCCCCGGTTGCGGCACCCAATAACAACATTGAAAAATTAAGGAGATCAGAATGAAAAAAGTTTTAGCTTTATTAGCAATTGGTTTTAGTTTTGCAATTGACGCACAAGCAGCAGTTATTAATCTGTTACCCAACAATAACAATCTCTCTATTGGCGAAGATGTTGTTTTGAATGTAAATGTTTCAGGTTTGGACACGAGCGCTTCTAGGCTCGGTGTTTATGATCTCAACTTGAACTTCGACAGTAATTTATTTGCAGTTAAAAGCATCCAGTTTGGCGATAGTAGTAAAGGCAACCAACTTGATATCCTGGGTTTTGGTACTATGCAAACTAGTGCCATCGGCAGTGGATGGCTAAATTTATTTGAATTATCCTTTGACACACCAGAGAATTTAAATAATTTACAAGCCAACGAATTCATTTTGTTCCGTGTTATTTTTACGGCATTGGATAAAGGCGCAGGATTGTTTTCAGTAAATGCAAACTCATTCGGTGACGCCTACGGAAATAATCTTTTGATTGATTCTATCAGCGATAGCAATGTTATGGTTAAAGCCGTGTCAGTACCCGAGCCCACGAGTCTCTTTTTGTTGGGGCTAGGTTTATTGACATTGGGAATAAATCGCACTAAACATAAGTATTAATAGAGATTAAGCCGCACTAAAAAATTTTCTAGTGCGGCTGTACAAAGAGCAAAAAATGTTGACCGTTATTTAGCAAGCGAATCCAAACCGGTAACACTCAATGGCGTTGTTAAATTAATTCCATCGCGTGCAACTGCCGTGTAAATAGAACCTGCCGAAAAATCTAAAGTAGCTTTGATTGCCGTAGTGGATGCCTGACCTGCTGGAGTAATAATCACATCATATGTACCCGCAACGAGTGACACGTATCCGGTACTTGCTTTGAAAGGAATATTAGCGAACGCCGGAGTTTGATTGGCTGTAGATGTACCACTCGGCAGAACATAAATATCTACATTCCCCGCCAAAGTTGAGCCGTGAATTAAACGCACTTTAGCTTCTGTAGCAACTACACGATTATTATCTTCCAATAACAATGGTTCAATATTTTCAACGGCTCCCAACGCAAGCAAAGTATATTGTGCGCCGTTTGCCAAAGGAACATCTGCGTTAATAACAGCGGGAGTGAGTGTTCCAGCAGCAGTTACTTTAAAATTGTAAGTGGCTGCAGGCAAATTTACATAATCAGTAAAGTGAGGAAAAGCGAGACTGCTAATAGCAGCTGAGGTCGCGTTATTTACAATAACATCAACGGCAGGAGCATTCGCCGAATCGTGGACCACGCGTAAATCAGCACCTGTAGATTTATCTGCGATTACAGCTGTCGCATCACCATCCAAAACTGCCAAACGAATGGGTGATGCTCCATTACCTACATTTGGAATCGCGCCTATCAGCAAATCTTTACCTGCCGCCAAATTCACCGAGCCAGAATCAAATACGACAGTATTATTTGTAAGCGCTACGCGGATACGATAATTTCCTGCCGCAACTTCAACGGGCCCAAGTGAACCTTTGAATGAAAAATTTCCGAGTGGTGTGGCACCTGCTAAATCTGCATCTGGTGCAGTTACAAATACTTTTACTTCGGGCGCACCAGCAGCAAGGTGAGCAACACGCACGCGAACTTTAGAAGAGTCACTTAATTTTCCGGTATCTGTTAATACAAGAGGTTCGATTTTATCGACGGAGTTTACCGCAATTACATCGTAATCAGTATTTCCTGCCAATGCCAAATTAACCGGGCCAATAACTACCTGATTACCCGTAGGAATAATTCCCTCAACAGCAATTTTATAAGAACCTTCAGGCAAGGTTAAATTGCCAGTGCTTTGTTGGTAATCCAATTCCGATTTAACTTTTGTATCATTCACCCAAAGATTCACTTTTGGCGCATTAGGGGAGGCGTGAAAAACGCGAACCATTGCGTTATCCAGAGCAGCAACGGTAATTGTTGCCGCAGCACTTTTCTTTTTGTCTTGAACACTGGTAGCACGCACATGATAAGTGCCCGCAGTCGATGGAGCTGTATAAACACCGCCAGTAGTTACGCTACCACCATTAGATTCATCCACAGACCAGCTAACTTGCGTTTTGTCTGTACCCGTTACGCTTGCCTGGAAGCTTTGTGTTCCACCAACTTTGATGGTCGCAACGTTAGGTGTTACAGCAACTACAATATTTTTTTTGTTGTCGTCACCACCACATGACACTAAAAGAAAGCTCGTGAACAGTAGCCCTAATATAACCTTTATTTTCATCGTCTTTACCTCTACTCATTTGGTTTAATGTGAAATACCCACTTCTAGTAACAGAGCAGATATTCCTACGAGCGTGTTGATAATAAAGATTTAAAAATTTTTAAAATTAATAGGAGTTTTTTTCAGGATTTAATGTATTTGGCTGGAGTGAAAAATATATCTATAAAATTTGATCCAAAGAAAACTGCTTCACGTATAGGTTATTCTTAAACTTCCTGTATCAGTAGTTTTAAACATACGCAGGTGCGGACATTAATCTCTTTGGAGGACGTGCTGGCGAAGACTATTCCAGTAGATTTTTCAATAATTTAGCGTCTGAATTTTTAAAAAATACGCTAGATCTATTTGGAG
>CBHTVU010000243.1:0-6067 GCA_966096785.1 uncultured Gammaproteobacteria bacterium | reverse complement strand
TGTGACTCCATTAGTTCAGCAGGACGATGTTGGACTCCGGAAGATAGCAATCCGTTTGTAGGGTACCTTGTGTCGGGTTAAACGAGGTTGTTGAAACAATCTGACTATCTCGTTTCATACGTGTTGATACGGTGGCGCTAGCAAAATCGAAATAGTAGACATCTGATTCCCTGCAAAGGCCACCGCTAATAAAATAAGCTCCTTTTTCGTCGACCTTTAGCAATCTGCTGTTTTCCGTAAGCTGCGATGTCACTTGCTCCAGCGCATCATTCTTTGCACGTAGAACCCAAAGGCCATTCTCGCCGACATATTGGAAATAAATCTCGCCATTAAATTCCACCGCTGTGCCCACCGATCCAAACGTCAGCTGCTTATGCTGCCGGGTGTAGGTATCAATACGCCATAAATTCCTGAGATCGCGATTACTTTTAAGCACCAGCAAACGATTCATAGCGGGGAAATAACCCACAGGTTCGATTTTGTCGGTGTCCTCCAGCAGCAGGGTCGTTTGTGCCGTTAGCAAGTTGTGGGTGTAAAGACTGGCGCCTGTGCTGAATACCAGGTGGTCGTTGTCGGGCCAAATAAATGCATTGACCTTTTTTGCAATGGGCTGGCTGGTGATCTGCCGCTCTTCGCCGCCTTCAACCAGCCATAAATGGATCTGATTATTGCGCACTGAGGCGTACACCACCTTATCGCCTTTTGGTGAGAAGCTAGCCAGATAATTTAAATCCTTGTTTTCAGTCAGCCGGGTTTTACTAGCGTTTATTCCCATCATGACGATATTAGAGCTACGTTTCTCTTCGGTATAGAAAATCCCTGTGCCATCCGGTTTATAACGCGGCCGTGAAAACACCCGGTCTTTGGAATCCGCCAGGGGGATTTGTACCTGCTCCCCATCCATATAAAGAGCTAACAGCTTTTTTTCCTCATCCGCGTAGAGTAAAACCCCGCTGCCGTCGGGAATCCAGCTCATCTCAACAGCTGAAAAATCCAGCTGCCACCGGCTGATTGAGGATTGGTCTTCATCTAAAAAATCAATTTGGATCTTATTTTTACGCGAACTTGCCAAGGCGGTCTTTTTTCCCAAAACAGCACTGGCTACTGGATTGGCTATACCGTCGCGCTCATCCAGGGTGGTTAAACGCTGATCCTGCGTAGAGTATCTATAACGGGCTGCGGGAGAATTCGGACCCTGCTTGGCGACAAACTCAAGCGTGGTTTCATCCCACCAGGTCACGCTGTAAATACGCCCCTGCCATTGGCTGAGAAGCTGTTTCTCCAGCAAGCGTTCGTTATCCAAATCCAGTGAAAAAATATGGAAGGAATACAAATAATTGGCTTTTTCATAGAAGCTGGGGCTGAGCGGCTGGCCTTCATCACGCTTAACTTCAATAGCAACCAGATGCTTGCCTGCGGGTGACCAGGCTAATTTAAACCAGGAACCCTTGCTGTTAGCGACACGCCAATCCTTTGCGGAGCTATTACGGATGATGATATCGCTGTCCGTTTCGCCCATCTGCTTAAGATTAAATTTTTCCCGAATGTAGGCCACATGTTTATTGTCCGGATGGGGGACCGCATTCCTTTCATGGCCAGTTTCATTGGTATAACCCGATGTGGATTGGAAAACCGTCTTGTGGTTCTTCACCAGGGCGATTGCAATTTTTTTGGGTGACGAAATCCTAAATACGGAAACAGCAACTAGACAGACCCCCAATACAACAAGCACAGAGAACAAAGCCACACGTTTTTTAGGAGTCTTTATTGGCGGGGCTTCTCCGGATGTAAGAGCAGGTGGAACTGAATTCTCAAAGTGTGGTTCAACGACAAGTTGGTAACCCCGTTTGGAATAATGGGCAACGATCTCCTGATCACCAATCAGCTCCGCAAATGTACTGCGTAACGCATTAATGCTCTTTTGTACTGAACCATGGGTGACAATACGCCCATTCCACAGCTCCCTGATAAGCTCCTCGTTGCTAATAACACGCCCATGGTTAAGGGCAAGGTAATTGAGAACTGCCATCACCTTGGGCTGCAATTTTCGCGTTTGCCCGTGCGCAATTAGTTGGTTGTGAGAGGGCGATACCTTTACTTCGCCAAGGCTAAAGCACGAGTCCTTATTAGCGTCCATTAGAAGGTGCAACCTGTTGCATGGGATAACCTCGCTTAAATGTTTCTTATTTTTTTACCAAAGCTGCCGGTACCTGAGTCGCAAATACCGAAGCATAATTTTGCAAGATAAAAGCAATCAAACACAAGCAGCAATACATGCAACTGCCATCCATATCCTATTGATATATAAGTAAATTTTTTTGGTAAGCAAATAGTAAGCACTAAGTTTTTTAACGGTCAGTGCTTTTCGCCCTCTATGCAATATAGTCAACTCACACACATCTGCCGCTGTAACGATGAGTGCCGTCATTAACAACCCAATAGAGGTAGAGATTATGAAATACTTTCTGATGATTCTGGCTTCGGTTGCCCCACTACTCGCGGTGGCAGCAGAAGAGCAACCATTGACGCCAAATGCACCACTTGTTTATGTGAATCAAAATATAGGTTTCAACGTAAAGGGCTTCAAATACAAACAATCGGAATTCCCCTGCAATATCGACAAGGTGATGGTAGAGAACCTGGTGGATAAAGCCAAAACTCAGGGCCTTCGTTTTGAACCCGTCGCTACGGCTGCCAAAATACGAAATGGGGTAATACCCGTGCTTTTAATAGATGTAGAACAGCTTGTATTAGGGAGTGAACATCAATTTGGCACCAAGCAGGAATCCTCACTACCTAAAGTCCAAATCACTGCAGCCTTGTTAAAGGGCAAAGACAATATGGTCACCGCCAAACATACCTGCGCCATAATGACGCTCAATGAATTTACGCCATCAAGTAACGTATTGGACTTGGGAAGCAGCGGTGTAACTGTTTGCGATGCAACGCGGAAGTGCTTACAGGATTTGAGTAAAGATGTCGTCGAATGGGTACAACCCCAACTTTAATCATTTTCTTAAGTTTGCTTGATGTCTGAGTGTGTTTTGCATAACCGGGGCTGTTTGCCGGTTATGCTTTTTTTAGTTAGTTTTTAAAGCACCTCCAACCTGAATTTCTGCCAAACCTACTACAGCTCCCGCTGGCGGGCGTAGCTTAATTCGCACCCGGCGCCCCTCAACTGATTCGGTTTCTAACTTGCGCGTCTGGCTGGAATCCTGCCCTTCAATTTGTTCAAGCAACTTGATCCATTGCCCCTGACGATTTTCCACCTCGGTCACGAAGCCATAGGCCGCTGCCTGCGGGAAGCTCAGCGTAAGGTTATGAACTTCAACCACGCGCTCAAGATCAACCACCAAGGTAGACTCAGCATTACCATTCAGCGGTGACCAATAGGTGGCTGGATTGCCATCATTTGCGAAGCGCGAACTGTGGTCAGGTGCACTTGAACCCGCAAAGGTCGGATTGTTAAGACCAAAGACTCCATCTCCCGGGCGCTCGCGCACAGGATTGACGAAGGCAACGTAAGGGCGATTAGGAGCCAGAGCCGTTTTTCCTTCAACAAAGCGCGGACCCTTCTGGGTACGGACTTGAGCTACCGCATCTTTCAAGCCGGGCGACGTGGCGCGCAGATGAGTCACACCTGCCTGCCAAGTGCGCATCGTCATGGCGGTTTCACCGTCGAGAATAAGGATGTCGCTATCAGGTGCAAAGTCGATTGCTCGGCCCGTAGGGAATTCACCCGGCCCGGATTCAATACTAAGGCGAATCGGTGGGCTGTTGCTTAGGCGATTCCCTTGGGCATCCACAACACTGACAATTATCTGAACGTCATCCGTACCGTCGGCGCGAGCAATGGTGGCTGAACTTGTCGTGATCTGCAGTGCCGCTGGTGTACCTTCCACCGGCCAAATTGGGGGTGAAACCTGCGCGTAGGCGTTGAGATACCAGTAATACTGACGCTTGGGGATGCGGAATAAATCAATAATTCCCATGCCGCAAAACCGTTTGCCTGCGATAGATCCATGATCAAAGCCAGCCCAGATCACTTCACCAGAGCGCCAGGGTAGACGCCATGAGCCTTCTTTCTTCGGATCGGCGCCTACCGTGTTAGGCAAATCGTCCCAACCGGGAGCATAGGCACCCGGGCGGTCAGTCATGGTTGAGCCATATTCCGCCACAAAGTTGGGAAGGCCAGGATTTGGGAACAAGCTAGCGCCGTCGCCGTTATAGCCCGCGATATCGCCTAACTTATCTATCTCGCCGCGCTGCGCACCATTAATCGCTGCCGGACGAGTGGCGTCGAGTTGGTGGGAGAGGGCGACCAATTCTTTGAGCAGACGCTTAACCTCGGGCAAGGTTTCTTTTGCGGTAAAAAAGACTTCGTTATCCATACCCCAAGCGACAATCGACGGGCGATTGCGGTTGATGCGGATCATTTCGGCGAGCTGTTGCTTCACACTTGCATCAAAGCCAGCACGGTCGGTGGCATCCGTTGGATAAGCTGACGCACCCCAAGGATTCTTGAAAGAAGCCGTCCCCCAAAAAGGTGCTTCAGACATAAACAGGACACCGAGCTTATCGGTCATCTCCGCAAAATGCGGATCATGGGGATAATGGGAGCCACGGATAAAATCAAAACCAGCATCCTTGATCATGCGGATATCACGTTCAATCGCACGGTTGGTCACAGCATCACCCCAGCCAGCTTGGTCTTGATGGACATTCGCACCACGGAAATAACGATGCTTGCCATTGAGGAAAAAACCACGGTCGGCAGTCCATTCAAACCAGCGGAAGCCAAACTCGGTTTCAAATTGGTCGCGTTCTTTTCCATCTACCTTAAGACTGGTGATCGCCTTATAAAGCACCGGTGTCTCCGGGCTCCATAACTTTGGTTGCTTTACGGGTACAGATATTTGTTGCGCAACACCTGTGGTGCCGGGTTCTACCACCAGTTGTTGATCTGGCAGGTTGATAACTTTGCGACCACGCGCATCTACAATACGCGTTTGAACCAACACCTCGGTCCGGCTGGAGCTGTCATTGCGAATTTCTGTTTCAACCGCAACTTTGCCAGATTTGTCGGAAAGTTCTGGAGTGGTTATGCGTGTTCCCGTCCAAGGCACGTGAACTGCATCGGAACTAACCAGCCATACATCGCGGTAAAGCCCACCACTAAACACGTGCTCACCGGCGCGAGGCGCGAGGGTTGCTTGCCACTCGTTATTTACCCGCACCGCAACCACATTTCGGCCGGCTCGCACTGCCTTGGTTATGTCGACGGGAAAGCCTGTATAGCCGCCGCGATGATGCGCGAGTTCAATACCGTTAACGTAGACACGCGCATCTTGAAATGCGCCTTCAAACTCCAGTGAAAGACGACGATCTTGATCCAAAGCTGGAAGCACGAATGTTTTGCGATACCAACCATCGCCCGTATAAAAAGCAGGTGCACGGAAGTAAGGAAGGCTAAAACTGTGGGGCAGGCCAATAGCCTCCCAAGATTCATCTTTAAAATCGGGCACTTCTGCGCCGTCGCTTTTGCCGAGCTTGAATAGCCAGTCAGCGTTAAAGTTCAAAGTAGCTCGGCCCTTTTTATCCAAAGCTAATGGATCCAATGCTAAGGTTGAATCGGCTTGGGAACTTACTACGGGAATAAGCCCCGATAATAAGAAGAGCCACACAGCAAGGCTACCAATACGCAGCATATATACCTCCCGACACACAAAATCGAAGCACAGCAAAATATCATACAAATGCTATAAAAGCGGCATTGCGATACTCTCAGTATTCACTTGACGCCGCATTGGAGATTCCGCATTCTTTGCGCGTCTTCATTCCCCATAGCCTTGGGGTTCAACTCAAACAAGGAACGTAATATGTCTATCGCCGATTGGCCCGCCGCTGAACGCCCCCGCGAAAAACTTCTCGATTTAGGCCCTACCGCATTATCAGATGCTGAACTCCTCGCCATTTTTTTACGCGTTGGCTGCGTCGGAAAATCCGCTGTCGATCTCGCTCGTGAACTCTTGCAAGAATACGGCGGTCTGCGGCAACTGCTTGAAGC
>CBHTVU010000242.1:0-6094 GCA_966096785.1 uncultured Gammaproteobacteria bacterium | reverse complement strand
GAGTTTTGTTTATTATTTTTGACAACCTGCGATCGCAAAAATCAATTGCAGGTAGCCCGATTATTGCTTGATTAAAAAATACTACTCTTGATATTAAACTAATTATACAGCGTCCGACGAATCTGCTCGGAACCTCAAATCAAGGATCGTTAAGAAGCGGTCCTTTTCTATTTTGACGGAACCTTACAACAACGCTTTCTTTTTCAGTCTTTTATAACAACGGTTTACAATAACGGCTTCTTACCTTTATTACTGCATAACATATTTTAACCCGCGATTTACTCGACCATTTACTCGACTAAAAAATTAGAATTACTATGGAGCCAACTACGTTGTATCGATCAAACCAAGTTGTTTTCGTCCCGGAGAAGACGGTATCAGCATTATTCATATTTAGTATTGTTTCACAAGTAAGAAGAAGCCTTTGTTGGACACCGGAATTGAAATTCCAGTGAAATAGTATCAAACGAAATAAAAAAAGTTCAAATTGTACTATTTAGCACTTTAATATTTGCAAACCAGTATATTTGATTAAGCCCTTCCCTTTGCGGGCTATTTTTTCCCAGCGCCCAACGACGCTGGGATTTTTTATCGTGGAATAATTTTATAAATTATGGAAGCCTTGCTTTCGCATAAACACGGTACCGAACATGACCAACCGAATGCCTTCCTTGTCGTGTAGGATGTCTTCCAGCTCCGTAGTGGTGAGTTCATAGACGCCCCGCATGCTCATCACATAGGCGATACGCTGGAGTTGTGATAGGATCTCACGTTGCTGGTCGGCCATGGCGGTCTGGGACTGGGCAAAGTGGGCGATATCGAGTTTTAGGCGTGCTGAAACAATCTGCGCAAAGAGGGCGGGTCGGCTCAGCAATTTATCGGTCTGATCGAAAACACGCATCAGTTCCTGCATGAAGAATGGCCTGGTTACCAGATCCTCCAGTTTATAGCGCTGCAGCTCCTGCCTAAAACCGTCCACTTTGCTAAACCTTAAGTGAGCAGTTTGGTACACCGCCTGTAATTGCAGGTCCTGCAAGAACAGTACTAAGAACCCTTCCAGGGTGCCCGCGCTTGCCGGATATGGGCAGATCATAGAAGTTGGAACGACACGATACAATAAAAGCGCTCTGGTCGTGGAGGTCCGAAAATTGTTCGATAGCCTCGATGGCCCTATAGACAAAGGCATTGCCGATCTCGTCCAAACCATCGAAAATAAATAGCAGGTTCGTGTCGGGAATATGATCCCAGCCCTGGGGTATAAAGTCTTTTAGCTCCTGACCCTCATAGTTATGAAACCGCTTAAAGATGGGTATGATCCCCGCTCTCTCCTGGAAGGTTTTCCGAGCGATGGCCTTTAGTTCTTCGCTCTTTCCCTGACCGGCCGGTCCCAGGATGACGATGCGGCGATTTTTCGGAAAATAGGTTTTGAATTGTGATTGACCCGAGAGCCGTAGCTCCATTGCGTTGCCCAGTTCGGAAAGTGGTATAAAGTTGCGGGGCAGGTAGTTCAGTGGGCCCATCCCTTGCGCCTCACCGATCCAGTCCAGGTGGGGATCACCGAATATGGCCGTATCTGAGCCCATATCGGTTTGTCCCAGCCGCTGCCTGACATGCCCTGCTACCTGGTCCAGGTACAAGGTCAGGCAAGAGCACAGATCATCGGTACCCAAAAATGAGGTGGTCAGACCCAGGCCCAGGCGGCGGCGAACGTTGTCCAGCTGCTGGCGGGAGGCCTGTTGCCTGGCCATTATAAGCGGGTCTGTTTCCCTTTCGCTAAAGAAGACTTGCCTGAAGATCCGGTTAGGGCCATCAGGGTGGCGTCACTGTATATTTTACAGAGTTCTTCTATCTCCCAGTCATGGATGCTGTCGGTGGCTCTGTCCAGGACCGGTGTTAGTTCCATCCAAACCAGGCCAATGAGCAAGTCAAAGGTGGGGATGTTGCCAGCGGGTTGCAGTTCTTGGGCGCTAGCGGGACTATGGTCTAAGACCCTCCACTCAATGCTGGGCAGGTTCGGCTCGGTGCTTGCCGCGAGCTGGCCTACCAGTTGTAGGACGAGGTCCCGTTGTGGTGTGAGGTCGGAGGCACTGTGAATGAGCAGGCGAATGATCGCTTGGGGCTGGTCCATAATACAAAGAAAAATAATGATGGCCTGAAGATACTGCAATTGTCCAATATCGCGCTAGCGGCAGGTGGCCATGTGCATCACAAGTGGAACAGGTAAATGTTGGCAACGCATGCGCAATACTGTTCATTGCGCATTCGTATGCGCGTTATTGCGCTTGCGGCTTACAG
Organism: uncultured Gammaproteobacteria bacterium; assembly: GCA_966096785.1. Taxonomy (GTDB): domain Bacteria; phylum Pseudomonadota; class Gammaproteobacteria; order Pseudomonadales; family Cellvibrionaceae; genus Cellvibrio. The sequence goes on along the minus strand of CBHTVU010000242.1, from coordinate 3,799 downwards.
GGGACCCCTTGCACAAACATGAAAACGAGGTCGGCTTAACGAGCGCTTAAGCGCTAGCTACCCAATCCTGTTACTATATTTGTTGACTAATGGAGATGACGGGTGTGTAGATGTGACGCCACCGGAAATGCATTTGTTTGCATACGTCAGTTCGGCGGCCCTACAAAAATATGGTCGCCGTTTCAACCTATAATACCGCTACATGAACTATCGGATTCCCTCGGATGCACATTTGACGGAAGCCGAAAGGGCAAAGGTGCCGCGCTACCGGCAGATCTTCTCTAGGCTGGACGCCTTCCTTAGAGACCGTTTTAGGTATAAAACCTCCGGCATGACCTTTTATGTGGCGGGTTATGATATTATGTACGCCCGGCGCAAAAAGTATGATGTATATCTACGGTTTAAGGATCTTTATCGCAACCAACCGACTACCCTGGTTATTGCCAGAATCGGTTTTGACCGGGAGCGCAAGGGTCATGGTACGGCGCTGGTTCGGTTGCTCACCTGTATGGTAACTTACCATCAAAAAAGGGATTTGTTGAGATCCATATATTTCATATGGGGCCTAGAGAAGAATTGTTAAAGGTTATCGTTAGTATGATAATAAATCATGTGTATGTAGATAAAGAGCGGTTTACAATCCATATTTGAAATGATGAATGATGTGATGTCTTCGTTGGTTGTGTTGCCAAGTTTTAGGTCAGTATGGATTGGAAGGAGAGGGAAATCTTTATTCATTATATTTAGGAACGATTTGCAATAAATAAATACCGGTAGTGAGTGAATTATTGTGCATTTTGAAAGTGTCTTTGTAAATAACTAGGTAACAGGGTAGTATAAATGTAGAACTTACCCTCTCTTTCAACTCCTACATTAAGATTCATTTTATCAGAGGTCACGTGATCAAAATATAGGCACATGCCATTTTAAAAAAATCTCGTAAATTTAAATCATCGAGTTTTACTTGTGTAATAAACGGTAAAATCAGGTAAGAAATCGGGATATTAATCGATGGATTACTCGACTAAAAATATACCACGCATGATTTTTAAACAAAAAAAGGCTTCGACGATCTGCTTGAGATTTCAATATCGCGTCAAAATGCTAGTTGTCAAAATATTACTATACTCTTAGACAACTGCATATATAACACTCCATTATTCCTTATATTTAATATGATGTATCCTTAATGCCAAATATTAATTGTCAATATGGAATGGAAGTCTGGATGCTGACAGGTTCGCCACTAAGCATTTTTTCAACTATACTATTGAAAAATCGCAGCTCCCACTTATTCTGAATGATGTAGAGAATTTTTATAATCACTGGATATTGTAACTTATAGTTTTTTTAGATCGATGGGGGGAACTGAATTATGAATCGGACAAATTATTCATACCCTCCAGCGGTATTAAGAATGGTCATAGTTCCTGCAAATTCTGACGATAAAAATCTAAAATCAGAGGGGGTGTGATGAACAAAATTGGTAACCTTTTGAGTGTGGCAGAACAAACCTATTGTTCCGTTACTTACTTTGACTATGATCCAGAATTATTCAGACGCAACTAAATGTTAGGTAGAAATTATGTACTTGAGATAGTACAAATTGTGATAAAGTAAGGCTTAGCCTAATCCCTTTGTGAGGAGCCGATTATCCATCAATGCTAAGTGGTTTTACTTATTAAAATCTCAACATCTTGATCTTAAACAACTTTTTAATGATCGTTGCATTCTGAAATAACGCATCTTTGTGAAATCTAGCAAATTCTAACCATCAGTATCGAAAACTTTCAAATCTAATATCAAAAGCTACTTTTGCTAGTTACAAAAAGTGATATTTTGACACTTAATTGAAATTCAATAATCCTGAATCTAGTTATTATTTGAAGGGGTATACCTTTTCAAAAGTTAGAATTAGGGAGGATTTGTTAAAGCTCTTGAAAATTCGGCATTTTTTTAGTATATTTAAGTAAACAGTGTGCTTGTCCAGGTTGCTAAGTGTATGGGAAATTTTATGCACATATTGCCCTTTCATCTGCCTGAAAATAATCGACTTGTTGAATTTATGCCGTATCATAACATTGGTCGTTAAATTGCGTTAATAAAAAGGCTGCCAACTAGTCCTTGGCAGCCCGGGTAATTTCTGGTTAAGATTAGTTCTTAACCCAAGCCTTATGAAGGCTGTTTTAAGTTCCCTTTCGGGATACGGACTAACCCAAATCGAGTTTAGCCGTTACTTTCCGCAGCAGCGTGTACATGGAAAGGCGAAAACGCCTCCGTCTCCTTTAAAGATTCTTTTCCCTTTTATTGTAATAAAAGGGGTGAAGACGGTTCCATTAGTACATCTGCAAGGCTTATGTCCTTTCTTTGTCATTAGATAGGAATTATGCAGTTATGAAAACTCCTTCATGGCGGAGATGCCACCAATGTAAACACACTGGAAAAAAATAAGCCCGGTAGCGAACCGGGCTTAATTTTTTTTAGGTCTTTAATGCCTATTAAATAGTTTTTTCTTTGACTTATTCCATAATCTGTTTCGTTTTCTTCATCCTTGTTTATTTCAGCATTAAATCTCCTTATCTAATGACCCTGCGAAAGTAATATTCTTTAATAATATTATTTCACTATGACTGTTAAACCGTGAAAATACCCGAAAATATGAGGATTTTACGGTTTTAAGTCAGTTAATTCAATTTGGCAGCATTGTACAATGCGTATCTTTTACGCGGTTATCTAATTCATCATCTCCCTATAGAATACGCCCAGCTTTAGCCTGGGATGCCTTCAAAGAACATCTCCAAAATTAACGTAATAAACGGGCTTTATGAAAAATTTCTAATAAACATTCGTGGTTTTACGTGATGAACACAGTGTTAATAAGTTTGTAAGCAAATTATTGAAAAATATCTAATTTTGCGCCCCTTTCAGTAAGTGAGTACTACGTATTGAATAGAATGTTACCGTATATAAAAACAACTAAGGTTCACTTTTTTACTACTCATTTTAAATATTTATTTTATAGGTTACACTATTACGTTATATTAGTATACATAGTTTAATTATCCTGCTATTTTCCTTAAGCGCATCTTATTTATCAGAATCGGTTTCCTTATAAAAAGCTCAGGTTTTCAATACGAATATTTTTTGTAAGGCACCTTCTTCATCTCTATTCATCTTATGTTGCGTTTGCATACTTGTGCGCCTGCGCCAGCACAAAGCAAGACCTAAATGCCATTGCATGCCATTTAGGAGATGTTTTACCAGTGGAAAATTGTCCATTCCGCAGGCTACATGGAAACTTTTCCACTTGGTTCTGCGTGCCACGTTTTCTGTATAGTTCAATGAAGCACCTCAGGAAACTTTCGGTAGCTGCCCCAAAGCTGGCTTATTTTCCTCCCTCATTCCACTTCTCCTTTCGCAGCTCAAAGGTGTAGTGCCTTAATCCGCGCACAAGCCTATACACGGCCGCACTTTTGAAGTATGTCGAACACATGGCTTTACTACGGCTCCATCAGGCTACATTCCTAGGGCGACGCGCTAAATATGGGAAGCATAGTGGAATATCGTGAGTTTTCTATTGCTAGGCTGATGCTTATTCCCCCCTGCGCTGCCGCGCCCACCTTTATTAATTTGCATAGCCTCATACAGCCATTGAAAAAGCAAAGGTTAGCAGTGTGTCTACTTCGCGCTCTTGCACCCCTGCAGTGGGCGGGCGCGAGGGGCACCCAAATAAGCATTTATGATTTACAATAAGCCCTCTATACCTAGTAGAAATACTTTCGATAGTTATATCAAGTCA
>CBHTVU010000241.1:0-6120 GCA_966096785.1 uncultured Gammaproteobacteria bacterium | reverse complement strand
CGGATATATGAAAAAAGTTTGCGCGAGCTTTTGGGGGCCAGATTTTCATCTTTTTCCTTTTGTGCACTGCGCACGAGTTGTTTCAAGTGTTGAACATCAATACCGGGGCAATTGGTGACGAGAGTTTGGAAAATTTGTTTATCGCCCTCAATTAACAGGTCGCGAAAGCGTTCAATTTGGTGCTGGCGGTGAACGTATTGATCGCTACGAGCCTGAACTTTATCAACGGCAGCCTGAATTTCCTCGTGATTGGTTTCACGCATGACCTTGCCAATAAATTGCAAATGGCGGCGGCGTGCTTCGCGATGCGGCATCTTGCGAGCTTCATGAATGGCGTCAAGCAGTTTTTCCTCGCAGGGAATCATCGCGAGTTGTTTATCGTTCATATCGATAAGTTGTTCACCCAACTTTTGCAGCGCTGTCATCTCGCGCTTTACTTGCGATTTACTTTTAATGTAATCGTCGGGATTAATGTCGTCGTATTTGTAGACCATAGTATTGCCGTTGTAGCTGATGCTGTTGTTGCTTTGCAGTAAGCGGATGGAACAAAGGGCGCACAGGGTAGGGGAAGCGGGATAAAATAACAATGCTTTTGCGTGGTAAGCTTTGCCTATTCCTCTTCTTCAAACCGGTTATTAATAAGGGCACGTATGGTTTCCATAGCGTTGACTTCGTCTTCTCCGTCTGTTGACACTTCAAGATGGGTGCCCTGGGTCGCAGCCAGTAACATGAGCGACATTACACTTTTGGCATCAACCCAACTACCGTTGGTGCGTGCCTGAGTTCTGCAACCAAATTGTGCTGAAAGAGTAGCGAATTTAGCTGCTGCTCGCGCGTGTAAACCGCGTTTATTAATAATGGTAATAGTTTCAGTCAACATAATTAGCTTTTCTTGTGTTTATGTATATCGCGATGCCTTACTTGGACATCGCCAAACTGTTCAATAAATTCTTCCTTCAGTCGCTCGCTCAAATAGACAGATCTGTGCTGGCCTCCAGTGCATCCAATCGCAATAGTTATGTAACTGCGATTGTTGGATTGATAACGAGGTAACCACCGGGTCATATAATTTTTAATGTCTTCATACATTTCTATGACTACAGGCTCGTTTTCAAGAAAATCTATAACGTCTTTATCTTTTCCTGTTAGTGGACGAAGATTGGGTTTCCAATGCGGGTTAGGTAAGCAACGTGCATCGAAAACAATATCAGCATTGACTGGAACACCATGTTTAAAACCAAAGGACTCAAACAGAATGGCCATACCGGACTGGCCGCGTCCCACTACACGCTCTTTCACCAAGTCGCGCAATTCGTGCAGGTTTAAATGACTTGTATCAATAATTTGATCCGCGGTATCGCGAATTGGTTCCAATAATTCCTGTTCGTTACTGATAGCTTCGGCCAAATTTGTATGCTTGTCGCTTAACGGATGTTTACGGCGTGTTTCGCTAAAACGCTGAATTAAAACTGATGTTTGTGAATCCAAAAAAATAATCGTGAAGGGTAAGTGAGCTGCCTTCAAGGTGTCGATCATTTGGGGAAATATTTGTAAATCCTTCCAGGCGTTTCGTACATCTATACCAATCGCGAATTTATGTTTGTCGTCTTTATGAATTTCAATTTGTGCAACCAGTGCAGGCAATAAGCTGACCGGCAAATTATCAATGCAGTTATAGCCCACATCTTCCAAAACATGCAGTGCCGTACTTTTACCGGAACCAGATAACCCGCTCACAATGACTAATTGCATAAGAGCACTTCCTTATTTAATTGACGCATGGCATGGAAAAAATAAAGTTCATGGTTAGCTGATGGCAGCTTGGAATAAAGTTGAATTATCGCTGGCATTACGCAATCGCTGGCGAAATTCACTACGCGTTAAGGCGCCGGCAAGTGCCGCCAGATTTTTCAAATGTTCATCATGCGCTTCTTCAGGCACTAGCATCGCAAACAAAATATCGACCGGTTCTGCATCAATGGAATCATATTCCACGGGCTGGGTCAGCGTAATTAATGCGCCTACAGCACCTGCGCTACCACTGATGCGGCAGTGAGGTATGGCGATTCCATGTCCAATACCGGTAGAACCTAAACGCTCACGAGCTAAAAAACGACGGAACAAATCGTCAGCTTCAATATTGGGAAGATCTTGGGAAATAACTTGTGCCAATAATTCCAGTGCGCCTCGCTTACTACCAGCGTCCAGGTTGCTGCGAGTACGCGAGAGCGTTAATAGAGATTCTATTTGCATAGTGAGTGTGATTATCAGCGATGACTGCGCATCTTTTCTTTATGTTTAATGAGTTGTCGATCAAGCTTGTCAGCAAGGGAATCTATGGCTGTGTACAAATCCGCATCTACTGCATCGGCAAAAATATCTTTACCGCTAACATGCAAGGTGGCTTCCGCTTTTTGTTCGAGTTTATCCACCGAGAGGATTACATGGGTGTTAGTAATACGATCGTGGTGATGGCTTAAGCGCTCAAGTTTGCTGGTAACGTAATCCCTCAGTGAATCAGTAACTTCCAGGTGGTGGCCACTAACATTTATTTGCATGGATACATCCTCATTTGGAGTAAAGTAAATGTTATTTAACATTTACGTGATCTTATTTTTTTGCGAGAAAATTATAAAGTCTTGCGCTCATTAGACGGTGGAATATTGAGTGATTCACGATATTTTGCGATGGTACGGCGCGCCACCTGTATACCTTGCTCGCCGAGCAAATCAGTAATTTTACTATCGCTCAGAGGTTTTTTCGGATTTTCTGCGCCTACCAATTTTTTAATTAGTGCACGAATCGCGGTAGAAGAACATTCGCCACCGGAGTCGGTACTTACGTGGCTTGAGAAAAAATATTTCAGTTCAAAAATACCTTGCGGTGTATGCATAAATTTTTGGGTGGTTACACGGGAAATTGTGGATTCATGCATCTCAACAATTTCTGCGATGTCGTGCAATACCAAGGGCTTCATGGCTTCGGCGCCGTAATCTAAAAATCCGCGTTGTTTTTCTACAATGCAACTGGCTACTTTTAATAAGGTTTCATTACGGCTTTGCAAACTTTTTAAGAACCAGCGCGCTTCTTGTAAATTGTCTTTTAAAAATGTGTTATCACTACTGGAGTCCGCTCGTTTGACTAGCGAGGCATAATCCGCGTTGATTCTTAAACGTGGTGCGATTTCAGGGTTCAATTCGACCACCCAGCGGCCCCCGCGTTTTTCTACAAATACATCAGGAACTACATATTCGGTATCGCCGCTGGCAATCATGTCGCCAGGGCGAGGGTTGAGACTTTGGATCAAACTCACCGCTTCGCTCAATTCCTCTTCCCGTAACTTGGTACGCCGCATTAATTGTCGAAAATCACGGCTTGCTAGCAGGGGCAAGTACTGCTTTGCGATAAGTTTGGCTTCCGCCAGGAATGGGGTCGCGGAATCGTATTGATGCAACTGCACGCTCAAACACTCTGCCAGGTTTTGGCTGCAGGCACCGCAGGGATCGAATTGCTGTAAGCGATGTTGTACTGCCTCAACTTCATCCAGCTCTAAATCTTCCCATTCACTGATTAAACCGCTGTGAATATCTTCCAATGTGACTGATAGCATACCGCTAGGTTCAACGGCATCAATGATTGCCATGGCAATGATGCGATCGCGGTCGGACATAGGAGTTAAGTTAAGCTGCCACATTAGATGATCGTATAGCGAATCAGTAGCGGCACGGCGGCTTTCAAAGTCGTTGTCTTCGTTTTCGAAATTACTGGAACCGCTGGATTGGCTGGTTTGGTAGACATCGTCCCAGCTTGTATCTACAGGTAATTCTGCGGGGATAGCTTCGTTCCATTCTGTGGCGCTTTCACTGTAATCATCGGTACCGGAATAGTTATCGGTATCGCCGAAACCTTCGCTTTCGTTAAAATTGCTTTCGCTAAATTTATCATCGCTACTTCCGCTACCGACTTCGCCATAGGATGCTTCGGCATTATAACCATCATAGCTCTCGTTAAAATCGCTATTGTCGCCCTCGTTGGAGGCTGCAACTTCCTGGGAGCGAACGTAGTCACCGTCGTCAAACTCTTTATCAGGTGCGGTGGGAGTGTCGAAGCTGTCTTCAACCTCTAGCATAGGATTCGAGTCGAGGGCTTCCTGTATCTCTTGTTGAAGATCAAGAGTAGACAATTGCAAAAGGCGTATTGCCTGTTGCAGCTGGGGTGTCATGGTCAGTTGCTGACCCATTTTGAGTTGTAGAGATTGCTTCATTATCGGAACGACAAACCTTTTTAGCTGCGAATATGCTGGCAGAAAACTAAACACTGTAGGTGGAGTTTAGTCAGGGTTTGCACGCTAGGCAATAACTCTATGGTGCGAATCGGAAATATTTGAAGCAATCTTTATGCCTAAGAGCTTAAGCATTTGTCTTTGTCAAGCAGATAATGGCAGGCTGCGCTGGATTATACGCACTTAAAGTTTGAAATCTTCACCTAGATAGACTTCGCGAACCTTATCGTTAGCCAGGATCGCAGCGGCGTTTCCAGAGGCAATAATATGACCTTCGCTCACGATATAAGCTGTCTCACAAATATCGAGCGTTTCCCGTACATTGTGATCGGTAATGAGGACACCTATACCGCGCTCTCTAAGATGGCGGACGATTTCCTTAATATCTGCAACTGAAATGGGGTCAACACCTGCAAAAGGTTCATCAAGCAAAATAAATTTGGGGTCGGTAGCAAGAGCGCGCGCAATTTCTACCCGGCGGCGTTCACCTCCAGAAAGTGCCATCCCCAAATTGTCGCGGATGTGCGTGATATGGAACTCCTGCAGCAGAGACTCCATTTTCGCCAAGCGTTGTTTACGGTTGAGGTCTTTACGGGTTTCGAGAATCGCCATGATATTATCGGCTACGCTCAATTTGCGAAAAATGGATGCTTCCTGCGGCAGATAACCAATACCAGCACGGGCGCGGCCGTGAATTGGCAGACCAGTGATATCTAATTCGTCGATAAGTACGCGGCCATTATCCGCTTCTACCAAACCGGCAATCATGTAAAAGCATGTAGTTTTACCCGCGCCATTCGGGCCTAAGAGCCCTACAATTTGACCGCTGCTAACAGTGACAGAAACATCAATAACGACTCTACGTTTTTTATAGCTTTTGGCGAGATGCTGCGCGTGAAGGCTGGCCATGTTACTGATCTTTTTTCTCAATTTTGGCGGGAATAACGGTTTCTACACGACCAGAGCTTTTGCCATCTCCCGCAGAAAATTTGGCGTTTTGACTTTTGATATCATAGTCGGCGTGACCGGATTTGGTAATGGCGCCGTTCTGTTCTATGGAGACATTGTCATCCATAACCAGGTATTCATTTTTTACGTTGTAATTAAGCTTATTCGCTTCCGCATGAATTACAGGTTTACCGACTTCGGGTTGTTGCTGGTATTTGGCGGGTGAACCTTCAGCTATCACAGCTTCAACCGATTGGTCTTTATCCCTGCGCACCGTAATTTTGTTGGCGCTTATCTCTAAGGTTCCCTGAACGAATTTGGCATCGCCACTGTAGACAACTAACCCTTGTTTAAGGTCGATTTCCTGTTTGTCAGCCACAATACGTAATGCCTGTTCCTTATCATTAGGTAAGGCATGTACCAACACAGAGCAGAGCATTAAAAGCCAAGCTGTGGCGCATATTGTGGTTAACTTGAAGCTAGGGTTCATAGGTGCCCTTAACATGGGAAAGTAATTCGATATGCTCGCGTTTCATTTCAGCGCGCATACCAATTGCAGTTATCTCGCTTTTGGCGGCGCGCATAGTAACAGCTTTGTCAGTTTCCGCGAATTCCTGTTGCGTATTTAGGCGTAATTCGCTGGTGGCTATAGTAGTTTCACCTTGTTTTTCAGAAATTTGGCGCGCTAGAACATCGTTTTTTAAAGTAAACCAAGTGTCATTGTTATCCAGTCGGCCCTCTTGGGCTGTCACATACCAGTTGGGTTTTTGGGGATTGCTTGAAAGTACAAAAACGGGCGCGGTGAAGATTGAATAATCAGCTGCGCTGGCGGTTTCCTTTACCTGAAAACTGCGAATAACGGGCGAGTTCATTTGATAACGGATATTTCC
>CBHTVU010000240.1:0-6167 GCA_966096785.1 uncultured Gammaproteobacteria bacterium | reverse complement strand
AGCAACCCAAAACAGGCTTGTTACAAAAAATACTCGGCACAAAAAATAATAGTAAAGAGGATGAACAGCCTGCCGCCACGCTACCTGACAATTCAGTAGGGACTTTACCTGCAACGACACCCGCGAATATCGCCGAAAAAAATGCCTACAAATCTGAAAGAGAAATTCCTGTAGATAAACAGTTTGGAAGACTATCGACTGAAACAGTTGATAGAGATAAGCAATTTACAGGCGATGGATTACCACAGGAATTTGTTGATCAGATAAAGCAAGTTATCAATCAATTTTTAATCGGCTTAGAAAAAGAGGCGCCGTTGGTTAAAAAGGTCAGTGTGATTCGTGAGCGCTTCGACGTTGTTACCTCAGCTGATGGATTTATAAAAACATTGGAAGCTTTGCGAGATCTGGTGATGGAGGCTTATCTTTCCGCTAACCAGGCATTCGCAACTTATTTGAAAAATGTGAATCAGGAGCTTGCGGATATTTCGAGTCTTGTCGGGGGTGCTGCGGAATCAGAAACGCAGCGTCGCAATGCTAGTGCCAGCTTGCAAAATTCTATGCGCAAAGGTATGGAGTCTTTAGAGTCGAGCTCAGAATCGGCAACGGATTTGGCACAGCTAAAAAATTCAGTGCAATCGCAAATTGGAAATATTCGTCAGGCGCTGGACAATTTTCAACAGGCCGAGCAGCATCAGGACCAGCTGACTAGCCAACTGGAAATACTCGCCACTAAAATAAAAGTTATGGAAGATGATGCGGAAAAAAATCGTTCTGTGTTGGAGAAGCAACGATTTAAAGCGCTGCATGATCCTCTTACCGAGTTACCCAATCGTGAATTTTATAATGAGCGCGCCAGTTATGAGTTTCATCGTTGGCAAAGATACGGCCGCCCACTCACCATAGCGGTATTCGATATAGATCATTTCAAAAAAATTAATGACAATCACGGACATCAAGCCGGTGATCGGGTTTTGCGTGTTATAGGGCGATCAGTTGCAAAACGTTTACGTGAGGTTGATTTTTTTTGCCGCTTTGGGGGTGAAGAATTTGTGGCGATTATGCCAGAAACCAGCCTCGCCGATGCATTGCCAGTATTGGATACTATTCGTGCTGCTATAGCCAACGCATCATTCAATTATAAAGATCAACCCATTTCAATTTCCCTGTCTATAGGTGCAACCGAATTCAAAACCAATGACGATGTTGATACCGCTTTTGCTCGTGCAGATGAAGCGCTTTACGCTGCAAAATCCAGCGGAAGAAATTGTGTTAAATCGATTTGATTAAATCCGTTCAACGCATTAACACTAGTTAACTAATATCTACAAAATTAATTGCTCGTTACTGCTTGAGGCTATTATGCTAGCCCGGCCCTGAAAATTTCATTCTCCACAATTAGCGAATTAGCTATGTGCGTCACTAAATAAGGTGTCATAAATAACACCATCATAAATAGGTACATTATGAAAAAAATAATGCTCGTTTGCGCTTTAATGGCAGCGTCTTATGCATACGCCAAAAATCCACCCGTCGAATCATTAACGATTAATGATAAAAATTATTTTGCAATGCAGGGTTTAAACGTCACTGTATTTAGCGATATTTACCCAGATGGCCACCAAACCGGCGTTACTATTATTCAACATGGCAGTCGTGTTGCGGCTAACGGTGATTTGCGTTTGGAAATTTCTCCGGGTCAATGGTCGCCAGTACCAGCAGGTGGCGCGCAATCCATCGAAAAGGAAAACAAACGTATAATCCAAACCTTGTCCTACCCTGATCCAAGCAAAGACAAAAAAGGTTTTAATCCGATTAATTATCCAGATTTAAAATTTTCCTATCATGTTAGCGTGACCGCACTGCAAGCAAATCAATTTAAAATCAGCGTGGATCTCGACCAACCATTACCTGACGAGTGGGTGGGGAAAATTGGGTTTAATTTGGAATTATTTCCTGGTGAATTATTTGGAAAAGCTTTTTTGATGGACCAACAATCGGGAATTTTTGCAGAACAGGCGAACGGCCCTATAGAAAAAATAAACGGTGAGTTTATTGCTAGCCCGCTTGCCGTGGGTAGTAAATTAGTGGTTGCTCCCGACGAAGACAAACAACGTATTGTTATCGAAAATGTCACCAAGGGTAGTACACAAAGTAAATTAGAGTTATGGGATGGCCGCGCTAACCATAACAATGGTTGGTACATCGTGCGCACAAGTATTCCGGCCAAAGCAACGCAAAACGCGATTGAATGGATAGTAACGCCGAACGTTATTAAGGGTTGGCAATACGAACCCGTATTGCAAGTTTCGCAAATAGGTTACACCGCGAAGCAGCCAAAAAAATTGGTCATCGAACAGGATGCGCAAGATTTAAAAATTGATGAGGTCAGTATCTTTAAGTTAACTGAGACGGGCAAAGATTTAGTTCGCAAGGCAAAACCCCAGGCATGGGGAAATTTTTTACGCTACCACTATTTAACCTATGATTTTTCCGACGTGCAAACTCCCGGCAGTTACGTTATCGGTTATCGCAACAAAGTAACCTCGTCATTTAAAATAAATGATGACGTTTTTGATCGCCACGTATGGCAACCAACGCTTGAATATTTTTTGCCCATGCAAATGTGTCACATGCGTGTGAATGAAAAGTACCGCGTGTGGCATGGTATAGATCATCTCGATGATGCGCTTATGGCACCCATTAATTACAACCACTACGACGGTTATATTTCAGGTCCATCAACACTTACAAAATTTAAACCGGGTGATCGTGTACCTGATTTGAATTCTGGCGGTTGGCACGACGCAGGCGATTTCGATTTGCGTGTTGAATCGCAAATGGGAACTGTTTGGTTGTTATCCGAGATGGTTGAAGAGTTTGGTTTGAATTACGACGCTACCAGCATTAATCAAAAAACTAAAATTGCTGAAATCCATGAGCCTGATGGAAAAAATGATGCGTTGCAGCAAATTGAACATGGTTTGCTAAGTGTGCTCGGCGGTTACAAAGCCATGGGTCGTTTGTATCGCGGAATTATTGATACCGATTTGCGCCAATACGTAATGCTAGGCGATGGTTCATTGCAAACAGACAATTTGCCGTACAATCCTAAGTTGGCAAAAGGTGAAATGAAAAATGACAAGTCTGGCAATAACGACGACCGCTGGGTTTTCACTGAAGATAATCCGAACCGTGAAATATATGTGGTTGCAGGTTTAGCATCGGCCTCACGCGCACTAAAGACTTACAATCCACAAATGTCGCAGGATGCACTTGTCGCTGCGAAAGATATTTATCAAAAGTCATTTTCGCGCGCGGCCAAAATTGATGATAAGGTCTTCGCTGCTGCGGAATTATTTTTAACAACACAGGATAAAAAATACCTTATAGATTTATTACCCTTGAAAGCGCAGATCGTGGAAAAGATTGGGGACGCCGGTTGGTCAATAGGTCGTGTTATGGCGAATATTGACGATAAAGATTTTGTAGGCGCAATTAACGCCGCTGTCGAAAAATACCAAATACAAGTTCGTGAGCGCGCCGCTGTGGAGTCACCCTACGGTGTTCCTTACAAGCCCAACATTTGGGGTGCTGGTTGGAATATTCAGGAATTCGGCGTACAGCAATATTTTTTCCACAAAAGTTGGCCGCAATACACAACTACCGATGCCTATTTCAGCGCATTGAATTTTGTTCTAGGTGTTCACCCTGGTTCAAATACGCAATCTTTTGCATCCGGTGTTGGAGCAAAATCTGCAACGGTTGCCTACGGAAATAACCGCGCGGACTGGTCATATATTCCCGGCGGAGTTATTTCTGGTACAGCATTAATTCGCCCGGATTTACCCGAATTAAAAATTTGGCCTTATTTTTGGCAACAGACAGAATATGTGATGGGCGGCGGTGAGACTAATTACATGTTTTTGGTGTTGGCAGTTAATGCAGAGAACAAAAAAACAAAAGCAAATTAATTACGTCACATCTGCATGTTTAAAATAAAAAAGGAGCCATTGCTCCTTTTTTATTTGTTACTTTTTAATTTCTCTCGCATCAAAACTTCGCACGAACACCGAGTGTATAACGAGCTTCATACACGTTCTGGTTGACCATCACGTCCTTCCATTGCATATAAGTATTTTCATACTCTTCGGTAATGTTTGTGCCTTGCAAGTACACCGTGAAATTATCGTTTACGTCATAGCTAACAGATGCATCCACATAAGACGTTGGTGATGCCCACCATGCTGCAGGCGAACCGTCATTCCATGAGCGACCAATGTAACGTTCACTGCGATAGTTGTAAGCAATACGCGCTTGCCAGCCATTTTTTTGATACCACAAAATCGCGTTGAGTGAATTTTTGGAGTTGTCGCCCATGGGCATGGTTTTGCCGTAAAAATCTTTGTCTCCACCTTCACTGTCTGAATAGGTGTAATTAATAGATGAACCTAATCCACTAAAAATACCTGGTAAAAAATCGTAAGCTTGTTGATAGCCGATTTCAAAGCCTTGTAGAGCTCCACCATCGACATTTGCTTTCTGCTTCAAATCAATTCCATCGTTGCGCACAACTCCATCAAGATCCGCGATTCCAAAAAGTTTACTGTTTTGAGTACCAATAAATGATTTGATATCCAAACGATACAAACCAAAACTTAAAAGTCCAACATCATTGAAATACCATTCATAACTAATGTCATAGTTATCAGCACGCCAGGGTTTCATGTTCGGGTTACCGTCAGCTGTGGCATTTTTTACCTGGAAAACTTTTAAATCTCCATTGTAGGTTGTGGTAAAGCTCGTACCTAAACCTAAATCGTTGCCATCCAGTTGTGTAAGCGTTTTGGTGTAAGACAATCGCAATTTTTGGTCTTCAGCGATATCGAACGTCAAATTTAAACGGGGCAATAAATCTAGCTCATCGCGACGCGTTTTTATGGTTTCGAGTTTAGGGCCCGGGGTACCCATGATGGCGCTGACTGTTTTGCCATCTACATTTACCGTTGAGGTTGTCCCACCTTTGTAATTGGTAATATCCAATAATGTTTGTATTGCCTGTAATCCTACGTTGGCTTTGTAAGGCACTCCGAACTCTCCTGAGAAATTAGCCTGGAGATATGCGGTATGGATGTCCTCAATGAGTTTGTAAGAGCGGTTCCAGTTGGTCACTTTGATATTTCCCGCGTACAAGGAATTCTGGAATTTCATGGGGTCATCCATTACTTCGGGATCAATAAAATAATAGGAATTGCCGTCGCTTGATGGCCCAAAGTCGCTGACAGTGTGGATGTATCCCATTTGCTGTAAGTCACTGAATGGGAGTAGACGTCCAATAGTATCGTCACCCTCTTTTTTCTCTTCATCTCTTCTAATCGAGCCACCTGTGTCTTTCCACTTTGCATAAGCGGTAATTGCATTTCCATCCACATCATTCCGGGTGAAGGGTGCTGCAAGATCGTAATCCCGTGTTGAGATATCACGCGTTCCGTAACGATAACCAAACTCCAGAGAAGCATCTTGTTCGAACGTCAGTTCACCATCCATGCGAAATACATCGAGGGCTGCTTCATTGGCAAAGTTATGCTCCGAAAAAGTTGAAACCAGGGTGTACTTATTTATGTTGTCACCGAACCCTTTTGGATAAGTGAAAGTGGGGTGATCGCCAGACACATTGGCGTGCACTAGTATCCTGCCTTTGGGATTAGCTGGGTCAAACTCACCATTTGGATTAACCCAGGTTTTTACGCCATTAGTAGAAGAGAATAAATTGTGTTGTTCACCGCGAGTGATAAATGCATCCGCATAGTCACCGGTATGGTCATGTGAGGCATCGGCGTGAAGATAACGAGCAGTGGCTTTGAAAGTATCCGAGAATTCGTAATTTGCTTGTAAATTTATGTTGATGGAATCCTGCTTTTCCACCTGACTTTCTGCTTTGGCAGTTACACGCGGTGCATAGAGGTCAACATTGGAAGTTGTAATAAATTCCATATCAGCGGTGCCGCCAACCGCGACATCGCGGTTAGTTTGTTGAATCGGATCAATCCAGTCCCATTGGTTCCAGGCATTGTCCGCTACTACGCCATTAGTGCGGTCGTATTGATCAAGTTTGGTGTAAAACACATCACCGATTACCCGACCACGATGATGCAGCCCTGGGAATTTTC
>CBHTVU010000239.1:0-6171 GCA_966096785.1 uncultured Gammaproteobacteria bacterium | reverse complement strand
TACCGGTTTTAAAATACAAAGGTTTTGGCCAGGCAGTTAACGTAACATTGGGGTTACCCATTATTCGTACTTCGGTAGATCATGGTACAGCACTGGATTTGGCGGGCACGGGCAAAGCTGATCTGGGGAGCTTGCGCACGGCATTGCATTACGCACTAGAAATGGTAGAGGCGCGCCAGCAGGCGCATTAACAATGAATAAAAATTTTTCCGGTGACTCATCAGCTAATCATCAAGGCCAGCACAAAGCGCGTAAGCGTTTCGGTCAAAATTTTTTAATTGACCACGGCATTATTCGCGAAATAGTTCGTGCTGTGCATCCTCATAAAGAGGATTGCATTGTAGAGATTGGTCCAGGCAAGGGTGCAATTACACAATTGTTGGCAGACGCTTGTAATAATTTAAGCGTAATTGAGCTTGATCGCGATTTGGTGCCTTGGTTAAAGGTGAAATTTGAGCAGCATCCTAATTTTCAGTTGTTTCAGGCAGACGCATTGCAATTTGATTTTGCACAATTAGTGAAAGACAATCAGCCGATACGTATTGTCGGTAATTTACCTTACAACATTTCGACACCTCTAATTTTTCATTTGCTCTCCTACTCAACATTGGTGCTTGATATGCATTTTATGTTGCAGAAAGAAGTGGTCAAACGTATGGCTGCTCAAGCGGGCGACAGCGCCTACGGTCGTTTGGGAATTATGGTGCAATATTATTGCGAGGTAGAAAACTTATTTGAAGTACCGCCTTCATCATTTGATCCTGCACCTAAAGTAGATTCAGCGATTGTGCGCTTGGTTCCCTATAAAAATTTGCCGCATAAGGCCGACAATATTAAAACCCTGGAAAATCTTGTTAATGTTGCATTCCAACAGCGCCGTAAAACTTTGCGTAATGCGCTGAAGCAATTGCTTACCCCTGATATTATTGAGCAGTTGCCTATTGATACCTCAGCGCGCGCTGAAGATATTAGTCTGGCTGAGTATGTGGCTACCAGTAATTTGCTGGATAAGTTATCAACTTCTTCAATATTACACACGGAAAGTAGCTAGCCTTATGCGCAATAAAATTCTTGTCACTGTGAAAGCTAGCTATATGGCAGATCAAACCCTGCCGCGTGAACGCTATGTTTATTCCTATACCATTACTATCACGAATGTTGGGGAGCAGGCAGCGAAATTAATCAGTCGCCATTGGTTGATTCGTGATGCAAAAAATAATTTGCAGGAAGTGCAAGGTGTTGGTGTTATAGGCGAGCAGCCCTATATTATGCCAGGAGAAAGTTTCACCTATACCAGCGGTGTAGTACTCGAAACTGAAACAGGTATTATGGAGGGAACCTATGAAATGCATGCAGATAATGGCGATATTTTTGATGCAGAAATTCCTGCATTTGCACTGGTGCCACCTCACGCCATACATTAATAAAAAATCTGTGCATTAGTGCAAATAAGCTATTTCTTGGTTCAATAAAGGTTGTTGTTACCTATGGCTACATACGCAATTGGCGATATACAAGGATGCTACGATTCCCTCCAATGTTTGTTGGACAAAATTGCCTTTAATTCCGAATCGGATAAGTTGTGGTTGGTAGGTGATTTGATTAATCGTGGACCAGACTCTCTAGCGACACTACGTTTTTTGTATTCCATTCGAAACTCTGTCGAATTTGTTTTAGGCAATCACGATTTACATTTTCTAGCGGTCGCATTTGGTCTGCGTAAAATGAGTCAGAATGACACTTTGCAAGCATTGTTAAATGCGCACGATCGGCAAGAGCTTATTGATTGGTTGATTCAAGGAAAATTACTGCACACCGACGAAAGCTTGGGTTACACCATGGTTCATGCCGGTATTCCTCCCGTGTGGTCGTTACATCAGGCGCAAGCGCATGCGCGCGAAGTTGAAGCTGTATTGCAAAGCCGTTATTGCCACGAATTTTTTTCCAGTATGTACAGCAACCAACCTAATCGTTGGAAAAATAAATTAATTGGTATGGATCGTTTACGGATAATTACTAATTATTTTACGCGTATGCGTTTTTGTACCGATGAAGGTATGTTAGAGCTGGATACAAAAGAAAGTATGAGCGCAGCACCATTGGGCTATGCGCCCTGGTTTTCTTTTCCGCAACGTAAAACCATGAATGACAAAATTATTTTTGGCCATTGGGCCGCACTTGAAGGTAAAGCAAATACCCCCAACATCTACGCGCTTGATACCGGTTGCGTATGGGGCGGTTCACTTTCTGCATTACGTTTGGAAGATGAACGAGTATTCAGCTGTGATTGTATTGCATAAATCACTTAATAAACCTATTCATTTTACGTTCAGTCAAAACTGTTAACCTGCCTCCGCAACAAACGCAACACATCCATTATGTTGAAGTTTGTAAATTCAAATTATTGCTAAAGGAAGTTGTTATGAAATTAAAATTACTCGTTGCTGCGCTTGGTGTAGTTGTATCCGGTTTTGCTATAGCTGATTCATATCAAGCTGAAATTTCTGGCGGCGTAACTCGTATTGATGCAGATGGACAGAGCGCCAAAATTAACGCCTATGATGTTGAGGGCGTCTATCATTTTAATGCAGTAAATACGACCAACTTGCCGTTGGCTGAAGCAGCTTATTTAGGAAAAAATAGTAATGTTTTTGCCGAATTGCTCGACCGGCCTCGCCAGCACGGTTGGCTAAAGTACCAAAGTTATCAGGTTGGAGCTGAATTTTATATTCCAGAAAATTTTCTTTATGTGAAGGCGGGTGTAGTTCGTCAGACTTTAGGTGGTGCTCATAACAATGACTGGTTTACTACAATCGGTATTACGCCAATAGATGGTTTATTAGTTACTACGGATTATTACCACGATGCGGGTTACGACGCTAACATCCACGCAAAATACGTAACTGATATTGGTAATGGGCAATTCATTAATGTAGAAGCTGGTTTGGCTGATTCTGATGAGGGCACAATTACTCACATTGGTGGTGATTATTATATCGATAGAACTTTTAGCGTTGGTGCGGAAATTGTGGATGGTGACAGTGATACGGACTATACATTGCGCACACGCAAATTCTTTTCTGAAAATTTCAGTGGTGAATTGTCCTACACGGATTCTGACAATGACAATGCTATTAGGTTAGGTTTGGCGGTACGATTCTAATCTGTTATTTGTTGACTCTTGAAAGGCCAGCCAGAGCTGGCCTTTTTGTTTTTTAATAAACTAATAGGCAACGAGATCCGCCGTCATACTGTTTAATATAGATTCCGCTTAAGTGTTTATATTTTGGTGTGTTTAAAAAGTAGACCGGGCGATTAAAAAGTAATGCGTGGTGGATAATGTAGCTCCAGTTTTCGAGATGATAACTTGCAGTGCAGGTGAGATGAAAAACGTCAACCAGATAGGCTGGCTGACGTTCAGGGATTAAAAATCGAGGTCTGAAATATCGTCGTAACCGAGTTGGTCTTTAATGCGCTTACGTTCCAGGCGGTCTTCCAATTTACGGCGCATTTCCAGGGTATGTTGGCTGGCTTCCTTCCCTGTCAACTTGGGTGCTACATCATCTTCTGCTTCAATACTCGCATCGCCAATTAAATCCGAATCTTGAGAATGGTCTACATCAACTGACATGTGAATGCTCCGGAGGGTACAGGTTTGTGTGGATAAATTTGACCCGCGCTATTTACCATAGGCCAAAATAAAAAAAAAGAAAAATATTAAAAAGTACCTAGTTTTTTTCTTTTAGTACTTCCTGGGATTAATACGAAAATCTTAGACCATAACAGCACTATAATGGCCGGAAAATTATGTCAGAGGGTGAACCATGGTTGATCCAACAATAACACCGCAGGTTGAGCTGACTAAGACCCTTATCGGCTGGCGTGAATGGGTGTCTTTACCAGATTTGGCCATTCCCCATATCAAAGCCAAGGTGGATACGGGCGCCAAAACCAGTGCGCTCCACGCCTTCTATGTTGAGTCATTCGAGCGCGATGGCAAGCCATGGGTGCGGTTTGGTGTGCATCCGCTCCAGGCATCACTGGGTGATGTGATCGATTGCGAGGCGCCAGTTAAGGATGTTCGGCGTGTTACCGATTCAGGCGGACATGCTGAAATGCGGCCAGTTATCGAAACGGCCTTATTAGTGCAGGGAGAAGTGCGACTTATCGAACTGACGCTCACAGACCGTGAAAGTATGATGTTTCGTATGCTATTGGGCCGTAGTGCGCTTAGGCGTCGATTCGTAGTCGACAGCGGCAAATCTTTTTTATTGGGCGGTAACCGATTCCGTCCGATGTCCGACCTGACTTAGATCAGTCGGATTCCCTCACTTTTAGGTTCTTTATGAAAATAGCTATTTTGTCGCGTAATCGCCATCTCTATTCTACCCGGCGCTTGGTGGAAGCGTGTCTTGCGCGCGGTCATGAGGTGCGAGTCATCGACATTCTTAAATGTTGTATGGATATCAGCTCGTCCAACCCTGCTATCTGGTACATGGGGGAAGAATTGCAAGGGTTTGATGCCGTCATCCCGCGTATAGGCGCCTCTGTAACTCACTATGGTTTGGCTGTTATTCGCCAGTTTGAAATGATGGGTGTTTACTGTCTGACTGAATCGGTGGCCTTGGGACGTTCACGCGATAAACTGCGAGCTCTGCAATTGCTATCGCGCAAAGGCATAGGCTTGCCGAAAACCGGTTTTGCCTACAATGTTCATGATACGAAAGAGTTAATTAAACTTGTTGGTGGCGCGCCTCTGGTTCTCAAACTTTGCGAAGGTACACAAGGGCGAGGTATCGTATTGGCCGAAACCCCTAAGGCCGCCGAAAGTGTGATTGAAGCATTCCGTGAGTTGCGTGCAGAATTTCTTGTGCAAGAATTTATTCAGGAAGCTAACGGCAGTGATGTTCGCTGTTTTGTGGTGGGTGGAAAAATTGTAGCTGCCATGCAACGCACTGCTCAGGAAGGTGAATTTCGCTCGAACTTGCATCGCGGCGGCAGTGCCAAGATAACCAAGCTCACGCCCGAGGAAAGATCTACCGCTATCAAAGCGGCGCAGACCATGGGATTGCAAGTCGCAGGCGTTGACCTGCTTCGTTCTGCCCGCGGGCCATTGGTTATGGAAGTAAATTCATCGCCAGGTTTAGAAGGTATAGAGGCGGCGACTAAAAAAGATATTGCCAATATCATTATCGAGTTTATCGAAGAAAACGCGCGTCCAAATAACACGAAAACAAAAGGCAAAGGTTAAAATCCAGCAATTTTTCCTGATCAATAATTATTCGACGGACTCCGAGCTACGAGCCAAGCTTATAATTTTCCAGAGGAACAACCGTACCATCAAAACAAAAACGCCCGCCGTGAAAATGACTCTCAAATTGTTTAGGTGACATAGGTTTTGCGTATAGGAAGCCTTGCGCTTGATCGCAACCGCGTTGACGTAGCCACTCAGCTTGATGTTCAGTCTCAACGCCCTCAGCGACAACGCGTAACTGCATGCTGTGAGCAAGACCAATAATAGTTGTAGTGATGGCTGCATCGTTCATGTCGTCGTGAATATCATTAACAAAGCTACGATCAATTTTTAATTTTTGAATGGGGAATCGCTGCAAGTAAGCAAGTGATGAATAACCTGTACCGAAATCATCAATGGCGAGATACATACCCATTTGGTTGAGTTGATTGAGTTGATTAATAGTTTCGCCCGCATGCTCCATGGCGCAACTTTCGGTTATTTCTAATTCCAGATATTCCGCTGCTAATTTAGTCTCGCGCAAAATAGTTTCGACTTTTCCAGGGAAATTCTTCTGACGAAATTGACGTGGTGATAAATTCACCGCAATTTTTCCGACATTTTTGCCTGAGTCCAACCATATTTTTTGCTGTCGACAGGCTTCCCGTAACACCCATTCGCCAATGGGCACAATTAAACCTGTCTCTTCCGCAAGCGGAATAAAATGTGCGGGAGAGACTAATCCTCGTTCGGGATGTTGCCACCGAACTAAAGCTTCAACTCCCATCAAATCTCCGGACTTCAAATCAATTTGGGGTTGATAGTGCAGAGTAAATTGCTGCAAATCCAGGGCGCGCCGCAAATCGTTTTCCAACAATAAATAGTTAACGGCGGTTGCGTTCATGCCCTTGGTATAAAACTGGCAATTATTTTTTCCA
>CBHTVU010000238.1:0-6231 GCA_966096785.1 uncultured Gammaproteobacteria bacterium | reverse complement strand
TCAACTTGCCTAGTAACACCAACATTATTATAGCAACTGATGGATTTTGGGCGCTCACTGCCGCCGAACAACAGCAAATTATTACACAATCCCCCACTCAATTTGAGTTTGAAGATGATGCTAGTTTCATTATCTTCAATAGCGAGCAATAACATGACCAACAACGATATAGTTCAAAAACTCTGGAATCTTTGCGATGTTCTGCGCGACGACGGTATTAACTACAGCGATTACGTGACCGAATTAGTCTTGCTGCTATTTATTAAAATGGAATTTGAAAATACCGAAGCGGGTTTACTCAATAAACATAAGTTGCCGGAAGGTTGCCGTTGGAGCGATTTAAATGCGAAGTCGGGTTTGAATTTATTAAACGACTACAAACGTATTTTGCTTACGCTTTCTACCGGTAAAGATTTAGATAATAAACCCGTAGTGACTGACCCCTTAATTCTCGCAATTTATAACGATGCGCAAACTCGCCTGCGTGAACCGCGCCATTTGGAGCAACTCATTAAAACGCTCGACGGCATCGACTGGTTCAGCGCACAAAAAGATGGCCTCGGTGATTTGTATGAAGGCTTGTTAGAAAAAAATGCAAACGAAACGAAATCCGGTGCGGGGCAATATTTTACGCCGCGTGCATTAATCGACAGCATAGTGCGTTGTATAAAACCCCAAGCCGGTGAAACCATTCAAGATCCGGCGGCCGGTACAGCGGGCTTTCTAATTGCAGCCGATAAATACATTAAAGATGCTACCGATAATTTATTTGACCTCACGCAAAAGCAGCGAAACTTTCAATTAAATAATGCATTTATCGGCGTGGAATTAGTGCCCAGCACACGCCGCCTCGCGCTGATGAATTGTTTATTACACGGCATGGAAGGTGACGATGAAGGAGTAGTGCATTTAGGCAACGCATTGGGCGATACCGGAAAAAGTTTAGAAAAAGTTGATGTAGTGCTAGCCAACCCACCGTTCGGCACCGCAAAAGGTGGCGAAGCAAGTATTACGCGTGACGATCTCACCTACAAAACCAGCAACAAACAGCTCGCATTTTTACAACATATTTATCGCACTCTAAAACCCGGTGGCCGCGCCGCCGTGGTACTGCCAGACAACGTATTATTCGAAGCGGGCCAAGGCAGCGATATTCGCCGCGACCTAATGGACAAATGCAACCTGCACACTATTTTGCGTTTACCCACCGGAATTTTTTACGCGGCAGGTGTAAAAACTAACGTGTTATTTTTTACCAAAGGCACAGAGAAAAACCCCAAGCAAGAAGAAGGCTGCACAAAAAATGTATGGGTTTACGACTTGCGTACCAACATGAGTAATTTTGGTAAACGCACGCCCTTTGGTGAACAACATTTAAAACCCTTTGAAAAATCATTTGGCAAAAAAGCCGACGGCACTAGCAAGCGGACCGAAGGCGAGTGGTCGTTTATGGATCAGGAGGCGGATTTTAATTTGGAGAATTCGCGCTGGCGTATGTTCTCCCGCGATTATATTCGCGATACCAAAGGCGACTCGCTGGATATTTCTTGGTTAAAAGATAACGACTCGGTAGATGCTGCAAGTTTGCCTGAGCCAGATGTATTAGCTGCAGAAGCAATGGGTGAATTGACCGAGGCGTTAAGAGAGTTGGATGGTTTGCTCGCGGCATTGGGTGCGGGGGATCAAGCGAAGGTGCAGAAGGATGTGTTGGCTGAGGTTTTGGGGTTGGGGGATGGGGTGTGATTGAAGTGAATTTGCCTGAGGAATGGTGTTTTGCTCCATTATCGAGTGCCATATCGCCTGATGGATTAATATCTGATGGTGATTGGGTTGAATCAAAAGATCAGGATGAGAATGGAAATGTTCGATTGATTCAGTTGGCTGATATTGGCGATGGTGATTTTAGAAATAAATCTCAAAGATTTATGAATTATGAAAATGCAATGCGAATGAATTGTACTTTTTTGAAAAAAAATGACGTTCTTATCGCACGAATGCCAGACCCTCTTGGTCGTGCGTGTATTTATCCGGGGGTTGGACAAGAAGCTGTAACCGTTGTTGATGTTTGTCTTATTAGAACAACAAAAGCTGCTGGGTTGAGTCCAAAATTAGTTATGTATTGGATAAATACTCCAGATATAAGAAATGAAATTGAAATGGAGTCTTCAGGTACGACTAGAAAAAGAATTACAAGAAAAAAACTAGAGGCAATGGAGTTTCCTATTCCCCCCCTCGCCGAACAACAACAAATCGTCCAAAAACTCGATGAGCTTCTAGCGCAGGTGGACAGCCTAAAAACCCGCCTCGATACCATTCCCAAAATCCTAAAACGCTTCCGCCAATCGGTGCTTGCGGCTGCGGTTAGTGGGAGGTTGACGGAGGAGTGGAGGGAAATTAATTCAGTAAATTTTGATTCATGGGAACCAACAAATTTAGGTGCGGTAGGTAATGTTGCCACAGGTAAAACTCCTAAACGCGATCAAAAAGAATATTGGGATAATGGAACAATTGCTTGGCTCACAAGTTCTGCAACCGGCAATGCGTTTACTTACGAAGCAGAACAATTCGTTACAGAGTTTGCAGTGAAGGACTCCGGCTTAAAGTTATTCAAAGCGGGTACGCTATTGCTTGCCATGTATGGTGAGGGGAAAACTCGTGGACAAGTTACAGAATTAAAAATATCAGCAGCTTGCAATCAAGCCTGCGCTGCAATAACAGTTATTGAATCGAAAATATTGCGGAAATTTGTAAAGTTGGTTCTGCAGGAAAACTATGAAGAAACTCGCAAAGTTGCAGTCGGTGGAGCGCAACCAAATCTTAATTTAAACAAGGTGCGCGAAATTCCTGTTTTTGTACCTCCACTCGAAGAACAAACCGAAATAGTCCACCGCGTAGAACAACTCCTCGCCTACGCAGACCAAATCGAACAACACGTAAAAGACGCTCAAAAGCGAGTTAATCATTTAACCCAAAGTATTTTAGCCAAAGCGTTTCGTGGTGAATTAACGGCTGAGTGGAGAGCGCAGAATCCAGATTTAATTTCTGGTGAAAATTCTGCAGCAGCCTTGTTGGAAAGAATTAAGGCGGAGCGTGAGGCAACTGCAAAACCTAAAAAGAAATTGAAAGCGTGAATTTAGTTCGTGCCTTCTTGCGCAGGCAAACGCCGACCAAATGCTCGCTCCATCCATGGAGCTCGGCCTTCGGCCCGCCCGTTCGGGCGTCCAAAATTGTTCCTACAATTTTGTCGAACAACGCGTAAAAGACGCTCAAAAGCGAGTTAATCATTTAACCCAAAGTATTTTAGCCAAAGCGTTTCGTGGTGAATTAACGGCTGAGTGGAGAGCGCAGAATCCAGATTTAATTTCTGGTGAAAATTCCGCTGCGGCTTTGCTAGAAAGAATTAAGGTGGAACGTGAGGCAAATGCAAAACCTAAAAAGAAAGTGAGAGCGTGAGCAAACCGCAGAGTACAAACTACATCCATGTAGTTTGCCCTTCGGGCCAGCCTGAGGCTGTATTTAGATGGTGTGATTAATATTCAATAACAACACGGACATTATCGGTGTAGACGCCAGCGGGTGGTGTGGTTTGGCCGGTGGTTACCTTGAGTGGGAAAATTACATTTTCGCTGACGCCTGTTCCTAAACGGGATAAAGCACTTAACGAATTCAGTGGTGTTGTAGAGCTGGGTTGGAAAATGCCGTAGGAAATGTAATTGTTTGCTGGGCTTTTCATGCGGCGTGTGCCGGACGCGTAATTATTTCCGTTATCCACATACAATAAATAATCTTCCTGATTGGTGCAGCGCAAGGTTGCGCTGAGTTGTGTTGTGTTTGCATTGGCAACAAAACTTACTATGCCGAAATCCACTAAGGTGGGCGTGCTGATAAATTCACAACTTTTACTGACAACAAGTTTTAATGAAAAAGTGACTGTAGAACTGATAGGGTCAGATCCCAAGCAAATACCCCCTACGCCGAGTCCTGTGCACATAACTCCATCTGCGGCAAGTGATTGTGTACCCGTGTATGTTCCGGCGCTTGGCCATTTTGTTGTTGTAAGTGTTTTCACATAAATTGGAATATCTATTCGGCCACTGGTTAATAATGCAAGCGTCAGTAATTGAAATCCGGTTGATCCACCTATGCTTTGCCCGGCTGCGGTAATCGCCGGTGTGTAGGTAGAGTTACTACCCATGGTGTAGGAAATCGTATCCGTACCGTTGCTGAGTGTCAGCGCATTTTGCGCGGTGTAGCGCACCCAGCTTGTGGTACTCAAAAGTTGCAAAGTGAGTGTGATTGAACAGGTCACACTAAAATTTGCAGATGCTCCAGTACCATTGGGTGAGATACCACCTGCAGGTACATTTTGAGACGCGTAGGTTCCGTAATCGAGTAATGCCGGTGTTGTGGTGGCCGATGCACTACAGGCTGCCTTCGCCTGTTGTGAAAAAAATAACAACAATGAAAAAAAATAGAAAAAATAGTTACTGAATATTTTCCTAAATAATCGTTGCATTATTTGCGCTCCCCCGCAGGCTCACAAATAAAAGGTCCAAGTCGTGGCAGCGGCACAGTTGGATCTGCGGCGGGTTGCAGGTTAATAAAACATTCTCCCTCTGCCCAGTAGACTACAAGCGGCGCATCAAGATTTTCTATATAAACTTCGCCATCCCAACCGGTGGTGTAATTTTTTTCACTATCGCGATCCATCAATATAGCGCCAGCGGGCAGAGGTTGATTATCCCGTGTAATTACTTTCACTAATGCGGATTGGGAAAAGCGAATCGGAAACTCTACATGTACACCACCTTTGCGACGCGGAACAATTAATTGTTCCATAGAATCAATAATGGCATTGGCTGGTAATTGCATGGGATCTATCGCCAGGCGATTTTCAAGATAGCTGTTTAAATCAGGAACCAGTAACTTTCCATTAGAATTTGTTTTTCCAATAAGTTGATGACCAAATAAAACCGGAACATCTTTTTGATTGGCATCCACTACTGCAAAAGCATCATTCACGTAGCGTGCTGCGTAGAGATTCCCATCCATTAAAATAAGCGCACCGTCCAATGTACCTGTATAGAGTGTATGTTGATCACTTCGATAAACACTTACAGATGAGTCGGTATATTGAGTTCGCCAATCCACTTCAAAATATCGATTTCGTTCATCGCTATCATCTGCACCTAATCCCCAACCAAACCCGCCAGCATAAGGTGCGTTTTTCATGGCTTGTACTTGATGTTGCCATTTGCCGTTAGTATTGCGTTGCGCAGAAGTACTGGCTTGACCACTTGCTCCTAAAGGAATGCTGAGCGTAAAGTTCAGCGAATTTTCACGCGTTTCAAATAGCGAACGATTAAGGCTGACAAAGGTGGTGAGCCCATTGTAAAAATAATGACTCCAGGAAAAATTGAATATTGAGCGAGTAACATTCTCGCGATTGATTAATCGAAAATATCCGAGGTTAAAGCCGCCCAATCTGTTGTCGTGAAAAGACAAGGATATTTGTGCCTGTACATTATTCAACGCGTTGTTCAGGGAGTTTTCATTTTGTGTACCGAGATCGCGATAATCATCATAACGACGCAGATAACTGGCATTGAGCCCCACTTTTTTATAAACATAATTATAAGAAATACTACCTTGCTGACCTTCTTCACTAATGCCTGTTTTATAGTCGTAATACTGGCTCGCGGTTGCAGCTATATCTATAACGCCGAAAGTTCCGGCCAACAATGTCGCACCGGCTCCAGCGAGATTTATTCCTTCGCCTGATTGCGCCAGAAATTGTGGTGTTAAATATGAGTTGAATCCATAACGCATGCTGAGGCTGATAACAGGTAAGTTGGCGTAGGAGTTAGACTCCAAACCAAAATTTTTTCGACGAAATCCAATCGTCAAATCGTAATCAAACATCCCAGGTTTTAGTAATTGATTGGTCACGTAAAAATTAACAGATTGCTGGAATTGTTGCCCCTGCGGATTGGTTGTTACCACCTGAGCAACACCGGCACCTGTCATATAAGGCATTACATTAATTAGAAACGGACCAGAGGTTACCTGGTCGCGCCACCGTAGTTGATTATTAATAATTAAATCAACGCTGCCAGGAAGTGCTGATTCACCATAAAATTCCGGTAATGGATAGGTAATTAATGAAGGATTCAATTCATAATCACGTGCGAATCTGATGCCCACCATTCGAATACTTCTACCCCAACTGGG
>CBHTVU010000237.1:0-6250 GCA_966096785.1 uncultured Gammaproteobacteria bacterium | reverse complement strand
AATGGTGTGATCTCTTTGCCGTATAACCTGCATCAACCTGCACAAGCGGCTAACAGCCAGGAGAAATTCCCGCTCGTGATTTATCTGCACGGTGGTGGTGAGCGCGGTAAATCAGGGGAACACCTGACCAGTCGTCATGCATTGCCTTTCTTCGCATCAAAAAATTCGTTGTTAACGCCAACCAACTTGGCTAACAAGCCAACCTATATCGTTGCACCTCAATGTGAATGCGAATTCAATAGCAATGAGTGGTCTTCCGGTGGCAGCTCGCCCTTCAGCGTGACCGGTCAGCCTTCAAAATACGGCAAAGCTTTAACGGATTTGATCGAAAACCTGAAAGCCAATTACAAGATTGACCCGGACCGTATTTATGTGACCGGTATTTCAATGGGCGGTGGCGGTGCGTGGGAACTGGCGGCTCGTCGTCCAGACCTGATTGCGGCTGCGATTCCTATGTCTGGTATTCCGGTGAACACCTCGAACGCAGCTATGGTCGCGAAATCGAAAGTTGTTATTTGGGCACAAAAAGGCAATGGCGATGAAAACAACGCGGTTTCTGATACCACAAATACCGTAAATGCCATTAACGCTGCAAACGGTTGTGCGACCTTTAGCATCTTCCCAACTGGCACCACTCAAAACGTTGATCCGGGTGATCCGCAACCAAGTTACGACTTGCAACATACCGTGTGGATGCGCGCTTACTTAAACCCACAATTATGGGATTACGTGTTCTCGGTTCGCCGTGCCCATGTTGATGGTGTGATTACTAGCAGCTCAGCGTCCAGCGTTCGTAGTTCTAGCTCGGTTGCTTCAAGCTCAGTAGTTTCGTCATCCAGATCTTCGTCTTCGATTGCATCAAGCACGCCGTCGTCGTCTTCAAGACCATCGTCTTCAGTTGTTTCCTCGTCTTCTATCAGATCGTCCAGCGTTTCATCCTCCAGCTTGTCCAGCCGCTCGAGTTCCGCTGTGTCCAGCAGCAGTATCGGTGGACGTAACAACTACAATGCACCGAGAGCAACGACTGCTCCAGTCATTGATGGTCAGGCAGATGCAGTATGGGATAGCGCCGAGTGGGCACCGATTGATGTTCGTTGGTTAGGTTCGCAATCAGCATATCCATCAGCCAGTGATTACACCGGGCGTTACAAAGCTCTGTGGGATCAAGGCAACCTCTATCTGTTGTTTGATATCACCGACGATGTCATATACGACGGCCATCGCTCACCAACCGATAGCTATTGGGAAGACGATACCGTTGAAATATTCATCGATGAAGACAAAAGTGGTGGTCAGCACGAGTACAACACCTCTGCCTGGGCTTACCACATCAGCACCTACGGCGACGTGATTGATTACACCACCAGCGGACCAAAACTGCTGAATGATCACGTAACTATGCGTATGGTAAGTGTTGGCGATAAGCACATGTGGGAAATGAGTGTGCGTATCTACGGACCGAGCTACGCCGATAATGCGGTGAATACACCATTGACGCTTACTGCCGGCAAGCTCATGGGCTTCTCAGCAGCCTACATCGACAACGACGGTAGTGCACAACGCGAAAGCATGATGGGTTCAGTTGACACACAAGGCCATAAAGACAACCGTGGTTATCAAGACGCCAGCGTGTTCGGTACCATGCAGTTAGTTGATAACGGGAGTGTCAGCAGCAGTTCAAGTGTTAGTTCGTCCTCAAGCTCAACGTCAAGTTCAAGCGCTGCGGTCGGCGATGCAACTCGAGGTAAAGCACTGTGGGAAAATACCTCTATAGGTTGTTTGTTCTGTCACGCGGTGAATGGCGACGGTACGGCCGGCACCGGCAGCTATAAAATTGATCCACAAAATTTGCGTTACACAACCGCAGCTAATTTGGTCAATTTCATCGAAGTTAATATGCCTAAAGGTAATCCAACAGCTTGTGTTGGCCAATGTGCAGCAGATACAGCGGCTTACTTCCTGTCGTTGAAACCTGCTACATCTGCCCTAGTTAGTGAAGATTTTGAGTCAGGTGTACTCAATAGTCCGCCTTCAAATTGGGAGTGGATCATTACCAACTCATCCATCCAAAATGCCTATGGCTCACAACCCTATGCATTGGTTGATAACACCAGAGCTTACGCTGGTTCAAAATCTCTGCACGTGAAAACTGACAGCAGCGCATCCTCACCCGTTTGGTTGATGAAGCAATTGCCTTCAGGCACCAGCAAGGCTTATATCCGCGCATGGATGTACAGCCCGATTCAATTGGGTAATAGCGGTTCGCAAAACTCCGGCAACCACGGTGCATTTATGGGCACCGTAACGGCCAAAGACAACAATGCAAATGAACAACGTTATGGTTTGGTAGAGGGCACTCGCCTTGGCGCTTTCCAGCCAAAGCCTGGCGATACACCTAATACAACGAGCTCAGGTGATTCAAGCGTATATGTTCCGGCTGCTACCTGGACATGTGTTGAGTTCGGGTTAGACGTACCCAACAACAAACTTTACGGTTGGGTAAATGATAAAGCGTCATTCACAGTAGCTAGTCTTAGCGACTGGAAACAAGGTGGCGCGGCGCTTACATCAAGTGATTTGAACTATGTGGAGTTAGGCTGGAGAGGTTTCGGTTCAACCAACCCAAGCGACCTGTGGTTCGATAACATTGTTATCTCTAGTACGCACGTAGGTTGTAATTAATAATTTGTAAAATAGTTGAAGGGGCCGCAAGGCCCCTTTTTTTATGTTTGAAATTTATATCGACTGGGTAGAAACCAAAGCTTTTTCACATTGATGGCGATATAAATGCATTAAATTTCCATACCTCACACAATAAAAAGATGATTCAAATTAACCCTCGACTGCGTAAGGCTTGATCTTCGAGATATCTTCTCTAATCACCCAATTAAAGTTAATATGTTTTGCCTTTTCAGGCGCCAACAATAACTGCTTTTCAACTTACAGAATTTTGGTTTTTGTACGAAAATCGAATTTTTAGTTAACAACTTTCTTACGCCGGACTAATTCTGGTAATAAATGGATGATTAAAAATGAATATACGTTTGGGACTTTTTGTTTTAGTACTTTTTTGTTTACCAATGTCAGCTTTTTCTTCAATAATTAATGTTGAATACTCTGGTCATATTTCTTCAACCTCAGGTGATGGATTTGGGTATAACATTGGAGATGTGGTCAGCGGAACTGCAGTTATCGATCTTTCAAAAATAGAAGGAAATAATTTTGAATTAACCGATGGAATTTGGGTATATGGCGCAGCATCCGGGAGTTTAGTAAAGTCTAGTAATTACATTGGCGATGACGTTGGCGATACTATCAATATGGTTCGCATTTTTGATGAGTCGGCGACGAATCATGATTTTTTTGACTTTTCGGAAGTCTTGTCAGTTAAAGGGTCTCTTTCAGATAGTTTTCAGTTAGGCTTTCTTTTTGACGGCTTAGATTGGATAACAGGTACCTCTGGAGAAAATATTAATCTCGTTACCGAAGATGCGGCCTTGTTATCACAATCATCTGGCGGCTTTGTCCGATTTGATATGACCAACTGGTCTCTTGTAAGCAGCGCATCCTTTCAACTGGATTCAGCAAAAATTTTATCAGCTAATGTTCCAGAGCCAACTCCTTTTGTTCTTCTGTCTGTAGGTTTAATAGGAATAGTTCTGCGCAGAAGACTTCTGCTAATGTAAGTTTTATCCGATTAAGCCTTAGATAAAAACGCCACTTGTTTTAGTGGCGTTTTTTATGAGGCCCAAAAAATGCTTTTAGGTAGTTTTTAATTAATTGAATTAAAATTTTGTTTTTTCACGGCTGATCATAAAAATATCATTTACATAAAGCTTCAATACGAAAAAACTACCGGTTTTAAATTTTCCCGTTCTTAGACTTCACTCGACCAATTTATTTTCGGCCTCCGCTTGAGCGATACTCTCACGCTCAGCTTTCGAAATGTATTTAGGTTTGTTGCTGACGCGAAGTTTAGCATTCATTTTTTTTAGTTTTCTATTGTAGTCGTCATTAAGTTTTTTCTTGCGGTTCATATGATCCTCTTCATCTTCGGGCTATCTATGAATAACGGGTATTAATTTTAATCATAGTCGTTTGTTAACCAACCAAAATTACTCAGCGCCATATTTTTCACCATTTAACAATGCTGCGTTTTTAAAAAATTCGTAAATTCCATTTTTGCCATTCTTCTAGCGTTAGGCAACTCACCAGCACGACTTGAGTATAGTAGCTGATTGGCTGGCGGAAGAATTACGACAGCGTGCTGATGCAATCCTGATTTTGTCACTGAAAAATCCACGGACTTTTTAAAAGAATGCTAAGACTACTCGGATGCCATACAGCGTCGAATTCCTGGTCTCGTGTAATGGCAAAAGCATAACCAGGCTCGTTAATCATAAATAACCGATTGAAATGGTCAAATCCTCTGAACATTATTCCGTAACCAGTATGAGGTAAGCCGAACGTATGTCCTAGTTCGTGCAAGCTCGCCCCCATACCAGTGGCGCAGTTCGCCCAATAGGTGCCACGACCATTACTGTCATCTGGCAATATATTTGTATCTATCCAAGTTGTATCTGAAAAGCTTGTCGTAATGTCGTCCAGGGTTTGGGGGCAAGTGTGAAGATGTAGGCTCCCGAACAATGCCAGGTTACCTCCACCCAATGCAGTGTGAGCGAGAGTTTTACCGTTTGCATAACTTGAAAAACCCATAGTCACCATGTACTTGTTAGCGTCTTGGGCTTCGGTTTTCAGCTGGTCTAGTATCGAGTGATAAATTTCATTGCCATCCATCGCGTATAAAGTTTCACGTGTTTGAGTGACTTGAAAAACATTAATAATGGGCTGCTCGTTTTCATCCTCCACCAAGGTGTAAGTGTCATGCTTGCCGGTAGATTTGAACATCATTTCCGCTGTTGCCGATTGCATCATCAAGCTTTGCAACATCAATCGCTGTTTCGCAGACTCCATATCATTCACTTCACCTGCGGCCGCTAAATAATGTCCGTCATCATTTGCAGCAATGGCATAAACCATTTGGACTTTTTTAGGATTGGTTGAAGGCTCGTAACGGAGTGTCGTGTAAGTAGTTTTGCTGTTAGAGTCTAAACGAATTTCGTTGCTCCCCTTATTAAGCAACACAGCACCTTTGAAATAACCTTCGCTGAGCGGCCAGGTGTAAGTTTTACCGGCAACCTCAAGATTTAATTCAGTATCACCAATAGGACAACGGCCAAAAAGGATAGGTAACTTATAAGAAATGGTTTCGTCACTTTTAAAATTCAATAACTCACACTCTGTTATGTTCACTATTGACGATGTACTGCTAGACGATTGGGATGAAACACTTGAGGTGGAGTTTGCGCTAGAGCTGGACGAGATAATACGTGAAGCGGACGAATTGGTGGACGAGCCACCTCCACCACCGCCGCAGCCAGAAAGCAAACTTAAAATTAATAATAGGAAAAAAGCAGCTTGTCCTTGTAGTCTCATAACTAAACTCCTGGGAATGGATAGGTTTTAATCCTTCAAAGATTGGGAAGAATTTGGTTTTTGTTTATATGTGTATTTAAAAAATATTGGTGTTGGCTGCTTTCCAATTCACCTTCCATAGCGATTCAACGCTTTGCCGTGGCGAGTTTATTTTATTTTTTCAATTTTTAGTGCTAAAGGGAGGAAAAGCGCACTGATAGGAATCTAATATTTTCAGTTCTTCGCTAAGCTCAAGACACATTTCTCCATCAATCATATAAATGTGTTGACCTGATTCATTTATATATACAGGACTTACCTTTACTTCAACCTTCCCACCTAGCTTATGAATAGAATACTCAAAATCATATTTTGCTTTATTTGTATCGTAATTACTCAACGCCCAGTTTTTCACGGCATCTAATATATTCTTATCAGCCTCATTGTATTTATAAGAATAAATAGGAATCCATTTGCTCTCATAGCTTGCAACGGCAGAGATAGAAAGCATAATCACAAAAGCCGCAAGTATGAACTTCATTCGTTATTTCCTAGTTTGAACAATAAACATGACGCAATATCGGAAAGGTAGCAGCGAGGGTTAGATACTTCAGAGACTTTCTAGCTTAAGCTTCCTCGCTCGATAAGAAATTTACGTAAACGTCTTTCGTCACGACAAACATGAACAATATATGCAAGCTCTTTATCAAGCCGATAAAATATCCTGCAAGGAGGAACAACAATTTCTCTATAATTAAGAACAGGGATTTCTACG
>CBHTVU010000236.1:0-6374 GCA_966096785.1 uncultured Gammaproteobacteria bacterium | reverse complement strand
TGGAATTGTTCAAATAATGCGGGAGCCCTAAAGGAAGTACCTGTTGTTCCTCGCAAGCTTAGCCATGATGTTGGGCTGTAGACTAGCCCAACTTTGTAAGTGGTATCTGAACCGTAGGAGTCATAGTCGGTATAGCGGTAGGAGCCGTTAGCGGTAAGCTCTTTGGCAAAAGGCTGTTTGGACAGTATGGGAACTTCAATTTCGGTAAAAATTTCGGTCACATTGTCTTTGCCCGCTGTCGGGGCTGCGACGGTAAGGTTGTACAGATTTCCACTTACACTGTTTGGGTCTGGCTTATCGTCTATTTCTGCGCGTCTGTGTTCAACCCCAAAGACGCTTTGGATTTTGCCCGCAGGTAAGGTGTATAGCGGGCCGTCAATGATTGCGCTGAACAGACTCTCGGTGTAAAGGGTGTTGCCTACTACATCTCTAAATACATAATCCCTGAAATTCTGTGGAAGATTGCCGCCGATAACCGCTGCAGTTAATACGGGGAAGGGGACACATTTTTCACTTGGGTTGTTTAGGTTTACCTGACATGTATAACCGTTATGAACCAGCGTGGAATCTAATCCTTGCGGGGCGACAATGGCGTCACTGGCGTAGGTTAGCTTATCCGTAAGAAATGATTGCATGGTGTAATCAGCATCTGATCGTGAGTGGCTGATATAAGCGTCGTATTTCCAATCAGGCAGAAAGGTGAGATTACCTTTGATTCCCAGGGTCGGCTTGTTGAATCGCACGGTTTGTTCGTTGCGATCAGGGCCGAAGCCGATAAATCCACGAACACCGACTTCATTCCCGTCACTGGTTCCCTGATCGGGCCCAAAATCACCGAAGGCTAAGTTGTCAGGAATTAATGGACTGCCTTGGCGATAATCCAAAATCAATTGTCTAAAAGACGCTTGTTCTGACTCGCGACGATTGCTTAATAATTCGAAATAGGCGCTGGCATCACCCAGGGTTTGTAAATCATATTTGCCTTGTAAAAAAGCGGTAAACAATTTGGCGGGCGAGATCAGATTGTCTTGTAACATGCGGGGATCGAAGGTGTCGCGAACATTGATGCCGTTACCTCCGCCCCCAACACCCTCATAACCAAGAATGCCAGTAGTGATCGCAGCATTGGGTCTGTAACGACTGAATGTAGTCGTTTTTGTGCCTGGTGCACCTACGGGAGGACTATCCAATCCATAGTCGGCATAGTCTTCATCGGAAATTGCCTGTAATCCGATAGTATTTACTGTTACGCCGTTAGAGCCGGTTCCTGTCACCGTATAGCATTTGGGTTTACCTGTTTTGGGATCGATATAATCCTTCGATTCACCTGTTTCAGCATCGCGCAACCCATCCGAATTGCAGCGCGCCCAGTCGCGGTCTCCGACGGTTAAATCTTTACGTTCGTAGTATTCCAAAGAGCCGGAAATTGACCATCGGTCGTCAGAGGCGCCGCCGGAAATTGAAAAGCGGCTTTGCTCGCCAGCGCCTTGGGTAGGCTTATTAAAATCACCCTCAATTGTTAAACCTTGTAGATCCTCCACGGTAATAACATTTACCACGCCTCCTATTGCATCTGAACCATAAATAGACGATGCGCCGTCGTGGAGTACTTCTATACGTTCTGTCATTGCTGTGGGTAATACATTCAAATCGGCTGAACCTACAGCGCCACGTGTGCCCGCTGGTGCTACCCTACGCCCGTTAATCATCAAGAGCGTGCGCCCAGCACCTAATCCGCGTAATGAAATAGTATTGGCGCCAGGGCCGCCGTCGGTGACATAAGCGCCGAAGGCATTATTTATTTGCGCTGATCCAGCAGTGACGGCTGCGCTTTGCAGCATTTCGGTAGCTGAGTTAAACCCGGCCGCAGTTGCATCCTCACGAGTAATTGCTTGAATAGGCGAAGGCGAATCAAATGTGGTTCTGCGAATCCTGGAGCCAACAACAGTAATTTCAGTGGCCTGTTCTTCATCCTGAGTTGGCGGTAGCGGTGGTGCGAGTGGGACGGCGGATGGTGGTGTCAGTGGTACATTTTGTGTGAGAAGTACAGGCTCACTGGCAGCCAAGGCTGGCGAACACACTAAAAATGCAAATAAGTAGTTTGGCCACTTAAGGTATTTTTTAACATCTCTAACAACAGAGTTTGCAGTTTGATTCAATACACTATTTTTGAGCATCTTATACTCCCCTACGCAATGATTTGTTTTGACCGCAGTCAGGCATTAGCCAAAGTGGGCACTTACGGTTTTGGTACTGGGAACTAAGTCGTGCGGAGCAAGTTTAGAACGCACGGCTGTAACAGCAGGCAGAATTTATGCCAGTCTATAATTATTTAGATTTATTCAAACATCGCTCGGATTGCGCACATTCAATGTGCAAAACAGCGAAGTTTTGGTCGACTTAGAGGCGATCAAGGTGTGTTATAACGCCTTCAATCTTGTAATGAAATACAAAATTCTCAGGGATGAATTATTTAATCGCCTCAATCATTTTTCTGGCGCGATATCTTACTTTGCGCCTTATTAGATAGCCGTAGCCTTCGCGCGCTTGCTAGAATCGCCGCCTTTATTGATATTCAGGAATTCGCTGGTGCAATCGTCTCCTTTGCCTTTTGAAAAACGCGTTGTTATGTCGCTTGCAGCGCTTTATACATTTCGTATGTTCGGGCTTTTTTTGCTGTTGCCTGTGCTCGCGCTTTATGGGACTCGATATGAAGGACACACACCATTTTTGCTCGGAGTTGCGCTGGGCGCTTACGGGGCGAGCCAAGCGCTTTTACAGATTCCGTTTGGAGTTTTGTCAGACCGTATTGGGCGTAAGCCCATCATTCTGATCGGTTTAATAGTGTTTATTATTGGCAGCATTATTGCGGCACAAGCCACCAGTGTTTACGGATTAATTCTCGGGCGATTTTTACAAGGCGGCGGTGCAATTTCCGGTGTTGTTATGGCCTTGCTTACCGATTTGACCTCCGATGAAAGCCGCACCAAAGCTATGGCGACCATAGGCGCATCTATAGGCATTTCGTTTTCGGTCGCTATGACTGTCGGGCCTATGGTCGCTAACTGGGGTGGAGTTGGTGCGATCTTTTGGATCACCGCGGCGTTGGGGGTGATTGGAATTTTTATTTTATTTGCGCTGATTCCCTCCGTAAAAAATGCTTCGCAACCCAAACGCGAAGCCTTGCCTGCACCAGAATTATTTTGGAAGACATTTAGCAATCCTGAATTGTTACGATTAAATTTAGGGATTTTTGCGCTGCATTTCGTGTTGATGGCAAACTTTATGGTGTTGCCACAAATTCTTGAGCAACAGCTTCATATTGAGCGCAGTCATCACGGTATGCTTTATTTTCCAATGCTCGTAGTTGCTTTCGCGATTATGCTTCCCTTTGTGATCATTGCGGAAAAACGCCGTAAGATTAAGCCTGTATTTCTGGGTGCTATTGGTCTTTTGGCGCTAATGGAATTATTGTTGATCGTGTCTCCTCCCAATATGATTCTTACCATCGCGGCTATCTTTTTATTTTTTGTTGCCTTCAACGTACTCGAAGCAACCCTTCCATCCATGGTGAGCAAAATCGCTCCAGCCGGATCAAAAGGCACTGCGACTGGAATATATTCCACTAGCCAGGTAATCGGTGTTTCTAGCGGAGGCGCTGTAGGCGGGTTTCTGTTGCAACACTACGGTATGGGGGCAGTGCTGGGACTAGGTGCAATTTTCACGGTGGTTTGGCTCTTCGTCGCCTGGTCCATGAAACCACCACGTTTTCTTGCCAGTGTTCTCATTCCTTTGCGTCATCATAAGGGAGAGCAAATAGCGGAAAAGCTGCGTGCTGTTGAAGGTGTGGCCGAAGTGTTGATCGTTGAATCTGAAAACACTGCTTATTTGAAAGTTGATCAGCGGTTGGTAGATCGCAAAGCGTTGCATGCGATTGTGGCGGATTGATTTATTGGCCCCCTCCTAGCCTCCCCCTTCGCAGGGGGAGGGACTGTACTCCCAACTAAAAGCTTGAGTGATGTACGATCCGCTCCTCCCCCTGACAAGGGGGAGGCTGGGAGGGGGTTCTATGATAATCTTTCGCGCCTTTTTTCAAGAGTTTTGGTAAAGTACCTCCGCTTCACAAACGCAAGTTCAAACAACCCGAATGTCGCCTGCTTGTAATTAGTGGGGGCGATTACACCATCAAACAAAGAGGAAATTCTTATGGCACGTGGTATTAACAAAGTCATTATCATCGGCAATATCGGCCAAGACCCTGAAGTAAAATACATGCCTTCTGGCGGCGCTGTTACTAACGTTAGCATTGCCACCTCCGAAACCTGGAAAGACAAAAATACTGGCCAACCGCAAGAGCGCACTGAATGGCATCGCGTAGTGTTCTTCAATCGCTTGGGTGAGATCGCTGGCGAATATTTAAAGAAAGGCAGCAAGGTTTATATTGAAGGTTCATTGCGCACCCGCAAATGGCAGGCGCAAGACGGTACCGACCGCTACACCACTGAAATTGTTGCCAACGAAATGCAAATGCTTGATGGCCGCAGCGATAACGCGGGTGGTGGCAATTACAATCAAGATCAACAATATGGCGCACCTCAAGGTGGATACCAGGGCGGTGGTGCTCCAGCGCCACAACAGAATCGCCAACCTCCAGCCCAACAAGGCGGTTTCGGTGGTCAGGCTCCTGCACACAGTGCACCGCAACAACCGGCCGGGTTCGATTCATTCGATGACGATATTCCCTTTTAGGAAATTTCTTTAACCATCGGCATTCTTATTAAATGTTTTATTCAATATAAGAAATTAAACTCTGCGTTTTTCCCATCTAAAAAAGCGAAGTCCTTAATAGGCTTCGCTTTTTTTATGTCAGCAAACAATTGATCGCTAAATATTCTATTCGCAAGCCTGTCAGGCCATAGCAAGTCATCAGGCAACTGCTACATTTAGTAGATTCAGGTTTATTAAAGTTTTACTGCCATGATTAAAAACCAGTGGAAATTTATCTCCGGCCCGCGTGGGTTCATGGGTCAAAAATATATCTTTCGGAGTGGCAGCAAAAGCATCCAACCTTCGCTAGAATGTATCTACAGCCAAATTACAAAAAGTAGTCCAATTACAATAATAAGAGGCGGCCCATGTGCGGCATAGCAGGCATTTTTTCAGCCAAGGGTGGCTTGCAACAAACTCCCACAGTGAAACTTCTGTCTGTCATGGCCGATGCGATTAAACATCGTGGGCCAGACGGAGAGGGTTTTTACACCGATGAACATGTAGGTTTTGCACATCGCCGTTTAAGCATTATTGATCTTGAAGGTGGTGCGCAACCCATGCAAACACCTGATGGTAATTTATGGATTACCTTTAACGGCGAGATTTTCAATTTTATTGAATTGCGTGCGCAATTAATCGCGAAAGGCTACGTTTTTGTTTCGCAATCAGACACCGAAGTTATTTTGCATCTTTACCGCGAATACGGTCTTAATTTTCCACATCATATTAATGGTCAATTTGCCATAGGGCTGTGGGATAAACGCGAAAAAACGCTTGTACTAGTGCGTGATCGTGTAGGAATTTGTCCACTTTATTATTATTCCGATGAAAATATTTTTGGTTTTGCATCGGAAATAAAAGCCTTAAAACCCGCTATTCCCAAAAAACTTGAGATAGATCCTCAATCTCTCGACGCTATTTTTACCGGCTGGGCCTGCGTAGCACCCGCTACGATTTTTAAAAATATTTACCAACTTGAACCTGGCTGCTTGCTGCTTATTAATCAAGTTGGAATAACCGAAAAAAAATATTGGGATTTAACATTTCCTACTCATAAGGATCAATATGACCATCGCTCGGAACACATGTTGGTTGAAGAATTGCGCGAGCATTTACTTGCAGCTACACGGCTGCGATTGCGCTCGGATGTTCCTGTAGGCGCTTATTTATCGGGTGGATTGGATTCTTCTGTGCTAGTCGCATTGATGCATACCCAAACCAATGCTCGCCTGCGAACTTTTTCGTTAGGCTTTTCGGATAAAACATTGGATGAAACACCTTTCCAGCAACATATTGTAAATTTTTTAGGTACGCAGCATTCCTGCACCAAAGTTGATTATGCGCAAATTGCGCAAGAGTTGGTGACTACCATATGGCATACGGAATCACCCATTTTGCGTACGGCACCTGCGCCTATGGGAATTTTATCAAAGCTTGCTCATGACCAGGGTTACAAAGTTGTGTTAACAGGCGAGGGCGCCGATGAAGTCTTGGGTGGCTACGATATTTTTAAAGAGGCAAAAGTTCGTCAGTTCTGGGCAAAAAATCCTGACTCGCGTTTTCGGCCCTTACTGTTGAGTCGCTTATATCCTTACATGGAACTA
>CBHTVU010000235.1:0-6389 GCA_966096785.1 uncultured Gammaproteobacteria bacterium | reverse complement strand
GACTAAGATTAACGCCAATTGAACGAAGCTGATTTGCTAAATAACAGGTTGCGATATCTGCATAAATGCCATCACCAACCAAAACAACATTGCGATAAAATTGATTACTCATTAATTGCTGCTCCCGCACTTCGAAGCCAATCCACCAGCAATGGAAATTTAGAAATGAATGCTTCCTGCTCTTGCTTAATTTCTTGCAAGATTTTCTTTCTTTCTAGTAAAGGAATAGCCTTAACGCGAGCATCGTAAAATTCAGGGATCACGTTTTGCCCAACGCAAACCGACGCATAAAGACCATACTGGGTTGGATCCACAAGACCCGCTCCGCGAAACATGGCTTGTCGATAAGCTAGCCCTTCCGGTAAAGACATGTTCCGACAATCCTTCCAAAATTGCGAATCATCGCGCTGGTTTTCAGCGTAGTGCATAATAATAAAATCGCGGATTCGGACAAATTCTTTTCCTAACTGCAGATTAAATTCTTTTTGCGCCACTGAAAAATTTTCCGAGACAGGAAAGTATTCAATCAATTTTTGGATGCCATATTGAATTAAATAAATCGAGGTAGATTCCAGCGGCTCTAAAAATCCCGCCGAAAGTCCAATGCCTACGCAATTATTTCTCCACTGCTCCTGACGCATTCCTGGCATAAACGATATGTATCGCGGTTCCGCTAAAGGCTCTGCCTCAAGATTTGCTAATAAGTCATCAAGCGCATTTTCCTTTGACATGTATTTACTTGAATATACGCTGCCACAACCAACACGATGCTGAAGCGGAATTCTCCAACGCCATCCTGCTGAATGGGCGCTGGCATGTGTGAATGCTTTAAAGGGTTTTCCTGTAGCGCAGGGAATTGCTATAGCGCTGTCACATTTTAGCCATTCACTCCAACTTTCATAAGGACTTTGCAATACGCCATTGAGTAATAGAGCACGAAACCCGGTGGCATCTATAAAAAAATCAGCCTCAATTTGTTCACCCGACACAAGATGTAATCGCACAATATCGCCAGTGTTCGAATTTGTATCAGCACGTAAATATTTTCCTTCAATGCGTTCTACACCACGCGCT
The DNA here is from genome assembly GCA_966096785.1 of uncultured Gammaproteobacteria bacterium. Classification (GTDB taxonomy): domain Bacteria; phylum Pseudomonadota; class Gammaproteobacteria; order Pseudomonadales; family Cellvibrionaceae; genus Cellvibrio. The sequence continues at coordinate 5,315 of CBHTVU010000235.1, read as the reverse complement.
TGGGCATATTTTCTTAAATATTGCGCGTAAAGGCCTGCATCAAAATGAAATGCATAGCTAAATGTTGACGACCAAAAATTATTATTTTGCGATGGAAGAGAAAATCGCCCTTGTTCAGCAGCTTCAGCGGCCACCGAAAAGCGTGAGAACTCAGCGATGTCCGCTTCATGACGCAAACTAAGCCAGTGATGGTGAAAATCGACGGCATTAATATCATGCCCCGCCTGTCCAAAAGGATGAAAATAGTCCTGACCAATGCGACCCCAATCCGAAAACTTAATGGCTAACTTAAGTGTTGCTCGAGTTTCCCGAATAAACTCTTGCTCATCTATCCCCAACAATCGATTGAAGTCACGTATTGCAGGGATAGTGGATTCACCAACGCCTATAGTGCCTATTTCATCACTTTCTATGAGACGAATATTGAGCGTTTCAGATCGGAATATTTGACTAAATGCTGCAGCTGCCATCCACCCAGCTGTTCCACCGCCGAGAATTACAAGATTCTTAATCACAGAGATATCAACTCCTCAATGAAATTGACGGATAAAAAAAATGCACACAGTTTACCTGTGTGCATTTTTCCGATACAGCATTAAGATCTAGAACGTACCTTTAAGAACCACAGATATACGACGATCATTGACGAACCATGAACGCCCAGCTTCCAAACCTTTTCCATCAAGAATCATGATAGTTTTGGTTTGAGTGTTAAGAATATTCGTGAGCTGTATACCCGTTGTCAGACCATTATCAAACTTGTAGAACACCGAACCGTCGAGGAAACCGGCATCATCATTCCACATTGGATAACGGCTGATTACGTCACGTGTTGTTAACAAATAGCGAGAACGCCAGTTGTAAGCCAAACGCGCAGACCACTCATTCTTCTCATACATAGCCGCTAAGTTGTAGGTCTTTTTCGATTGACCTTTAAGCGGCAAACCACTCAAGTCAACGTTAGCACCTGTGTATGCACTATCAGGATTGTCATTCGCACCTGCATTCGGATCGAGCCCTAAATCACCCTGATTCGGGATAGATTCAGAGTCAATATACGAATAGTTCGCCTGTATACCCAAACCGTCCCACGGTGAAGGCAGCATATCAAAGAATTGCTGATAAGCGACCTCTATACCTTGCATGCTCCCTTTACCACTGTTAATGGTACCGTCAACATACACGGTGTGAGTCACGCCGTTGTTAGTGACTTGTTTTGGGAACGAACCTTTAATAAAGAAGTTGGACAGGTCTTTATAGAATATGGACGTTGTTAATGAACCAGCTTTAGCGAAATACCACTCTAAAGACATATCATACTGAGTTGATTCCATTGGACCCAGTTTAGGGTTGCCGGCGCTACCTGAATAACCATTTTTCGGATCGATAGCTGTCGCCAGATCAGAGTCTGGATCAACCCCAATCAAATGATTCAAGCCTTGGAAGTCATTGGCTATGTCAGTGGTAGGAGTAACGGGACGATAGGTAACCTGCGCACGATCAACTGATGCTCCTATAGATGTTGTGTTTTTCACATCTTCCATGTCAGGTAAAGCCAAGGCTTTAGATACTGCGAAGCGCCCGATCAATTCATCAGTAAACTCCACCTTCAAGTTGAAGCTGGGCAGCACGTCATTAAACTTATAGATAGACTCCTGGAAAACAACGGCCCCGTTATTGTATGCAACATCATCTGCTGGCATCACATTGGCAGGATCGTTTGCATACTTCAAAAGATCTCTCATATAGGCGGTAAATGCTGTCCTGTTTCGGCTACTCAGGGCGACATTAGGATCTATTTGCGTGCCGCCAGCGGCATTCTTGGTAGCAATCCAATCTAAACGCTTCTGTAGCATCCAGGCTTGTAATGCCGCCAAGTCGCGCGCATCCGGGGCACCTTCAGGTGCGGGACTTGTAACTACGCCGGCATCAGAAAATTGTACAGACCCGTCTGCTGAGCGTTCGAAATCCACATAACGTAAACCTACGTTACCGCTGAATCTGAAACGCGTGTCATCAGACCCAAAATCTACTCGAATATAACCGGCCTGATTGGTTTCCTCAGTTACAAAAACTTCTGAAGGCAGGAATAGACCATCATTACCAGGTAAAACACCAGCTCGCTTGCTAGCCGGTACCCAAGTACCATCAGCTGCAGTTACTGGGAATACACCTGCATCACCTCTCGTAGCAGCCCAAACTAAAGAATCACTAGGAGCTAAAGCGCAACCGCCTGGCATTTCCAATACACCACCGCCATGGAAATCGCTCCAATCAACACATTCCCAATTACCTTTAATAGACTGAAGCTTATTAAGCGCGTCTACTTTGTCAATAACTGCCTGTTTGGCCGCAACTTCAGCATCGGTGGAAGTTGGCATTGAATTAGGATCTGCATACTGAGGTGAGTAAGGTGCGTCCGCATATCCTGGTGGTGTACCCCATAAAGGAGATAAAGCCCCCCATTGTTGGCCGTAGTCTGTAAATCTTACATTTTGTAAACGATTCGCATACCTAACACCACCACTGACCTTGGTGATGAATGAATCATCTATAGAGTATTTAACATCAAATCTTGCTGCGTCAGAATCGCCATCAGACCTTTCAAAGTGGTCAAGAATAGACTGCCAGTTGTAAGAACTAGGATCCTGGAACCAGTTTTTATCGCCCTGCGGGTCATTTGAATAACCATTAAACACACGTAAATCAGCGTTTGCTTCCTCCGCAGCTTTAACAGGATCAGCCTCGTCAGGAAAATCAGCTGGCGTTAGAACAGCAGTAGCGCCAACAGGATCATTCTGTTTAGCATTGGTATGAATCGGGGTACCTGCACCAGCAACACCGTAAATCTCTGGATGAGCATCACGCGCGCCGTGCCAAGGATCCATTAACCTTAGATGTGGCGTGCTTCCACGCGTATCGAACGCTTGCACAGCGTGTGTTGCCATGGAGACGAGTACATCGTTATCCGCTGTTTCAGCCTCAATATGCTGCAAATCTAATGAGAGCTCAAGATTGTCCGAAGGATTCCACTTAAAATTCAGACCGAAGTCATCAATGACTGTACTAGTGTCTTTGATACGGTTATCCGATTGGAATCTATAACCAAATTGTTGCAAGCTGCCTATACTTTGAGAACCGCCTTGAATAGCTCTAATAGCGGCCGCTCTTTCCTCTTTAGTTGTCGCATTAGATAGCAGATCTAGAGCTTCTTGTGATGCACCTTTGCCACCAATGGCGGTTAGTGCTGCCTGGCGAGCTTCAGGGGTTTCTGCCTCAAAAAATTTATTAAATTGTTCATTTGGAACTCCATCAAACCCCGGCATATAGAATGGTGCGATGTAGTTGTCATCACCCATAGGACCATAGTCATTAGGGTTGTTACCACGCCAACTTCTAGTAAAGGATGAATCTTGAGTAATAGTACCCGCTTGAAATAATCCTTTGTCATCGAAGGTGAATTCGGTTCCATCTAGGGGCAGGGATTGGCGAGAGCCGTATCCAGATTGATATTTAAGAGCGTTTTCTTTCCAAGTTAAACGCGCGTCTGAACGCATAAATTGGAAGGTTGCCAAAAAGGTTTCATCTGGTGATTCCCACTGAAGTGATGTTGCGTAACCTTTACGGCTCCGATCATCATTTTTCATAGTGAGGTTGGAGCCATTAGGCATCCAGACAGTTTTTCCTGCGAATCTTTCGGCGCCAGCAATATCCGATGGGCCGGCATGTTCCGTCAGAGGATCTGGCGATTGTAATGTTTTAGTAAAATTAGTGTAGTCATCCTTATATTCAACATAAGCGTCTGACTGAATACCGTGAGATACACCCTGCAATTGGGAATTCGCAATGTTAACAAGGAAGCCAAAACGACCAGCATTGTCTGTCTCAAATATATCGCTGTATAAACCGGAAAAGGTAGGGGTCCATTCCTTGGCCATATCACCATAAGAATAATCAACGTTGAACCCCATAACGCGTTCGTTCTTATCGAACGGCTTACGAGTTTTAAGATTAACCGTACCACCTATACCGCCTTCAATCATATCGGCAGTCTGGTTTTTAAAGACTTCGACACCAGACATCAGTTCTGGCGGAACATCCTGAAAGCTGAGACCACGGCCCGAGTTGGCGGTGAAGGAATCACGGCCATTAAATTCTGAACGTGTGGCACTCATACCACGAATCACCGCACCTGAACCCTCTACACCAAAATGGTCCGGGTCGTTTGCTGCTGCGAAGCGCTCTATTGAAATACCTGGAATACGTTGCATAGCTTCCAAAACCGAACGATCGGGCAATGACCCCATATCTTCAGCCGAAATAGCATCGACAAAGGTATCAGCACTGCGCTTGATGTTTTGAGCGCTTTCCAGGTTAATTTTTGTTGCTGAAACGATGATCTCTTCAATACCATCTGTCTTTTCTTGATTTGCGTCTTGAGCGATAACAGGCATCGTGCAAGCCATAATACAAACAGCAAGTAGAGACTTTTTAAATTTTTGATCTGTAGGAGCATTGTGTGTACGCATTAAACACCTCGTCAGCTTAAGCCGCTGAAAAAATTATTTTTTTACTATTTTTGTAACTATAGACCCTACGACAACCTATTTTGACTTAATTAAATGGTTGATATCGAGCCAGTTGATTAGACCACAACAGAAAGAAACCCCAAAGACGCTTTACTTTTCTTTGGGGTTTCAGTTTTAAATCAAGGAATCCATAAAACTAATTAGCTTATGTTATTCCCACACAGCATTATGAATTTCAAGCGTACCTAAGTAATTCGTTGATTCTTTGAGCTGGAATCCCAAACGAAGTTTTGCAATACCATTATTAGGAGCGCCAGATGAGTGCTTACAACTTACATCAAACTCTTGGCCAACCAGAATGTCTGCATTATTAAACCAGCAACCATAATCACCACCATAGCCATTGCCTTCTTCCTGGATGACTAACTGGATAGCGGAACCGCTGTCTTTAAGAGCTTGGTCTGCAACAAACGTGAATGTTAAGGTTTTACCTACAACCACCGCATTAGCTACAGAATCTTCCAACACGAAGAACATACCAGGGACATTCCACGAATCTGTTCCTGTGGGAGCACCGTTAGTGAAAATAGGGCCTAATTCACCTTGTACAAACGACCCACCATTTCCACCATCAACTTTCCAGTTAGTCAAATCACACAGAGGAATAACACCGTCATTAGGTTCACATACAACACCGCTGGATGAAGAACTAGAGCTCGCTACTGAACTTGAAGTGGCAGCAACTGAACTTGAAGTCGCAGCTACTGAGCTTGAAGTCATAGCTAC
>CBHTVU010000234.1:0-6400 GCA_966096785.1 uncultured Gammaproteobacteria bacterium | reverse complement strand
CGCAACGAAGACGAAGCAATTGAAGACACTACAGAAGAAGCAACAGACGAAGAAGACCGTACTGATGATGATGCAACGCTAGAAGATTGTTGGCTGCTTGAGCTCACTGAGTTTGAGCAAACCGTGCCAGTTACTGCAGGAACCGGGGCAGCCCCTTTATAAACGCCTTTGTTGCCCTGAACACCAAACTCTATCGTCTGGCCAGGCTGAATCTGCCCATTCCACCCTACGTTTGACGCTGAGTAAGGGTTATTACCGGAGAAGTTGGCGTTCCAGCCGCCGACTTTAGTCGAGCCGTCGTTGTATGCCCAGTTAACAGACCAGCCATTAACAGGAGTGCTTGTATTGTTGGTTATTTTAATTGCTGCCGTGAAACCGCTTTCCCACTGGGCATTTACTACATATTCACAGCGCGCCGCATAGGTCGCCGAAGACTGTATCGCTAAACCACCAAAGGTGAGTAGCGCTACGCCTCTGCGTAACACGTTTTTCGATAATTTCATGGGTTGCCTCGTTATTGTTTTCAGGTGACATTATTTTTTTATATGAAAATAAAAAAAGTTCGCGAGTGTACAGAATTATTAGAGCGCTGGGGATTATTTGATCAAAAATTGTGAATAGAACACCTAAACATTTAGCTTTAAGTGTCGAATCGATAAAAATAAGAGTTGGAAATGCGGATTAAAACGCTATTAAATAAATTCGAATGATGAACCCAGCTAGAGAAAATAATGGCACTGCGAAAAAGTTTATACAGATCCATTAAATAGCTTAAATATTATTATATTAAAACAGTGTTTATTTGGACGTCAGAATGTCTAGTGAATTTTCAATTAAAGGTTTATGAACATTTCTTAAATTTTACGTTTTAATGAAACAACGCTAAATCCAAAACAAAATTATTTTACGGACTTTTTCCAGATACATAGCACATCAATTCTTGCATTCTGGCAGCGAAACATTCGCTGCCAGTGTTACAAATTCTGAAAATATTTTTTCAGGATTGCACGATAAAATTACCAGATTTTTCCTTTCATTGAAATCAAAGTAATTATCGCTAATGCGATAAATAAAATGAACGCAGCTTTACGTGCAATATCAATAGGTAGCTTTTGCATTATCCATTTTCCTGCAAAAATAACGGGAACATTGGCGAGTAACATTCCGAGTGTTGTTCCTGCGATAACAGATAAGGTCATTAAAAAACTTTCATTATATTTTGCAGCCAGAACCACTGTAGCGATTTGAGTTTTATCACCAATCTCTGCGAGAAAAAATAAAATTAATGTGGCGAGAAATGGACCGTATTCTGCAAAGCGCCCCATGTTGTCATCTTCCTTATCGGGAATCAAAATCCATATCGCAATGGCAACGAAGCTTGCGCTGATGATCCATGGAATCCAATGCGCAGGAATTACATTTGCTAACCAGGAACCGAGCCATGCGGACAATGCGTGGTTGAGGATGGTGGCTGCAAATACACCGAGACTAATTGTGATTGGGCGTGAATATCGGGCAGCAAGAAAGAGTGCAAGGAGTTGGGTTTTATCGCCAATTTCAGCAATGGAAACGGCAAGTGTGGAATTGATAAAGGCTTCCATAATTAAATCCTGACGGGAAAGAAAAACATGAGGCATCGCAACTGTCCCGTCAAAAGTCAGTTGGATACCTCAGGTCTCATCAATCCCACCTGATTTACCAGGCTGGACGCTTGTACCATGCATAAATGCAAGTCTGTTGATACAAGCGCTGATTAATTCAGCAGATTACTCCCCCGAGAGAGTGGCTGTATTATAGGGCCCGATAGGTAAAAAACAATGTAAATATTGTTAAGATGCATCCGCATTTTTAAGAAAGATGTTAATGGGTAATTATTAGTGGATAATAATTTTTACCTCACTTAAGTAATGGTTTTTCATGCGCGAAATTCATCTTTTTTGAGTTCAATAGTTTTTGCTTAGCCTTGCTAGTAGATATATTCACTTGTTGAAAATCGATTAATAATAACCAGATGTAAATTTAGTGTGGTTCAACAATTTTCCGTAAAGCACTGAAGCGAGTGCTCCATAGGTTCCTATGCAGTTTTGCAAACTGCTCCATAGTTGCGAGCCCTTCCGGATTTATTGCGCAAATACGTTCGCGCCCCACTTTTTCGGTGCGAACAAGTTTTGCAGCCTCGAGAATTTTAATATGCTGACCCAGTCCAGTGAGAGTAATGTTTAGTGGCTCAGCAAGCTGCTTAACCGTCTTCTCACCCTCCATCAATGTGAAAAAAATATAACGTCGTTGTTTTTCACCTAAAGCAAAAAACAACGCTTCTATTTCCGGTTGTACGTTTGTTGAAGTTTGCAGCTTAATCACCTATATATTGACGTAAATAACCAAATAATTCTTTGAATCCATTTTTGCGAAGATGCGGACCGTCCGCGCCCTCAAGATAAGTGCCCTGTTGCGTAAGTTTGACGACGGCCTTGCTTGAGTTTTTATAAAACTGAAAAGTTTCTATGGTGGCTGAGAGGGTTTGATTGTTGGATGACATACGTGATTGATAAACCAAAAGCTGATGATCTGTACGCGCAATACATTCGCTTAGCATACTAATCTTCAAGCCTGGCACGGGGGTATTTTGATTTAACGTAAATTCAAAAATTTCTTTGCCACCGACCTGGGAATCCATAGTGTATAAGTCGGTATCGTGAGTCGTAGAATGCGCGCCTTCCGCAAACCATTTGCGCTTAATAATGGGATCGGTAAATGCATTAAATAACTTTTCGGTCGAGCAATTAAATTCCTCGACCATTTCAAAGCTATCAAATTGAATATTCATGATAAGGCTCCGTATAGTGAATTATAAACTTCACTATCAGAATAGAGTGCTTGCGCTCAATAGTCAAGTTTAAACTTAACTATTGGTTCGTTGGTTTCGTACAAAACTAAATAAGCGACTGTTCTGAACGTCAAGCTGTGCCACCCTTTTATGACTACCGCTTTAAAAGATAGGTATAAAAATTTTTTAATTCCTAAAAACTCATGAAACCGATAATCATTTTGTAGAGTCGATAGTACATATACTCATGAACTGATATACATCATAATATTCCGGTAAACCTATAAAAATATTCTCCAGGCGCTCCTTCGCATGAATTTATCTATCTTCAATATTCATGATGTGGTCTTGTTTATAACAATGGCCTTATGTTTTTTGCTGGCTATTTTTCATTTTTTTTCACCTAATAAAAATAATCTCGCCAAACATTTTCTTACTTTATTTTTTGTTGATATTTCTGTGGATCTGGCCGCTATTTTGGTGTTTTGGAACCCTGCCGTAAAAATACATCCAGTGGTAGATAATTATCTTCTACCCTACATTTTATTCGGCTCCTTATTACTCAAAGGCCCGCTTCTTTACGGTTATGTTTCTGCAATAACTATGAAAGATTTTCGTCTCAAGCTTTTTGATTTAATACATTTAGCTCCAATCTTCATTTACTTTTTATTTCTCTATATCACCGGAAGAGATACGGCAGACATTCGCACGCATTTAATAAGCGGCGATGAAATCATGAGAACCTTGTCGCTTTACGAATGGCACGCGGTAAAAATTAGTCCGTTGGTGTATGCGGTACTTGCGATTTATAAAGTAAATCTTTATGGCAAACATTTGAGAAACCAGTATTCCAGTTTGTCACCTGAAGGACCAGCGTGGTTAAGTATTTTGACCTGGGGCGTGTTATTAAATTGGACCTGGTCTCTGGGGGTGCATTTGGTAGGATTTTACAGCCAGGAGAAACTCGACAACTTAGGCATTGCAGATAATTACCTGACGTTGGTGCTTATCATTTCGCTATTTGTTTACAGTTTGGTGTATGCGAACAAATTATTGGCAGCAAATTTCGATTCGGGTGAACATCACCCCTATGAACCCAGTGCAGAAACAGTGGTTATTGAAAAAATTAAACATGCTATGTATGTGGAGAAATTATTTCTTAATTCACGTTTAAATATTGAGCGTATGTCCGAGCATATTAATGTGCCTTATCGTGAAGTGTCAGCAATTCTTAATCAACATTTTCACGCGAATTTTTTTGAGTATATCAATCTTCACAGGATTGATGAGGTGAAAAGACTTTTGGCCGATCCTGCATTAATTGATCTGCCAATCAGTGAAATTTATGTGCAAGCAGGTTTTAACAGCAAATCTGCTTTTCATCGTTTCTTTAACAGATTAGTGGGAATGTCACCGAGTGAGTTCCGTAAACAATCGCAAGGTACAGCATCACAATGTGTAACCGAGGCAGATCTACATTAAAACGCCGCGAGTTAATCCAACTTTTTGTCAGGGAAACAAAATTGAAGGATCAATCGCGGCGTGTTTTTTCTTAGTGTTACAACTCTCTCGGAAAATTAATTAACTTTACAGGTTGGTGTTACAAAGCTACCGTCATGATTACCTTGCAGACCAAAACTCACTGATTGACCAGGTGCAATGCTGCCATTCCAATTCACATTGCTTGCAGTGACTTGATAACCAGAACCGCCAAAGGTCGCATTCCATCCGCCAGTGCGCATTGGGCTTTCACCGAAGCTCAATGTTACGCTCCAGCCGTTCACTGTTGAAGATCCGCCGTTTTTCACGGTCACATCCAACTGATATCCACTTCCCCAATTATTCGCAACGTTTACAGAACAGGTCAGTCCACCGGTGGAGACAGAAGAACTTGAACTGGAGGCAACGCTTGAAGCAACGCTACTGGATGATGCTACGCTTGAGGCCACGGAGCTTCTGCTGGATGAAGCTACAGAACTTTGACTTGTTGTACCACCTACAACACCAAAAGGTGCAGGTTGGCCAGCGCAAGTGCTACGTGTGATACAGCTTCTATTATTTTCGTAACCCCAACCAGAGCTGGTATTTGTACAAAGTGGGTAAAGCGAGCCATACCAATTACATTGGCCGCCCGTATTATTCGAACTTGAACTGCTGGATGCCACTGATGAACTAGTTCTAACCGAGCTTGCTACACTGCTTGAACTTGGCACACTGCTTCTGACAGAGCTCGAGCTGCTTCTTACGGAGCTTGAACTACTGGCTACGTTATCTGCAGGAACAGTTCCAGAGAAGCCTTTGTTATTTTCGGTGGTTAAGGCAAGGATCAAGGTCCCGTTTTGAACAACAACGTTAGAAGGATCGAAATCTACGTAGTTGCCGTCAAAGGTCCAATCCGCTTTAGCCCAACGGCTGCTGTCAAAGCTATTAAAATCATCACGCCAAGCAAAGTTAAAGGATCTGCTACTAGTGTTGTAAGAATAATATTCCATGTAGTTTACGAATTGGTAAACCGGCAGAATGGTTGAGTTAAACGCGCCCACCCATGACTCGGACGTAGACGCCCAAATATTAAAACGCATACTTTGTGGATTGGTAAGACCACTAACGTAACTGCTGTCGGTGATTCTTCTCATTTCCTGACCATCGATAAACCAGGCTACGTAATCCGGCGTCCATTCAAGTGTGTAAGTATGGTAAGCGTCAGCTAAAGAAGTGCCAATGTTGTGCAAGCCTTCAGTTGTGCGGCGCGGAGAGTTACCCACAATGATGTTACTTTGCATTTGGTAAGCATCGTTCTTACCTAACACTTCAATATCAATTTCTTCCCAAAAAGCGCCAGAAACTTCTGAACCATCTTTATAGGTGAAGTATGTGGAAAGCACGCCACTACCTTTCGCCATTTTCATGCGCATAACGTAGCGACCATATTTGGTAGCATTGGCGTTGTAGATTTCAGCGCCTTTGTAGGATTTTGCAGATACTTCACTCGCGGTGAAGGCTCCAAGACATAACGCGCCGATTAAGACGCTGGATGTGATTTTAAACATAGCGTATTCCTTATGATTATTGTGGATAGTAAAGTGTTGGAAGTGACTCAATATTGCCTCTGAGAATCTACTCGAAATTCTCGCTAAAGTTCTGTCCCACTTTTGTGGGGGCGATTAAAGCGGGTCACATTTTCGCGGAGATAGTGGGACTCCGAAAAAACGGTCGTTTTTATGAGTAACTTGTCACACTTATGATGAGTTGACGTGCGATTTTCCGTGTAAGGTTTTTATTAAGGTTTAAAAAAACCGAAACAAAAATTAATCTGTTTTTTCATTGTCTGTGTTGGATTGGGATGAATAGAAAATCGGTGTGATGATATATGCGCCATGCCATCAAAAATTTAGTCGCTAATTAGAATGACTTATGGAAGCTTTATTGTGTAAAAGAATTAACGTCCGCCACCGACGTCTAATAGGGTCCCTGTTATATAGGAGGATTCGTCAGACAATAACCATAAAATACTTTTTGCAACTTCTTCAGCAGTGCCGGCGCGTTTCATAGGAATAACAGATGACAATCGCT
>CBHTVU010000233.1:0-6415 GCA_966096785.1 uncultured Gammaproteobacteria bacterium | reverse complement strand
CTGGCAAACCGGCGATATCCAACGCGCCTTTACGGCGAGTCATTTCGCGGGCCTTTCGCGCAGCTTCACGAGCACGCGCGGCATCAATCATCTTGCCGACAATCGCCTTGGCTTCGCCCGGATTTTCCAGCAAATAAGCGCCAAAATGCTCGCCCATCTCCTGCTCTACTGCCGCTTTTACTTCGGAAGATACGAGTTTGTCTTTGGTTTGCGATGAGAATTTTGGATCTGGTACTTTTACGGAAACGATAGCAGTCAGACCTTCGCGGGCATCATCACCAGTAGTCGCTACTTTTGCAGCCTTACCCAAACCTTCTTTGTCGATGTAGTTGTTCAAGCCACGGGTCAAAGCCGCGCGGAAACCCGCCAAGTGAGTACCACCATCGCGCTGGGGGATATTGTTGGTGTAGCACAACAGGTTTTCCTGGTAGGAATCGTTCCACTGCAGAGCGACCTCCACACCTATACCATCGGGACGTGTCAGGGAAACAAAGTGCACCATCTTATTGATGGGGGTTTTGTTTTTGTTCAAGTGATCTACGAATGCACGCAAACCGCCTTCATATTGGTAGATTTCTTCTTTGCCGCTGCGCTCATCTTTAAGAACAATGCGTACACCTGAGTTCAAAAATGACAGTTCGCGCAGGCGTTTTGCCAGCAATTCGAAGTGAAATTCAATGTTGGTAAAGGTTTCAGCGGATGGTTTAAAGTGGATTTCGGTACCCGTCGTTGCTGAATCGCCCACGATTTTTAGGGGTTCGTCAGGTACACCGTGGCGATACACTTGCTCGTGGATTTTGCCAGCGCGACGAATAGTCAGCTTCAAAGTTTCAGAAAGAGCGTTCACTACCGACACACCTACTCCGTGCAAACCGCCGGAAATCTTATAGGTGTTATCGTCAAACTTGCCGCCAGCATGGAGGATAGTCATGATTACTTCCGCTGCCGATACGCCTTCTTCATGCATATCTGTCGGAATACCACGGCCATTGTCGGCTACAGAGACAGTTTCGTCAGGGTGAATGACCACTTTAATCTCGGTACAGTGACCTGCCAAAGCTTCGTCGATAGAGTTATCGACCACCTCAAACACCATATGGTGCAGGCCTGAACCGTCATCGGTATCACCAATATACATCCCTGGGCGCTTACGTACTGCATCTAGGCCCTTGAGGACCTGAATACTGGACGAGTCGTAAGTGTTTTCTTCTGACATAACTATCTCCACTTTTTATTCGGTGAACCCAATATCCTTAAACTTAAGGAGGGTGTAATTCTTAAATATTTATCTTTTATCAAAAGCATCTTTTAGCAGATTACAGACTATGTTCAATCACGCAACCCTGTTCCACGTGGAACATTTTCATCTCGGTCTCATGTATATTTTGCCATGATGACAGCAAACTATCCTGCTCTACCCCAGTAATAAACACTTGAGTAGACATAGAGTCCAGCCACCGGGTTAATAATTGGCGATGTTTCTCGTCCAATTCTGCCGGTAGATCATCGATCAAATACACGGTTTTACGACTAGTCATACGTGAAAAAACATAACCTTGAGCGATCTTAAGCGCGCACACCAAGAGTTTTTGTTGACCGCGACTCAGTATTTCCGCCGCATTTTGGCCATTTACGGTAATGCGTAAGTCCGCCCTATGGCTACCCATATGGGTATAACCTTGCTGACGGTCGCGATCTATACCCGCTGCCAGTACTTCAGCGTAGGATTTTTCTTTGTCCCAACCGCGATAGTAACCAATAGCAATGCCATCAACACTGATAAATTCTTGTAGCAACTCGTAAAAGGTTGTTTTGAATATCTCAAAACATTTAGATCGATAGAGATGAAGCTGCTCTGTAAGCTGCACCAGCTCTTGATCCCACGTCGATAATTCAAAGGGATCTATTCTATCATGCCGAATTAAACTGTTGCGGTGTTTAAGGCAGCGCTGACAATGTTTCCAAGTTTGGAAAAAATTGTGTTCCACGTGGAACACCAACCAATCAATAAACTGCCGTCTTACTTTGGGACTACCTTCCAACAACAAAAAAGTATCTGAATTAATCGTTTGTACAGGTAAATAAGATGCCAGTACTGCCGTCGAGCTCACCAAAGCGCCATTTGCTTTAAAGCTGGCAGTTCCATCCATTTGACGGGTTATTCCGATAGGAACTTCAGCTTGGTCATCGGCCAGCACCTTACCAAATACTGTAAAAGCATTTTTCCCATTGGTGATAAGCGGTTTATGCTTATGACTTCGGAAAGATCGCCCCAACGCCAGAACATTAATTGCCTCAAGAATGCTGGTTTTCCCTGATCCATTTTCGCCGTAGATAAGATTAACCCGGTGGGAAGGTTGAATATCCACCGAGTTAAGATTGCGCAGGTTCTGAATAAAAAGACGTTTTAAGGTCATACGACCAACAATAAACAGGCGAGGAGAAGATTAAAACCAGGCAAAATAAAGCGCTTGATTATAAGCGCATCGGCATAACAACGTACAGGGAATCACTATTCTCTGGCTCTTCTAAAAGTGCACTAGAGTTTGCATCTGACAAAGTGATCTTGATATTTTCGTGCTGGATAACATTGGTCACGTCTTGCAAGTAACTTACGTTGAAGCCAACTTCCAAACTATCACCGGCATAATCCACAACTACTTGCTCTTCCGCTTCTTCTTGCTCAGGGTTGTTAGCAACAATAGTTAGCAAACCATCGGACAACAGCAAACGTACGCCGCGGTATTTTTCGTTGGACAAAATCGCTGTACGACCAAAAGCTTGTTTCAATTCGATGCGCGAACCAATAATAGTTTTGTTGCCGCCGCGTGGAAGTACGCGTTCGTATTCCGGGAATTTGCCATCGACTAATTTGGAGGTGAAGGTGTAATCCACCGAAGTTACGCGAATATGATTTCCGCTCAAGGTAACTTCAACTTGCGCCGTTGAATCATCTAACAAACGAGATAATTCCAACACACCTTTGCGTGGCAGAATTGCCTGGGTTACATCAGCGGTTTCAACCGCGATGGCGCGAGTACACATAGCCATACGGTGACCGTCAGTTGCGACCACGCGAAGCTGGTCCTGGCGAACTTCCCACAACATTCCGTTTAAATAATAACGAACATCTTGTTGCGCCATAGCAAACGCAGTGCGTTCAATTAAACGTTTAACTTCTTGCTGGGCACAGCTAAAACGCAAATTACCTGGAGAATCTTCCACATTCGGGAAATCTGACGCTGGCAGGGTAGATAAAGTAAAACGACTGCGACCGGATTTAACAATTATGCGGTTATCTTCTTGTAAAAACTCAATCTTTGAGCCATCTGGTAGCGATCTGCAGATATCTACCAACTTACGAGCCGGAACCGTTATCTCACCGGACTCGCCCGCTTGCTCTAAATGCACACGTCCAATAATTTCCACTTCAAGGTCAGTGCCTGTGAGTGAAAGCTGATCACCATTCAATACGATTAACACATTCGATAAAACGGGTAACGTCTGACGACGTTCCACCACACCTGCAACCAATTGTAAGGGTTTAAGTAGCGCCTCGCGGGATACGACAAATTTCATGTGATGGTCTCTTTGTTATCGTCCGGGATCTAAAGGTTTATTAAAAAATCAGCACAGCGTTTATAAATCAAGTTGTAAGAGAACGCAGCAAGTTTTTCATGTCTTCGCGAATATCCGCGGTTTCTTCCTGCAATTCTTTAATTTTTCGGCACGCGTGCAATACGGTGGTATGGTCGCGGCCACCAAAGGCTTCGCCGATTTCGGGCAGGCTGTGGTTGGTTAATTCTTTTGCCAGCGCCATAGCAACCTGACGTGGTCGAGCAACTGAACGACTACGACGTTTGGACACCATGTCATTCATTTTGATTTTGTAGTATTCGCAGACAACTTTCTGGATATTGTCGATACCAACTTGCTTATCTTGCAAGGCCAATAAATCTTTTAAGGCTTCGCGCACCAATTCGACATCAATACCACGACCCGTAAAATTTGCACTGGCGATAACACGTTTTAGCGCACCTTCAAGGTCACGCACATTGGCGCGAATTCGTTGCGCAATGAAGAAGGCAGCATCATGCGGTAAATCCACATTTACCTGTTCAGCTTTCTTCATCAAAATCGCTACACGGGTTTCCAACTCGGGAGGTTCAACAGCAACTGTTAAACCCCAACCAAAACGCGATTTAAGTCGTTCCTCCAATCCATTAATTTCTTTAGGAAAACGATCACAAGTTAGGATAATTTGACGACCACCTTCAAGCAGTGAATTAAAGGTATGAAAAAACTCTTCCTGCGAACGCTCTTTGCCAGCAAAAAATTGGATGTCATCAATCAAAAGTGCGTCCATAGAACGATAGTAACGTTTGAAATCATTAATGGCATTTAACTGCAACGCCTTTACCATATCAGCGACAAATCGTTCGGAATGCAGATATACAACTTTCGCATTTGGATTTTTGGCTACAAGCGCATTACCAACAGCTTGCATCAAGTGAGTTTTACCCAAACCCACTCCACCGTATATAAAAAGGGGGTTATAAGCACCGCCGGGGTTTTCAGCAACTTGTCTCGCAGCCGCCAAACCCAATTGGTTAGACTTACCCTCAACAAAGGTTGCAAAAGTCGAAGCAGCATTCAAATAATTGCTGTGTTTTAAACCTCCTTCAACATCCGCTTCCTGAGTAGATCTTTGCGATTCATCTACTGACTTCCGTGGCTTTTCCAAACTAGTTTGAGCTTCGACTAAGGGCTTAGGTTGTGCTGATACAGATTCTTTAATCGGTGAACGCACTAGTTCAAAAGCAGCTGGCGGTTTTGCGCCTACAGCAACTACTACCGATAAATTTACACCACCTTGAAAATGAGCAACGAGCTCCTTGATACGAGTCAGGAATTTTTCTTCGACCCAATTACTAATAAATCGGTTGGGCGCGAGTAAACGTAATTCATTGGGATTGGCAACATCATCAATTTGCAAAGGTTTTATCCAGGTGTTGAACTGCTGGGACGGCAATTCATCCTGCAAACTGGAGGCACATAGTTTCCAAACTGATTGCAACAAAAGCGAAACTCCGCGATCTTATCTATATATAGAACCTTGTAACTACATCTATGTAGTTCGCTAATTCAAGAGTGAAAAAGAGTACATAAAACAGCTACAGAGTGTTTTTAAGGGAATGAAAAAAATTTGCGAAAAGTGAGTGTACTCTGATAGAAGAAAGTTATCCACAATTACGCAATGAAACTGGAAGCAATTATAGAATAATTTTTCAAATTTCCAAAAATTCAATAACTTATAAATTGTTTAAAAATTATCCCAAAAAAATTATCACCTATAAACTGTTGATAAGTCTGTGGATATAGTATTAATAAACTGAACATAAACAGTGCTTATTAACATTTCAGTAAGACATCTTATAAAAACTTCAAAACTGTTTGCTTTATAAACACAAGTTCTTTAAAATCCCGCGTCTTTCACACGCCCGTGTGATTATGTGTCTCTAGAACAGGTTTAGTTTCATGAAAAGAACATTCCAACCAAGTACTCTTAAACGCGCTCGCAACCACGGTTTCCGTGCTCGTATGGCTACAAAAAATGGCCGTTTGGTATTAGCTCGTCGCCGTGCTAAAGGCCGTAAAGAGTTAACTGTTTAATTTTCGTATTTGATGGATCGTTAGAGTGAAGCAGGCCATTAACGTCGAATGGCAAGGCGGCCAAAAAACTGGTCATACATTTACCAAATCGATGCGCCTTCTTAACTCTAGCGATTTTCAATGCGTCTTTGATGACGCCCCGCTTCGCACTTCCCATCAGCACTTTCTTTTTTTAGCTCGCCAAAACGATCTCAATCTTCCACGATTAGGGTTGGTTATCGCCAAAAAAAATATTCGTCTAGCTGTCGATAGAAATCGGATGAAACGTCTGGTCCGTGAAACTTTTCGTGCAAAACAGCAACATTTAGCAGGTATAGATGTTATCGTGCTCGCCCGTAAAGGTATGAACGATGTCGCTAACAATTTGCTAATTGAACAGCTTAATAAGCAGTGGCAAGGTTTAATCCGCAAGCTTCAAAAAGCCAAGTCTGAGCAATCGATATCTGCGCAAGCATCACAGGTGTCCGCACCATGAACTCCATCCCGAGTCAGGTCGCCATTAAATGTATCCATGGATATCGTTATGTGTTGAGCCCATGGATCGGTAACCAATGCAGGTTTCACCCTACTTGTTCCTATTATGCTGAAGACGCAATTAACATTTATGGTGTTACGAAAGGAAGTTATTTAACACTGCGCAGATTATTAAAATGCCACCCATGGCATGCAGGTGGCTTCGACCCGGTGGTTAAACCTGTAGAAACATCAACCCAATTTCAACAACCTCAAGATGGCAGTCGAT
>CBHTVU010000232.1:0-6429 GCA_966096785.1 uncultured Gammaproteobacteria bacterium | reverse complement strand
AAAACTGCATTATTGAAAACTTATTATTGTAACTTGTCCAACACTTGGAATAGGCGTCTGTAAGCTTTCATGCACGAGCTGTTTACTAATAAGCAAATTCATGGATAAAAAATCACGCACACATACTCGTAAAATAATAATTCTTTTTGTTGTTAAATACTTAGCATGCATTTATAACATCAGCGCCAATAACTCAATTTCTGGCCCAGTCCTTGCGATTGTTGCATTTCTAAAAATGCCTAATGCATTTCAGAATCAACAATAGATAGGATTAAATTATGTTTAAAGTTAGTCATAGGATTCAATTCGTAGGTCCAATTTCAATTAGACGTTCAATTAAAAATCAAAATAAAATTGTTGCAACACCAATATTACTGCTGGGAATTTTGTTTCCGTCAATTGCGCCAACTTATGCGCAAACCCAAACATCTGTTGTTTCTGAAACTAAAACTGATGAAAAAAAAGCAAAATCCCCAGTCGTTTTGGATACTGTGGTGGTTCGTTCACGCAATCGTATTGAAAAGCTTCATGATGTGCCTTTGTCTATTTCAGTAGTAACCGGCGCGGAGTTGGAGAAACTTCAAGCGGTAGATGTAGCGGCAATCACAAAGCGTGTCGGTAACGTGGTGTGGAACCCGGGAAATCCGCGTCAATTTAGTTTATCCATTCGCGGTGTGGGCAAACAGGCGCAAACCGATGCGCAAGATCCGAGTGTTGGAATTATTGTCGACGGCGTCAATTATGCATACAACCCGCTTTCATCGAGTGTTGATTTTACGGATGTAGCCGCCGTTGAAGTAACACGTGGACCGCAAGGAACATTGCTCGGAAAAAATACCAGTCTCGGCGTTATTAACATAACTACCAAACGCCCGACATTTGATTCAGAAAGCTACGGTAGTGTTTCCTATGGGCAGAGAAATACATTATTTGCTTCTGCCACTTTAGGTGGGGCAGTAGTCGACGATTTATTAGCGTGGCGAGGCACTTTCACTGCAAATAAAGGCGATGGTGATTTGGTCAATCATTACAATCCTGATCTTACTTACGCAAATAAAGATCGTTTTTCTGCTCGCGTACAATTTTTATTAACACCCAGTGAAAATTTTAACGCGCGCTTGAGTTTGGACGCACAACCAAAATCCGGCGAAGCAACCAACGGAAGGAGTTTTAATAAACGTACTCCTGCAAATTATGCGAGTAACAATCTTTCAGGACCCTACAAAGGTACAACAACGAATCCACTGAGCACAGATGCAATTACCCGGTTGAATCGCCGCTGGTTTTTAGACCAAAGTTCCTTCAGTTACGAAAATGATTGGCTGGGCAACAGTGAAAGGAATGCCATTGATGCAGACAATTATAATCCAATCGTAACTGCAACTAACGGAGCTTCAACAGAACTCAATTGGAAGCTGAATGAATTTGATATTACATCTATCACGGCTTACAAAGATTATTATTTTGATGCACGCAATGATGAAGGTACGCCTTTTGATATCAGTAAAAATGGTGGTGGTTTAGTTGACTACAAACAATATAGTCAGGAGCTTCGTTTAAGCTCTAAAACAGGTGGTTTCGTTGATTATCAGGCGGGTTTATTTTGGATAAATACGGATACCAATCACGATACTCGCGCTGCCTGGGGTTCAGACGCGGGCGCCTGGTTTGCTAGTGCTGACAGTTTGAAAATTGATGCCACCACCGGGCTACCAGTGCTTAATAAGGGGCAGTACAGTTTGTTAGACATAAACACTAATGGTCGTACACTATTGCAAGATTCTTTAAGCCGTTTAAATCGCGTCGGCTCGAACCATTATGACAATACCAGCGGCGCTGTTTTTGCGCAGACAAACTGGCATTTCTCAGAGCCTCTAACTGTTACGACTGGCGTTCGCTTAACGAAAGAAGATCGAAACACTACCAGCCGTGCCTACTTGAGTGATTTGGGTGCAGGTGCAGCACTTAATCCTGTTGTGGTTAATGGTGTACCGCTCGGTGGATTTGATTCGTCTGCAAGCGGGGCATTATCGGAAAATAATTCTACGCAGCAAATTGCCACCGCAGACGCACTTGCCGCAAAATATTTTTCAGCGACAAATTATGCGACCTTAACGGATGCTCAGCGTCGCCAGGTTGCCGCAGCAAAAGCCTTGCGTAAATCTCAAATAGGCGTGTTGTGGAATGAGGTGGAAGCAGAAAGTTTTGAAGACACCCAGCCTGCATTTGTGATTAGCCCAAGCTACAAATTTAGTGATGACCACAGGGGTTATGCCTCTTGGCAGTACGGTGAAAAAGCGGGAATTGCCCAAGTTGTTAATGGTGTGTCTTATCCAACCAAAGCAGAAAAATCCAGTTCTTACGAAATTGGTTTGAAATCCAATTTTTTGAAAAATACTTTGGTATTAAATATTGATATTTTCCGAACAAAAATTACAGACTACCAACAAGCTGTACAAGTTGTGGATGAATACACTACCGCAGAAAATATTAAAGCCGGCACAACACCTGCAACCGCCTACACAAGTTATACCGGAAACGCTCCTGAAGTCATTGCACAAGGATTGGAGTTTGACGGGGTTTACAGCGGAATTCCACGCACAACTATTCGTTTTTCCGGCGCATATAATGATGCCTACTACGGATATTTTCCTAATTCGGCCCAACCTGTTGAAAACGGTTATGCAGGCGCTGCACCTTATCACGATATTTCCGGTGAAACTTTACCAGGCGCTTACAAATACAGTTTCAATTTGGGTGTGGATTATCGCATTCCAGTTTTTACAAAAAGCGAATTCCACGCAAACCTGAATACTGCATACAACAGCAAATTTAATTCGGATAATCCACTCTCAACTTACGGTTGGGTTGATGGCTCAATCACTACGGATGTTGCGCTTGGTATTGGCGGTTTAAATAAAGCCTTTGACGTGAGTGTAGTCGTGAAAAATGTATTTAACGATACCACTCAACAAGGTCAAACCTGGAATACCTGGAATCCGGCTTTGCCACGCTTTGCGCAAATTGTGGTGAGTGGAAAGTTTTAAATTAAAAGCAGATAGCCAAACGATATTGGCTATCTGCTTTTTAAAACTTCTATTCAGGCCCCCAACTTTTTTGTGGACGTAAACTTTTTAAGTTGCCTTATGTTATTTGCTCGCTAGTAATTTCCTGTCTATCAATTCGAGCTCGCTTGTGTCGATTCGATTTTGAATTCAGATCCTTTCCTGTCGATTGGTTAGAAACTTCAATAGGATAGGTGTTTAAATATAAGCATCTTAATTGTGCGCTGTCTTAAAATAACCACTCCCAGTTCTTCTTCGCTTGTCGAACATCTGATAGTCTCCGTGTCTACATAAATTACGAATTTTCACTATGAAAGAGGATATGAAACTGCCCGGGTTGCTCGGTTTAGGGGGACTCGGCATTATTTTTTTAATGCTGGGTTACTACGCCGGCTGGCGAACTGGTTTGCAGTGGTTGTTGCAAGCTGGGTTGCTGTGGGCATGGGTTTGGTATTCAACCTGGAAGCGAATGGATTTAAACAGAGTGGCACCCGCAGCGCCGCTATTAAAAGGTTTGGGTTGGGCTAATGGTATTACTTTATTGCGTGGTTATTTAATTGCGCTTACTGGCGGCTTTTTATTTCAACCTGACACACCAGCCGATACTCAACGTCTAATGATTTGGGCACCGGGGCTTCTTTATGGAGCTGCAGCAATTCTTGATCGTATTGACGGTTTTGTTGCGCGAAGAACTCAACAAACGACATTGTTGGGCGCGGAATTGGATACGGTATTTGATGCATTGGGTTTGTTGATTGCTCCTCTTTTAGCAGTTGCAATGGGAAAAGTTCATTGGAGTTATTTACTGCTGAGTATCGCCTTTTATATTTTTCAGTGGGGAATTTATTGGCGTAGCAAACGTGGCTTGATAATTTATCCGCTTATGCCGAGCCAGCTGCGTCGCGCGCTGGCCGGTTTTCAAATGGGATTTGTCGCTCTGGGACTTCTACCTTGTTTTGACGCAACGCAAACGTTGATTTGTAGTTTTGCGTTTTTAGTCCCTATTCTGAGTGGGTTTGTAGTGGATTGGTTGGTGGTTAGTGGACGTATAAATTCGGAATCGATTAAAACCCAAAAAATTTTTTCGCAACTATCGCGTGTCAGTCAGATTTTTTTTCAGCCATCGCTGCGAGTATTTCTTTTTGTAGGATCGCTTTTTATGTTGCATCAGGTGGATATATTTGCTGATTCACTTAATGCCAAGGTTTTTCTAATACTCAGTTTTATATTTGGAATAAGTTTAGTGTTGTTAGGTTCTATGGGTCGAATTGGTGCTTTGATTATTTTGCTGCTGCTGGGAATTTATCCGGTACCCATGACAGTATTAAATATTGCATTATTATGTTCGAGCGTATTGTTGCTAGTATTAGGTACCGGGCGTTTTAGCCTTTGGCAATGGGATGATCTGTGGGTTAACCGCCAGGATGGTGCGAGTGTTTAAATCCAGATTGCGTCGAGGTTTGCTGTGGCTTCTAGCTGTAGCTTTAAGTGCGTGGACCTTTGCTCACCTGCCGACTACCAGCATCATAGAAACTGTTTTTTCATTGAAGTGGCCGCAGTGGTTTGCATGGTTTGGAATCAACGCGTTAATCATTGTATTAAGTGTGCACCGCTGGCGTCATTTAATAACTATGCTCGATGCAAAAATTAATTTCGCTGATCTTCTCTTCATTCGCCAGGCCGGCCAAACCATCAACTTTATTACTCCCGGCCCGCAATTTGGTGGTGAGCCTTTGCAAGTGTTCTGGTTGTGTTGTAGCGGCGTATCTTTGGAAAAATCACTTCTGTCCATCGGCCTCGACCGGATTTATGAATTACTCATAAATTTCATCGTGCTTTTGGTGTGTGTCTTTTTATTATTGTTTGTTTGTGATATTTCGGTTCTGAAAACTTCCACTATTACGGCTCAAAAAAATATTGTCAGTTTGACTGTCGGGTTTTTGCTGGTGGTAAGTATCTTATATTTATTGGTATCTCGACCGGCATGGCTACTAAATCGCTGCAGGTACTTACTCGCGCGTTGGAATGAGCATGCGCTAATTCAAAAAGTTAAACAATCATGGCAAGCTGTTCGCAAGGATTTGAAGATAGTATTGCGCACCCGAAAATCAGCCCTGGCTAATTGTGCTGGCATTTCATTTTTAACTTGGGTTGCTTTATTGGGTGAGCTCGCACTACTGTTGAATTTTTTAGATATAGATTTCAACATGACCGCTTTCTTACTGATTTTAATTGCTATGCGCCTTGCGCTCTTACTGCCCATACCGGGCGGAATAGGAACCCTTGAAGCCTCTGTATTATGGTCATTTCATTATTTGCATTTATCTGATGTGGCTGCTGTCGGGTTAATTGCACTTATGCGTTTACGCGACATAATCATTTTGCTATTTGGTCTCTACTGTTTACACCGCGTTAGCGACAAATCTGCGGCACGGGATGCTACACCCTCATACTAATATCAACCCAGGTCACTAGCTGGTGCGCTTATTGCTATTAAGTTTTATTTAAATTAATTGCCATTATGCACTCAAATAAGATTGGCATTTTATAAAGGTCTATTGCGCCACTAATTTCATAATATCTGAGTGCGTATGATGTAGTTGGGAGTAGTCATGATAAAAAACCTGTTTATGGTTGTATTGGTAGTTAGTTTGTGTGCATGTTCTAACACCAGTAAAAAAGCAGTGGTAGCGTCTACGGAAGCAGCGCCTGCTGCGCCATCGAGCCCCTTGACGGAAGCTGTCGGTCTCATTGAAAAAAATAAATATCCTGAAGCCAAAACCTTGCTCGACAATTATGTTAGTAGCATGCCTGCTGGTTGGTCGCATCGCATGGCTGATGAAAAACAAGTGCATGTATTTTTTTGGGATAAAGAACAATTAGCGGAGTGCGGGCTTTTCGAGATTGCTGCGGCTGGCGATAAAAAAATGGAGCCTGTTCTGGATAGCTCTTATTCAAAAGCCTATTATTTGCTTGCGTTTCTTGCGTTGGAATCGCGAAACAACCCGTACAACAACGCACTTCTTAATTTGGATAAGGGTTTGAAACTGGAACCTGACCAACCCACCTTACTCTATGAAAAAGCGAATTTGTATTATCGTTTGAAGCGGCACGAGCAAGCTGTACAACTCTATACGCAATTAACACAATTAAATAGCTGTTTAGCCAATCCCCAACGTGCCCGAGCTTACCACGGCCTCGGTGAAACATTGGCGGCCATGGAAAAATATGACGATGCTGAAGTTGCGCTCTATAAATCGTTAAAATTTGACCCGGATAATAAAAAAGCAATTAACGAACTTGATTATATTGATCAGGTGCGCAACCTGAAGCGTGGAAATGAACTGCATGCGAATAACGCAAG
>CBHTVU010000231.1:0-6438 GCA_966096785.1 uncultured Gammaproteobacteria bacterium | reverse complement strand
TAAAGGGAACAAAAATAACTTTATAGCCACTGTGTGGTGTACGATTCCAGGAACCGTGTTGTCCAATAAAAGCGCCGTTTACATATTCCATTGAAAATAAATTGCCAGAATAAAATGCAAGACCGAGTGATGCGGTGTGAGATCCCAGCGCGTAATCAGGGACTAATGCCTTCGCCACTAACTCCGGATTTTGTGGTTTGACACGATCATCAATGTGTTGACCAAAGTAGCTATAGGGCCAACCATAAAATCCACCGTCTTGTACTGAAGTCATGTAGTCGGGCACTAAATCATCGCCTAATTCATCGCGTTCATTTACGACCACCCACAAAGCTCCACTTTGTGGTTGTAGGCTAAGCCCATTAGCATTGCGTAACCCGGAGGCAAATATGCGAGACTTTCCGGTAGATACTTCAACTTCATACACGGCAGCGCGTCCTTTTTCGTTATCCATTCCGTTTTCGGCAACATTGCTGTTTGAGCCAATACTTACATAGAGGAATTTCCCGTCACGACTTGCGACCATGTCTTTAGTCCAGTGATGATTGATGTCACCTGCGGGAAGATCTATTAGTTTTGTGCCAGCTTGTGTAATTTGTGTGTCGCCATTGCGATAAGGAAAACGCACAATCGCATCGGTGTTAGCAACATAAAAGCTATCACCTATAAGTGCCATACCAAATGGCGAATGAAGCCCCTGTAAAAAAATGGTTTTAGTTTCGGCGATGCCATCTTTATCGAGATCACGCAACAAGCTAATTCGATCTGGGCTTTCGACACCTGCACCAGCTGATTGCATAAATTTTTTCATAAACCAGTTTTTTACACCGCCTTCTTCGTCATGACGGGCTGGAGCATTTGTTTCTGCAACCAAAATATCGCCGCTCGGAAGAACATGCAGTGTTCTTGGATGCGTGAGCCCCATGGCAAACGCGTTAACTGCTAAACCTGACGCTGCCGTTGGCGTAGTGCCATCGGGCCAACCATGTTCAGGTGCAATATTCACTCTGGGTAATAGCGATTTATCCGGTTCTGGCAGGGTAGGGTTGGGGCCCATACCTGCTTCAACGGGAAGCGGTTCTGGCGCCGCGCAACTGGCGATGCTGGTAAATAATAAAATGGATAATACCGGCAGTGGATGGAATAAATTTAAAAATCGTGAAATGAGTTTTTTGTATCGAAATGAATCGAGAAATGCGTAAATGCTAAGAGTGCGTAACATTTATTTCTCCAATTTTGCGTCCAAAGTTATTTCTGCGTTGAGAACTTTTGATACGGGGCAGCCCGTTTTTGTTTTATTAGCAAGCTCTTGAAATTTTGCATCGTCAAGGCCAGGAATTTTTGCGGTCAAATTTAAATGGACGGCCGTTATGCTAAAACCTGACTCATCTTTTTCTAATGTAACTGTGGCAATAGTTTTTATCATATCTACTTCTAACCCTGCTTCAGTAAGTTGAAGCGAGAGCGCCATACTAAAACAACCTGCGTGAGCAGCAGCTATAAGTTCCTCGGGATTTGTTCCTGGTCCATTTTCAAATCGCGTATTAAAGCCGTATTGCGCCTCACTCAATATGCCGCTTTGGGTGGAAATTTTTCCTGCGCCATGTTTGAGGTCACCGTTCCAAATTGCGTGTGCTGAGCGTTGCATAATAGGCTCCTGAGAATTAAGCCGGGGAAGTAGAGTGATAGGTGATTGACGCATGAGTATTTCAGAGGAGGCAATGTATATCTGTACGCTACTTAGCTTAATAAGCAGTTTCTAAAAATGACGCGTGGTTCATTAATTTTTTTGAAAAAAATTTTTAAGATGAATGCGTAAATCGCATTATTATGCAGACAATTAAGCTGAGCAAATTTCCAAAATAAAATTGGAAATTTTTGTGTTGCTACTGATATAGCGATTTAAAAAGCAATTAGATGAGCTGTCGATTGATAAGCTCTTGCTTGGCGTAGGCGTAGAAAATTGGCGCCGCTACTACACCTGCAATTCCGAATACAGATTCCATGACCAGCATGGCGATGAGTAACTCCCACGCCTGCGCTTGAATCTGGGTGCCGATAATTTTTGCATTAAGAAAATATTCAAGCTTGTGTAATACGATTAAAAATACCAGTGACCACACACCAACAGCAATGCCAAACGGCAGCGCGACTATAACGAGAATAGAATTGGAGATTAAATTACCTACTATAGGTAGCATGCCAACAACAAATGTAATAACTACCAAGCTTTTTGCCATGGGCAAGTTAATGCCTAACAACGGTAAAACGACCAATACATATATGCCTGTCGCAAATGTATTTACTGCTGATATTTTTACCTGCGCAAAGACTATTTTCTTAAAAGCCCGGCTAAGAGTTTTAACACGATCAAGCATGGCGATTGCGAGTGGCCCGCTCGGAATTGACGTGGGGCTATGCAGGGAAATCATTGCACCAATAATCATGCCTAACAGGATTCGAACTATGGTGTGGCTGGCGTCCGTACTGAGGGATTTTGCTTCCTGTGCATGCTCGCGCATCCAGTTGGTAAGAAGTTCACGCAGCTCCTCGGTGTTGTCGGGCAAATGAGAGCATACCCACACAGGGCATTGCGCGCGCGATGCCTCTACAATATCGGCCATTTTCTGTAGCAGCGCGTGCGTACTGCCCGCTTCACTTTGAAAGAAGGTGATCGCGCCCCATATCGACAGAGTCAATACGGTAATAATCAAGGTGCCTATCAAACTCACGGAAACAATTCGGGCACGGCCCTTACCCACTTGCTCGCCAAATTTTGGCGATAAAACCAGAACCAGGGAATGCACCAGTAAACCTGCCAGTAGTGCTACCAGCAAACCATTCATAAGAATTATCAGCAGTGCACCAGCAATCAGAATGTAAGATGCAATTTCCGGGTAAGTAATTTTATTGTTGGCAAACATAGTTAAATACCATGTGGGACATATGGGCAGCTATGGCGATTATGATAAGTGATCTTGACCTAATAGGTACACTTGGTCAACTTAACATGTTGTTGGGGCGTACCGATTAATTACAACTTCAATCGTTGCGGGTTGATGGCTTCGAGCACTGTGAAACAGCTTTGAAATTTGATGTTTTGGTGTTTTGCAAAGTTGAGCCATAAACGCAAATGATGGTGCGGACAAATCGTGGCTTTCTTGCAATTCATGCAGAAGACTTAACCATAGATGCGCGGTGACTTCTGCATCGGCGAGCGCGCGGTGATAAGTACCTGGTGTTGGCAAATTTTTGTATTCAGCCAGGGTTGCTAATTGGTGATTGGGCGCTTGCTGGAATAAGCGTCGCGATGCGAGCAAGCTGCAGGCCATTTCGCCTGTAAAAGATTTTTTTATACGTTTTAATTCAGCGCGCAAAAAGCGTGCATCAAAAGAGGCATTGTGAGCCACCAAATTTTGGTTAGTGATAAATTCAAAAAAATCAGACATTACATCTTTATTTTTGCGCGCCTCACCGACCATGCGATTGGTTATGCCAGTGAGATTTTCGATAAACACGGGAATAGGTGTACCCGGGTTCATTAATTGCTGAAAGCGCTGAGTAATTTTTCCTCCTTCAATTAACACCGCGCCTATCTCAATACTCCTATCACCCAAATCGGGTGATAGGCCTGTGGTTTCGAAATCAAAGACAATAAGCGTGTCGGCGGGGCGGTAGTGTGACTTTTCGATCGTTAGCATCTGGGTATGTGTTTGTTGAAGAATATGAAAAATTTTTTTGCGGCAACTTTATAGCATCTGGCACAAATATAACATGCGCTAATGATTATTTTTCTCATTGATGGTCATTTAAAACCCTCTGCATGACGTCTAGAGTTAATAATCGACATGAGATTAAAAATAGGAATAAATAAATCAAAAATATATTCAAAAACACTTGGATTTATTTTTTGTAAGATAAATTTGACGGCACCATTAGCTTCTTAGGGAGCTCTTATTCAGAACCGCTAGCAATAATTTATTTTTACAGCAATTAAATATTTAAAGTTACTGCTTAGACGACAGCAAATAATTACTAATAAATTGTTGTCTTTACAACATTGGCCACTTGGCTAATATCACTTACTATTGCTCAAGTACGTAGCTGTATTAAAAATTTTGTGGACCCAGATAAAACGCACTCACTATTTATTCAAAATTTATTAAAAAGTATTATCGGTTTTCCGAGGGGTGCGCGCACCAGAATGACTCTTCAATAAATTTCAATGATGAAAATATTATTTAGTAATAAAAATTAATGTTTTTTACTTAAGAAGATTCCATTCTCTACACAATTAATAGATGTAATTGCATGTTAATTAACTTTTCTAATTGACTAGCGGGTTGTTTTCCATTTTCTTCGGGAGAATTTGTTGCGATTACTTTTTTTGTTCAATGTTAGTTGTGTTGTTAAATGTAATGTTTCTATAGCTGTTCTATTGAAATATTAATTCTGTAATAATTTTAATTAAGAGGGAAAGAAATGAAGATTTATCCATTGAGACCTCTTCTGGGGTCATTATTATTTAGCGCCTTATTGTTCCCCTTATTTGCTATGGCAGAAAGCCTGACGGATTTTACGTCGAGCTGCGAAACCGAATTAGAAATACCGCAAAATAGTATTACGGGTTTTGATTGCCGGTCGGGCTCAATATTGCCCACCACACAATTCGGTGCCAATTGTGATTCCCAAGCATTGTTAGGTAATGGATGCGTGGACAATTCCACCCTCGGCGTGAAAAGTTTTACCAATCCTGATGTTAAAGCGGTTTGGGTCTGTAGAAAATACTCCGCTCACGACACTGCCAGTAGTAGTACTTATCATGACATTGCGATGATTGTTCACAATCGCAAAAATGGTAAGACCTGCTTTTTCCAAAACAATTTGGATGGCGTTAGTGATGGACCAGTTGTTCCGGGGCCAAAAGATTCCAATGCATCAACGGTTTGGACTACACCAGCCGGCGTTGTTGCAAGCCACTGCACGAGCTGCCATGTAAATGATCCTTATATCGTGACTCCGCATGTGGCAAACGCATTTAGCGCCAACCGGCTCGTGCGTTTTAATCCGAAAGGAGCTTACTCAGTCGTCGGGGCCGATTTTACAAGTTTCAATAGTGCAATCAGCCGGACGGAAGGCTGTGGTGGTTTGTGCCATTTTACTCCCGCTGGCAACCTCACCACTGATGCGTTGAACAAGCACTGGATGGTGCCCGGCTCAATTCCTAGTTATCTCCCCTACAATTTCAATCCTATTAGTGGGCAATTTTATTCACTGCAATCGACCGGGCAAATTTGGGGTTTCAATGGACTTGGCGGTGGTACCTGTAATGGCAGCAGCTGCCCACACTGGTCGATTTTGAGTAACACCTCAAGTACCGCTAAAGTAGCCGCGTCCAGTAACAGATTATTCCAAATGTACAGCACGGGGCCAATCTGGGAGTTTACGGGTGTTCAATGCAGTTCCTTTAGCGCAGGTGCATGTTCAGGCTGGCGCATGCTCGATAATAATTCTAATACGGCTAACATAGTTTCAGGGGGCGGCAATCTTTATCAAATGTGGTACAACGGCGCTATCTGGCGTTACACAGGAACGGCTTGTAGTGGCAGCAATTGCCCGGGTTGGCAGCTGCTCGATAACAATTCCAATACCACTGAAATCGTTGCAGCCAGCGGCAATTTGTATCAACGGCATAAGACTGGCGCGGTATGGAAATATACCGGTACAGCTTGTTCCGGAAACTCTTGCCCCGGCTGGCAATTAATTGCGAACGATTCCAGAACTATCAAATTAGTTGCTGATGGTTCATCGTTATACATGCATCAACAATCCGGCGCGATTTGGAAATATACAGGTACGCCTTGCGCTTCGTCTTCCGTGTGTAACGGTTGGCAATTGGTTGATTTCGATAACGGGAATACCAAACAAGTTATTGCCGGCTCATCCAATTTGTACCGGCTGTATTACAGTGGTCAAATCTGGCGCTGGTCTGGAAGTGGTCAATCATGGGTGATGCTGGATAACAACGCGAATACGACTGAAATAGTGGCGTCCACCAATGGCTTGCTGCAACGTCATTCTAACGGTGTTGTGTGGCGATTTACTGGCACAGTATGTAGTGGTAGTTCCTGCCCGGGTTGGACACCTATCGAAAATTTTAGCAATACACAATCGATTATAGGTGCGCGCTTATAAAAAACTGTTTACCGTTTAGTATTTGAAAGATCCCCGTCATCTTGTGGTGGCGGGGATTTTTTATCTCATCAATATCCAGCCTCTTTCTATTCTGATTTTTTCCCAATTCTAGATTGCAAAGTTGTCCACATTCTCTGTGTATAAGTGTGTGTACAACGCCTTAGTGATCGCGCGAATCGGTTTATATTCTTGAGCTGTGCCTGGTTCGGTGTAAATTTAAGCAGTCATCCAGTCGTTTCAATC
>CBHTVU010000230.1:0-6507 GCA_966096785.1 uncultured Gammaproteobacteria bacterium | reverse complement strand
ATAACCATATCGATTTGGTTGCGGGTGCGCCGCAAAAAATTGCGGGTAACGGAAAGCTAACCAATTTAAAGCTGCGTCCAACCAACATGGAGCAGGATGCGGTTAAATGGAAAAGCCTGGATTGGGAAAATGCCGAAATTTCCTTGACTGAGAAGTCCATTCATATACCGCTATTAACGCTTAATGAATTAGATGGTCAATTCATTATTGATAAAAATAGAAAAACCAATATCCAGGCAATGATTGTCACTCAGCCACCTGCGCCTGCGTCGTCTTCAGCCACAGCTGCATCAGCGCCGGTTGAAACAAAGCCCTGGCAGTTCGCGATTGATCGCTTTGCTATCAATAATGCGGCAGTGGGTTTTTACGATCAATCTTTAACGCCGTCTTTTACCGCAATTGTGCAAAATTTTACGGGCGATATTGTTGGCATATCTTCCGATGAAAATTCTCTCGCAACCATAAACCTGGCTGGCAATGTGGATGGCACTGCGCCAGTAACCTTGCAAGGTAAGGCAAATCTTTTGCGAAAAGTGCCAAAATTAGACGCGCTATTTTCATTTAAACAAATGGATATGGGCGCGCTGTCACCTTACTCGGCTGAATATGCAGGTTGGAAAATTAATAAAGGTTTGATGAGTGCAGATTTAAATTACCACTATGAAGATGGAAAAGTTTTGGGTAAAAATCACATAGTGATAGACCATTTGGAATTTGGTGAAAAAGTTCGCGGTACGCGAGTAATCGATATTCCTTTGCGATTAGGCTTGGCGCTTTTAACCGACGAAAATCAAATTGCTATATTGGATACAGTGATATCCGGTACTCCCAGTGATCCGCAGTTTAATATTAAAGATATCATTATGCGTGCCTTGAGCAACACGCTTAAAAAAGTCATTACTGCACCTTTTAAATTTCTCAGTAATTTGCTCAATACAAAAGAAGATTTAGGTAAAATTAAATTCACTCCAGGTGAGTCGCAATTAACGGATGAGGCAAAAAGCAAAGCTCAACTCTTAACGGAAGCCTTAAAGAAACGTCCAAAGATGCGCCTGAGTGTGAAAGGAACTTACGATCAGGATGCCGACTTATTGGCATTAAAAGAGGAAGAGGTTAAGAGCGCATTGCAGAAAGCCGGCGTTTTACCTGATGCCTTTAAAAATCATAATGAAACCTGGGTTAATGCTGTTAACACTCAATATCAGGTTCAAGGACTTGTGAGTTCTGCAAATTTGCCACTTTCGGCAGATGAAAAATATCAGGCACTTATTGCGGCCGAAACGGTTGATCCCGAGCGACTTAACAAATTAGCTCACGAGCGCGCCCAAGCAATAAAGCAATATTTTATCTTGCAGTTGGGTGTGGCGAGCGAAGCTATATTATTAAATTCTGATACAAGCTGTGATAAATCGGAACCATGTTCGTCGGAAGCAATTTTTACACTGGAAGTGTGATTGGTAACAGCTATAGTTGTTTGAAATTTACGTTTACCCTGGAATAACTTATGGAAAATGTTCGTCACATACCAGAACAGACTCGTTTCGTAATTGACCATCAGGGCGCGCAAGCCATACTTCAGTATACTATTTTCAACCAGAACTCCGGCGGTACTGCCCTTGATATTACCAGCACATATGTTCCGCCCGAGTTTAGGGGAAAGGGGCTGGCTGAAAAACTTGTACGCACAGCTATAGCTTGGGCAAAGGAGCAGGGATATGAGTTACACGCGAGTTGTTGGTATGCCGCGAAATTTATTCGCTAAAGACGGAGTTGGACTGATGTGTAAATCCAGGAAAGATGCAGGTTTTACCTTACTTGAATTAATGGTTGTGATAGCTATTATCGCCATTCTCGCTGCTATTGCTATGCCTTCCCTCGAACCAAAATATACACGTGCGCAAATTGCTGAATCTGTTGAGTTACTAAAAAATCTGAAGGGAAGTGTGAATTTATATTTTGTAACAACGAAAAAATTTCCGCGTGACAATCTGGAAGCTGGAATTCCGAAACCTGAGCATTTAATTGGCAATTATGTAGAGCGAGTTGATTATGAGGCGGGTTCCTTTAATATTAAATTTGGCAGCAAAGCCCATGCGCAACTGAAAGGAAAAATATTGAGTATTCGCCCCATAATCGTGGTGGATTCTCCTGAGAGCCCTATTTCATGGATATGTGGCAACTCAAGTGTGCCGGGTGGTATGGTGGCGGTTGGGGTTAATAAAACAAACATCGAAAACCAATATCTACCACTGGGTTGTTATTAGACTTCCTTTAGATTCCTAAGTGTTCTCACTCAGAGTCTCCCAAAAACTTTCTCCTGGCGTTCTGTGAACAAATTTCCTACTCAGTAGCGTTTAGGGCGGTAAACTTATTTTCCGCTCATCCTTCTATATCTCCGTCCAGCATCTTTTTATTACCGAAGCATAACCTTCTCACATACTGACAGTCGGTTCTACTTACCACACTGTCGTGGCATTTATTTGAAGGTTACCTATGGTTAAATTATTTTCAGCGGTGATTATGTTCTTCTTTTTGTTTCCGTCTCTCGCATTGGCGGACGGTGTGAATTTGATAGATCAGTTTTCTGAGGGCGGAGTTGCGCTTGTTATTATTTTGTTCATGTCTATTCTATTTCTTTCGGTTAGTGTTGAGAGACTTATTAATTTTCGTGAAAAATATATTTTCTCTTCTGAATTGCTCGATGAAGTAAAAACACTCTGGAATAACAATAACCTTGAAAAAATTCGGCAATTATTGGAGGTGTCTGACACTACCTTTGCACGTATTGTGGATTTTATCATTACGCATCGTCGAGAATCGTTTGACTTCATTAACAGAGGCGCGGCTGAACTGGCGTCTATAGAGCTGCGCAGGCATCAACAGAAATTTTATGCATTGGCCATAGTGGCCACGGTTGCACCTATTGTTGGCCTATTGGGTACAGTAATCGGAATGATCGAGGCCTTCCACGTTATCGCGTATGCGCAAGGCATGGGAAATCCGGCGCTTTTGGCAGGTGGTATTTCCAAAGCATTAATTAATACGGCAGCGGGGTTAAGTGTCGCTCTCCCTGCATTGGGCATGCATCACTTTTTTAAACATCGTATCGCAGGTTTTGGGCTATTGCTGGAACATGAAATAAATCAGTTATTGACGGAATGGTTTTTAGTTTCCTCTAAACAGCAGATGGACCAGGTTGCTAATGGTACTGAGGTGGTTTATGCGAATTAATACAGGTGATGAGGAGCAGCCTGAGATTGGTTTAATTGCGCTTATAGATTGCATCTTTTTTTTACTTATGTTTTTTATGGTGGCGACATCATTTAAACAGCAAACCGAAATGCAAGCTCAGCATGCTTTGCCTGTAGTGTTGCCTGAAGCACATGCCAGCCTGGATGCAAATTTTTCAGCACCCAAGGCTATTGCTGTTGGTATTGATAAAAAAGGAAATATCTTTTTGGACGGTGAAGCCATTTCCGTGACTAAACTTCAAAATAAGCTTAAAGACCTTGGTAATGAGAGCAAGCAAACCCTGGTGGAGATTAGCGGAGATGAATCTGTTGCCTACAAATATATCGTTAGTGTGATTGATATCTGCCAATTCGAAGGTTTCACCAATTTGTCTTTACAAATCCGGGCTAAATAAAATGGCCATTTCCTCGCTACTAATACAGTACCCGGAAAACCTTGACCATTTTTTAAAAAAACAAAAATACTTTCTAGTATCGATCACCGTTCACTTATTAATTCTCGGTGTTTTGAGCAGCATTATAATAAAACCTCCGTCATCGAATAATCTTGCGAAGCAGGTGCGCTTATCTATGCATAATGCTTATAAAATGAATATGCACGATGCAGTGAAAAATATGGCCAATCTCGAAACTAATTTAATAAATACGTTAGATGATTCCACCGTAAAAAATTTGGATCTTGAACCTGTGGAAGAGATGCTGCGGGAGAGTGAAAAAGCAGCACCGTCTAAATTGTTGGAGCTTGCGCATAAGATTGCAGAAAATATACAAAAAATAGAACGGGAGTTAAAAGCCAGGGATTTGGAGCGCGCAGTTGCCATGTCTCACATGGATGCGTTAAAAACAGTCATGTCTTTGGAGCTTGCGATACCCGAATATAATGCTAACAAAATGCCAGGTGCCGAAATGGTAAAGTCGGTGGAACGATTTGAGGAAAATGCAAGGAACTCGTTACGCAACCGCCTGGAGGATATGAAGGCCAGAGATATTGGTGAACCTTTATCACAGGAAAAAGAAAATCACAGCGATACTTATAGCGGTAGTCTTGGTAAAAACTCGGTTAAAACTCAACACAATTATAATAACTTGCAGGGTGTCTACGAATCTACGCATTCTAAAAACGATTATGTGGATTTGTGGCTAGATCACATTCCGCCTGTTAATCAAGCGAATCCAAAAAAGGTAGCGGGCCGTATTATAAAAAATGGTGCGCACTATGCGGATCGAATTTTTATTGACAGCTGGTACATCATAGGACCATTTTCCCTGTCGGATACCAAAGCACCTCCAGAGTACGCAGTGGATCTCAATGGTGTTTATTTTGGAAAAGATAATCAAACTTTACGCTGGGAATATGTGAGTCATTCGCCGTATCCCTTGAGCCCACCGCAGATCGATAAAGCGGGTGTATTTTTTGGTTACACGGAAATCATCATGGAGCGGGATTGCGATCTATGGGTTTGGATTGGAGCAGATGACTTTGCGAGTCTTCGTTTAAATGGTGCTTCCATCTGGGAGAGTGATGTATTTAATAAAAAATTTAACAGTCTAGCGAATAACAAAAATAACAGCGAACGTAATAACTGGAATTTGACTGAGTATAAACGCCTGGTCCATTTCAAAGCAGGTAAAAATAGTTTTACCTTCAAATTAACTAACTCTGACACCAGTGCGTTTCTCTCGCTGGTGCTAACTAAATAATCTTGCTGCTGATTTTATCCTTAACGATGAATGGGTCGTATGTTGCCAAGCTAATATTTTCATTCACGTCTTTTTGGAAATAGTAGCTTGGCGTGCGGAGAATAAAAATTCACAATTAAATTGATAATTTTTTATCAAAAATGGGTGAGGGAATCACCAGCCGCTCAGCACAATTTTTCCGATTGTTTTTCCTGCCTCTATTTCTTCGTGTGCGGCCCGCAAGTTTGCGGCATTGATTGGGCTCAGCACTTTATTCAAGCTGGTTTTAATTTTTTGCTCATCAGTCAGGTCCGCAATACGATTCAGGATATGGTGTTGTTCGATCATGTCGTGAGTTTTGTACATGGAACGTGTAAACATAAATTCCCAGGTGAAACTGGCTGATTTCGACTTTAATAAATTTAAATCTATAGCCGCTTCAGGTTCGACAATTGAACAAAGTTTTCCCTGGGGTGCAATTAAATCCGCCATGTTTTCCCAATGACGTGCGGTAGTGTTGAGGCAGAAAATATAATCCACATAGTGAATACCCTTTGAACGAATCTCTTTGGCAAAATCTTGTGAATGATCAACAACAATATCTGCTCCGAGCGATCGGCACCAATCAGCGGAATCTGCGCGCGATGCTGTAGCAATGATTTTTAATCCAGTAATTTGTTTTGCCAGTTGAATGGCGATTGAACCCACACCTCCGGCACCGCCAATAATGAGCAAAGTTTTTCCTTTGGATGCTTCTTCACTAATCTCCAGTCGCTCGAATAAACCTTCGGCCGCTGTAATGCCCGTCAGTGGTAAGGCTGCTGCTTCCGCATCACTTAAGCTTTTAGGCTTGCGCCCGACAATTCGCTCATCTATAAGTTGATATTGGCTATTGCTACCGGGGCGGGTGATATCTCCGGCGTAGTAAACCTCGTCTCCCGGGCTAAATAACTCAACATGGTCGCCTACGGCTACAACCTTGCCGACAGCATCCCATCCCAGCACTCGATAGTTTTCCTCGACTTTGTTCTTGGGGCTTCGCACTTTGGTATCCACAGGATTAACTGAAACTGCAGATACTTGTACCAGTAAATCCCGGGCTTGGGGTTTGGGTAGGGGCAGGGTGATATCTATTAAAGAGTTCGCGTCTGCGACGGGTAAGTAGGCCTTAAGACCAACAGCTTTCATGGTTTCGGGAAGAGATTGTGACATTGGATGGCTCCTGAATTGTCTTTTGCTAATCAAACTTACCTTTGAGGTAGTGAATACAAAATTGGAGAAGGATTCGTTGATATCGGGTCTGCTAGCAAAGAATCAACTAAATATCCTGTTGATCTGACATGAGCATCGGTTGGGGGAGGCTTTGAAGTTGCGCTCGAGGATTAAGCTTATCGCCTATCTAATTGATTTATCGAACTTTTATAGCTTGAGGTGAATGGTATGTAGGTTCGCAGGGACTAATTTTGAAGGATGGAGTCTTGAGGGAAGTCGAGGTACTCACCAATCAGTGAGTACCAAAACCAGGTTATTCGTACTTGCAGAGGTAAGAGGTTTCTACGTCTGCTGTCACCTTGAA
>CBHTVU010000229.1:0-6523 GCA_966096785.1 uncultured Gammaproteobacteria bacterium | reverse complement strand
TCAACATACCATGCTTTTTCAAATACATAAGCAGTTGTGAAATCGCTGCCGGTGTAATTCCGGAAATACGTTGCGCGCGAGCGAGCGTTTGTGGCCGCGCAGCGGACAATTTTTGTTTCACTTCGTTGGACAGGCCTTCTACCACACTGTAATCAAAATCATCTGGCAGGATAGTATTTTCATAAGCGCGCAAGCGATCAATTTCTTCCTGCTGACGATCAATGTAGCCAGAATATTTTGCGGCGATTTCAATTTGCTCGGCAACATATTCATCATTCACTGCTTCGCCTTTCAAGGTCGCAACATCGCCGTAAGTTAATTCGGGGCGTTTTAATAAATCGTGCAAACTGTATTCGCGAATTAATTTGGTGTTGATGATGGCTTCAACTTTTTCAGCTTCCGGCGAGCCGGCTTGAATCCAGGTGGATTTCAAACGCTCTTGTTCGCGGGCAATATTTTCGCGTTTCTCGCAGAAAGCTTGCCATTGTTCGTCGCCGATCAAACCCAGCTCGCGGCCTTTTTCAGTCAAGCGCAAATCCGCATTGTCTTCGCGCAATAACAAACGATATTCGGCGCGGCTGGTAAACATACGGTAGGGTTCTTTGGTACCGAGCGTAATTAAGTCGTCGACTAACACGCCCACATAACCTTGATCGCGCTCCGGACACCATGAATCTTTTTCCTGCGCGCGCAGCGCCGCGTTTATGCCCGCGAGCAAACCTTGTGCGCCCGCTTCTTCGTAACCGGTGGTGCCGTTAATTTGGCCGGCGAAAAATAATCCACCAATCACACGCGTTTCCAAACTGTGTTTCAAATCTTGCGGATTGAAAAAATCGTATTCAATCGCGTAACCGGGGCGAAGGATGTGCGCGTTTTCAAAACCTTTCATGGAACGCACGATTTCCAATTGCACATCGAACGGCAGGCTGGTGGAAATTCCGTTGGGATAAAGTTCGTGCGTGGTTAAACCTTCGGGTTCAATAAATACCTGGTGTGAATCTTTATCCGCGAAGCGGTGAATTTTATCTTCGATGCTGGGACAGTAGCGCGGGCCGATGCCTTCGATCACACCCGAGTACATGGGCGAGCGATCCAGATTGCGACGAATCACATCGTGGGTTTTTTCGTTGGTGTGCGTCATGTAGCAACAAATTTGGCGCGGGTGCATAGCACGATTGCCACGCACCGACATCACCGGCACCGGCGTATCGCCCCATTGTTTTTCCAGACCGTCAAAATTTACCGTGCGCGCATCGATACGTGGCGGTGTTCCGGTTTTTAAACGATCAACTCGCAGCGGCAATTCACGCAAACGTTTTGAAAGTGCTATTGACGGTGGATCACCGGCGCGGCCACCAGAATAATTTTGCATTCCGATATGGATTAGACCACCAAGGAAGGTACCCGCCGTTAATACAACTTGATTGGCGAAAAATTTCAAACCCATTTGGGTAATAACGCCGCGAATTTCATCGTTCTCGACAATTACATCGTCAGCGGCTTGTTGGAAGACCCACAAATTGGGTTGGTTTTCGAGAGTTTCGCGAATAGCAGCTTTGTAGAGAATGCGGTCAGCTTGTGCGCGCGTCGCGCGTACGGCAGGACCTTTACGGGCGTTGAGAACGCGAAATTGAATCCCGCCTTTATCGGTAGCTAATGCCATGGCACCACCAAGGGCGTCAATTTCTTTTACCAGATGACTTTTTCCAATCCCGCCAATGGCAGGGTTGCATGACATTTGCCCCAAGGTTTCGATGTTATGGGTAAGTAAAAGCGTTTTACATCCCATGCGCGCAGCAGCCAAGCACGCTTCTGTTCCTGCGTGACCGCCACCAATGACGATTACATCAAAACGTTCTGGAAAAATCATCGAACTACAACCTTGCAGTAATACTGCGTATTTACTATTTCGTGTCAGATCTAATCGAGGAGCCTCGAGCGAGTTTTCTCGAAAGGGCAGGCATTATAGAGTGAGTTAAGGAATTGCACAAAACATGTACAGGGTTTAATCAGCTTATTTTTCACTAGAAATTTATTCTGTTAAAACAGAGAAAAATAATTAAATAAATATATATAAAGTTTTTTAGAAAGATAAAAGATGTTGTAATTAATATACGCACTTATTTCTGTGGGTAAGTCAATTATTTATTTATATATCAATAAGATAAAGTTAGGAAAACTCTTAGGGAAACTTGCGAGAAAACTACTGGTAAGCTGATATTAAGCTGTTCGTGGAAAGCAAACTTATACATTTTGGTATGAAAAATCGACTTATCCCCAAAACACTTCGCAGTTTTTAAGCCTAGACCTAACAAGATTACCCACAAACTCATTAATGCTTCTTAAAATTCTTGTAAAAACAAGTATTTATGATGTAAATCTCCATTTTTATGTGGATAACCTGTGTAAGTATGTGGAAAAACATGAAAGAAACCTTGTATAAAGGTTTCTCTTACTAGAATGTTTATAAATTGATGTAAACTTTTGGGAGGAATTTTGCAGATGGAAATATTGTGAAAAAATTTTAATAATTTATGTGTCTAGGACACGTTAGAAATACTAAGCAAGTTTTTTTCGTCTTTAACATCAGTTAATTGCTCATTTAAGTGAGCCTGCGAAGCATGTTGGGCATCTAACCAGCAAAGTAATAACTCCCAATCCTCGCGATCGCGTGCATAAGCTTGTTGCGGATAGTCACCTATCCCCGATCCTTCGTTGTAAGCTCGAACATAATTTTGCGTATCGCGCAAAGTAGCAGGATGAGGAATATTAAGGCTTAACATAAACGTCTTTAGGCGTTGCCATGCCGTAGTTTGCTGTTTTACTCGGTTGGCAACAACAGCAATTGGGCGACGATGAAGGCGCATAATCTGGCAAGTTATCAAATTTCCAATAAAGCGTGCACTTGCACGAATATCGATATCCGACGGCATAACTGGAATGATGATCAGGTCGTGATTTTGGATGAGGTCGTTAAGTGCGAGATCTGACAATCCTGGAGCAGCATCTGTTATTAACCAACGTGTTGACTTTGGCGCACGCCATTGGAAGCTGCGGGTGGTACGGCTATTAGTTTCGATTTTCACGCCGAAAATTTTCGGCAATGTTTCAGAGCGAGATGCTAGCCAATAACTTGCCGACCCCTGAGGGTCTGCATCAACCAATACGGTAGTTTGACCACGTTGAGCCAACCATGCGGCTAGATTGGTGCTAACTGTAGTTTTCCCCGACCCGCCCTTACCATTGATGACCAAAATACGGCATGCAGAAAGCAACTGGATAGCAACCAATGGTTCAGCGCCAGTTTTAATTTTGCTAATTAAAGGAGGTGTGTTCATTTTCGGTCAGTCATCTGCTCATTGATTAGTCAGTATAGACAGAGAAACCGATGATTTTATGCGTGAGTGTTCGCACAATTCATTTTATGTTGATTATAACGACTAAAAAGTGGTCATTTTCCAATACAAAAGCTGCTGAAGATGCGACCTAATAAATCGTCTGGTGTAAATTCACCGGTGATTTCACTCAAAGTATTTTGCGCTCCACGCAAATCTTCTGCTAAAAGTTCACCTGCAGCGTAGCCATTTAATTGCGCTTTACCGGACTCAAGGAACCTCTGGGCGCGTTCGAGTGCATCCAAATGACGACGGCGTGCAGTGAATCCGCCTTCACCACTGGTATTGAATCCCATGATATCTTTCAAATGTTGTTTGAGAACGCCAATACCTTCACCAGTCGCTGCACTTATACCTATGTAAGAGATATCATTTTCAAACTTTACTAAACCGGCAGACTCGCCACTCACATCAATTTTGTTACGCACTAAGGTAACTTTGGATGGATCTTCCAATTTATTAATAAACTCGGGCCAAATGTCGTTAGCTTCTAGGTTGGGTGTGCTGCCGCTATCAACCAGGAGTAAAACGCGGTCAGCCTGCTGGATCTCTTGCCAGGCTCTTTCAATGCCTATGCGTTCCACTTCGTCCGGGCTATCACGCAAACCGGCAGTATCAATAATATGAAGCGGCATGCCATCG
This sequence comes from uncultured Gammaproteobacteria bacterium, assembly GCA_966096785.1. Lineage (GTDB taxonomy): Bacteria > Pseudomonadota > Gammaproteobacteria > Pseudomonadales > Cellvibrionaceae > Cellvibrio. Next base: position 2,486 of record CBHTVU010000229.1, on the reverse strand, counting down.
ATATGAATATGTTCGCGCAATACATCGCGGGTTGTACCCTCAATGCTGGTGACAATGGCAGATTCACGGCCACTCAATGCATTCAATAAACTGGATTTTCCGGCGTTGGGTCGACCGGCAATAACCACGCGCATACCGTCGCGAACCAACACACCTTGTTTGGCTTCTTTAAAAACCTGATTGAGTTTTTGTTCGATGTTTGCCAAATCGCTCGCGACTTTTCCATCACTTAAAAAATCAATTTCTTCTTCCGGAAAATCGATGGAAGCTTCGACATAAATTCTTAAACTAATTAATGCTTCAACCAATTCATGAATGCGAATTGAAAAAGCGCCTTGCAAAGAATGAAGCGCATTTTTTGCTGCTTGCTCGTTGGTAGCATCAATTAAATCTGCAATAGCTTCAGCTTGGGCGAGATCAAGTTTATCGTTTAAAAATGCGCGCTCAGAAAACTCACCGGGTCGTGCGAGGCGAACACCGAGTTGCGTAATTTCACGTAACAATAAATCTAAAATGACCGGGCCACCATGGCCTTGTAGTTCAAGGACATCTTCGCCAGTAAATGAGTTTGGACCGGGGAAAAACAAAGCAATGCCTTGGTCGAGAATCTCGCCAGAATTACTATGAAAGGGACAATAATGCGCGAAGCGTGGTTGTAGCTTTTGCTTGAGAATTTGTTCGGCAACTAAACTTGTTTTTGGGCCGGAGACTCGAACTATACCGACACCACCGCGGCCTGTTGCTGTGGCTATGGCTGCAATGGTATCGGTGTTAAACATTATGCTTTGCTGTCTGCTTTTTCGATTTCTCTCGTGATCACATATTGCTGGGCAATTGTAAGTATGTTGTTAGTCACCCAGTAAAGCACTAAGCCGGCAGGGAACCAGAGGAACATAAAAGTAAATACCAAAGGTAACATTTGCATCACGCGTGCTTGCATTGGATCAGTTGGTTGCGGATTAAGTTTCTGCATAAACCACATGGTCGCACCATAAATAAGTGGCAACACATAAAATGGATCCATCACAGACAAATCTTTTATCCAGCCATAAAAAGGCGCGTGGCGCAATTCTACAGATTCCATCAATACCCAGTATAAAGCCAAGAATACCGGCATTTGGATCAGCATCGGTAAACAACCACCGAGTGGATTTACTTTTTCGTCTTTATATAGCTTCATCATTTCCTGCGACATTTTTTGACGATCATCGCCATAACGCTCTTTCATTTCTGCCATTTTCGGCGCTAACTTTTTCATCTTCGCCATTGATCTGTAACTTATCGCAGACGGATAGAAGAAAAATAATTTCACACAAAGTGTTAACAAAATAATGGCTACGCCCCAGTTGGCTACAACGTGGTTATGCATAAATTTGAGAATGGCAAATAAGGGTTTGGATATCATCCAAAGCGGACCATAATCCGAAGTTAACTCAAGATGCGGAGAAATATTTTCAAGTACTTCTGTGTCTTTCGGGCCAGCGTAGAAATTAGCTTTTATATTGCCTTGAGCATTAGGTGCAACTTCTACAGTGCTACCTACAAAACTAAATAAGAAAGCGTCATTGGTTCCCTGCTGATTAAGTTTGAAGGTGTTAATGGAGTTTTGATCGGGAATCCATGCGCTAATAAAGTAATGTTGAACTAAAGAAACCCAACCACCTTGCTTTGTGGTTTCAACAGGCTTTTTTCTTAAATCATCAAAAGTAACTTTTTTGTAATTGCTTTCAGTTGTAGTAATAGCGCCGCCCAGATAATTGCTCATCATCATAGCGTTGGTTTTTGCGAAGTTTTTGCTATCACGTTTGATTTGGCCGTAAAGTTGTCCACTCCATTTGTTGCTGCTTTGGTTATCAATAAGATATTCCACACCTACCAGATATTGACCACGAGTGAAGGTATAGCGCTTGATAATTTTTACCTGGTCTTGTTGCAAGCTCAAATCAACAATTAAAGTATCTTTATCATCTTCCAGTGTGTACTCATTTTTCTCTGTACTAAATGTTGGGCGGCCTTGAGCAGTATCGGTCGCGTTGGCACCAACTAAACCACTTTGAATGCGGTAAAGGTGGTCTGGAGTGCTATCAATTAATACGAAAGGTGAATCTGGATTTTTAATATCAATTAAATGGCGTGGTAAGGCGACGCGAACAATATCGCCACCAACGAGATCAATATTAACGAGCAAACTGTCAGTCGCTACTTTAATAACGCTGTTTGAAACAGCATTGGGCACGTTGGTGGGTGCAGATTTATTAGAGGCTGTCGGAATATCATTGGATTTGGCAGTTGCTGATGGAATTTCAGTTGCCGCAACAGGAGTAACAACTGCGGCGGCATGTTGTTCCTGATAAGTATTCCAGCGAACAGCCAGAGTAAAAAGTACGGCCAGAATTGCCGCGATTAATATATTTTTTTGCCAATCCATCTTATCGACTGCCATCTTGAGGTTGTTGAAATTGGGTTGATGTTTCTACAGGTTTAAC
>CBHTVU010000228.1:0-6543 GCA_966096785.1 uncultured Gammaproteobacteria bacterium | reverse complement strand
GGAAGGGTAAAATTTAGGTCGCAGAATACACCAAAAAGCCGTCTCGCACGGTAGAGAAACCCGGCAAAAACCCGAGTTTTTGCAGAACCAACCATTTTTTCGATCACAAAAGTGTTACCTAATTTCACAAACATAAGTTCACACATGAAACGAGACGCAAACCACAATTTGTTGATATTACTGATATATTTTCTCTTATACCAAAATATTCGATAAAAACAGCTAGTCAAAAAAACAAATTGTGTTACTATGTGTAACAAGAGGTAACACAATTGCCTCCGTAACGAAAGTAACCCTCAAAAAGGAAATCACACATGAAAAAGTCATTTTTAGTACTCGCAGCCTTATTAATAACTGCACCTGCCTTTGCCGATGAAGCAAAAGTAAATGTTGAACAACCACTGGTCCTTGCGTCAGCTGACACTAGCGCCTCAGTTAATTTGAAAATTGTTGAGGCAGATGATTCCGTTGCTCGCTTAGAGAAAGAAGTTAATGCAGCATCTGATGCTTTTAACGCATCTATAGAAGCGAAACTTGCTGAAACAATTCAAAAAGAAGTTGCTGTAAGCGTTAAGTTTTAATCCCACCGCATTCTGCGGAGAGTTACTGGAAGTGGATACCAATTAGCAGCTCTGCCAATTGCAGGGGCTGGGCAACATGAAATTATGTGCGCAAAAATAGCGTAGCGAAATTTGTAAATGTTGCCCCCGTATTTAGTTCTCGCTTCCAGAACCTGGCGCTTGTAGCGCAACACAAATTTAAGCCGGATTGTAATTTTACAATTCGAGAATAGGTAAAGTTTTGTTGTACCAGTAGTAATGAAGTTAGCTGTTTGTTTTATCGTTAGTGGTTTTACCTCCTTGTTTGACCCTGCATGGCCCTGTCTCGTTATATCTTTTTGCTATGACGATACCGGGCCCTTTTTTTGCACCCATCACAAATTTTAAAACAAATGAAATAGTGGCATTTGAAGGAACACCCATGCTTATTATTTAACCTAGACTGTGTTTTCTGTAACCAAACAGCAAACTAAATCATCGTCAACAACAAAGCATGACGTCATGCGTCGAAGGAGCTTTTTATGGATACCTTAATTTTTTCTCAGACTGCTATTTTTCGTTTGCAGCAGTTGGGTAGCCAGTACTATCACCATACAGGTGAGCGTCATAAATTGGCGAGTGAAGGCGGAATTTTGGAATTACTACAAAACAGCGCTTTGATAACCGACCGCAAAGTACGCACAGCTTATGACGCCTTTGTAAGCGAATTAAATAAACGCCAAGTAGATGCACTGGTTGAAAGAGGAATACGGCTCCGGTTTCCTATTCATGTAACTTCATCAATTCGCCAGGCAGGCTAAAAAAGTATTGGCCATTTGTTCCAGGAGTTGCGAATAATTTGTTACGCCTTGAGCACCAAGTGAATCAAGAATTCCTGTACGCAGTTTAAACTCTTGTGCCAAATCGCGTGCAGATTGCGTGTTTCCGTAAGGCTCTAGCAACAAACACTTTGCTTCGCTCTTCAAAATAATCCGAAGTTGGTATAGATGTTTTGCACCTGGCTTTTGTTCTGGCGTATAAGTTATGTAATCCAATTGATTCAAGCCGTAATGGCCAACGAAATGTGCAAACCCCTCGTGATAAACAACAAATCCGATACTCGTTACAGGCTTCAAAGATAATTGTAGTTTTTCATCCAACCGCAAAATCCTCTCCCTAAATAATCGAAAATTTTCACGATATAGTGCTGAATTTTCAGAATCTAAACGCTCCAGCCTTTCTGTCAAAGTCTGCGCTATTACCAGTGAGTTGCGCGGGTCTAACCATAGGTGAGGATCTTGTTCGTGACCATGCGATGTTTGTGCAACATGATGATTTTCTGGCCAATTCATGCCTTGTAACTTGTAGGCTGTGATTACCTTGGACGCATTTAAATTGCTGATAGGCTTTTGTAAAAAACTTTCCAGCTCTGGGCCAACCCACATAACCAGATCCGCGCTTTGGATGCGAGCGTAATCAGATGCCTTTAAAGGATAATCGTGATGAGATGCTGTCGCGGGCAAAAGCGTATCCACACTTGCTGATGAACCCGCGATTTCCTGCGCAATTAACGTCAAAGGTTTAAGGCTCGACAAAACAACGGGTTTGGCGAAAACGCTTTCTGCTACCAAGACCATTACTACTAATAGAAAAAATATCGGATTCTTCATAAACCTGTGAATGCCTTAAACAGAAGCTGCTCACAGCTTTAGCTGTGGAGCAAAAGGTTATAGTGTAACATATAGACTTTTACCAACCTGTAGATTAACTATGTACACATTGGCAAAAGCCTGTAGTCATCACAATCACGGACATTGCATCAGCGATGCTCTAGGTGCTGCCCGACAACTATGTGATGAGCGCGGTGTTCGCTTAACCAGCTTGCGAGAACAAGTTTTGGAACTGGTCTGGCAAAGCCATCAGCCCTTGGGTGCCTACGCATTAATGGATATGCTCGCCAAAGCCTCTACACGCCACATAGCTCCGCCTACAGTTTATCGCGCGCTGGATTTCTTATTGGAAGAAGGATTAATTCATCGCATCAACAGCTTAAATGCATTTATTGGTTGTCCGTCGCCAAGTCAAAAACATCAAAGTCATTTTCTGATTTGCCAAAACTGTAAAGTTGCTGTCGAGCTGGATAGCCCGCTGCTGGATCAAAACCTCACCAATATAGCTGCAGAATCCGGGTTTACTGTGTCCAGTCATAACGTAGAAATTAATGGCGTATGTCCGGCTTGCCAAGATAACCAGGATAAGAATTAGCCATGACGCATACACTTATCCACGCTACCGATGTAGGAGTGATCCGCAATGGTCGTCAACTGCTAAAAAACGTGGATCTGCATCTTGAAGCAGGAAGAATCCTTACGTTGATCGGCCCTAATGGTGCAGGAAAAACCACCCTGGTACGCAGTGTTTTAGGCCTTATCAAAATTGATGAAGGACGGATTGAACGCTCGCCTGATCTCCGTATTGGCTATATGCCCCAAAAGCTGCACCTCGACGCTAGCCTACCTCTAAACGTGGAACGCTTTTTACTCCTGGGCGGTAAACCAAAAGTAGATCTTGCTGAAATTCAGCAGCTTACCGGCATTCAAAAACTTGCTCGCACTCCCATGCAATTGTTATCAGGCGGAGAAACGCAGCGGGTTTTACTGGCGCGAGCTCTGTTGCGGGATCCCCAATTATTAGTCCTGGATGAACCCGTACAGGGTGTGGATGTAAGTGGCCAATCTGCGCTCTATGCCTTGATTAACGACATCCGCAAGTCGCGCAACTGCGGGGTACTCCTGGTTTCCCACGACCTGCATTTGGTGATGGCCACTACAGATACGGTTGTTTGCCTCAATCAACACGTTTGTTGTCATGGGCATCCAGACAAAGTCACTAATGATCCAGCCTACATAGCGCTTTTTGGCGAAGGGATGGGCGAAAACAATGAACATAAGCACGAAGCTGAATCACAGGTTGCACTCTATCACCATCATCATGACCACCAGCACGATGCCCACGGCAATGTGATTAAAGCTGCCCCAATTTTTAATAAAAAGGGCTGTTCAGATTCCTGCAAGCACGATCACCATGCCTGATTTTTTACTCAATGCCTTATTGGCCGGAATCGCTGTGGCCTTGGTTGCAGGCCCCCTTGGAGCATTTGCAGTATGGCGACGCATGGCTTACTTCGGCGATACGCTCGCCCATTCCGCACTTTTAGGGATTACTTTTGGATTACTACTGGGTATTAACCTTAATCTGGCAGTGGCTATAGGATGTCTGCTATTGGCACTCATATTGGTAGCCATGCAAAACAATCGTTTCCTCGCTACCGACACGCTACTGGGCATTTTGTCTCACTCTACCCTGGCACTGGGGTTGGTCTGCGTGAGCTTGTTTAGCAATACACGCATTGACCTGCTTGCCTATCTTTTTGGGGACATTCTTTCAGTAAACCGCCTGGATCTCATTACTATATGGTTAGTTTCATCTGCCGTGATCGGCGCCTTGATCTGGCTCTGGAGTCCGTTATTAGCCATTACCGTGCATGAGGAATTGGCACAAGTGGAGGGAATCCCCGTAAACAAGGTTCGCACTGCACTCATGTTGTTGATGGCACTGGTAATAGCAATCGCCATGAAAGTCGTCGGTGTTTTGCTGATTACCGCGCTTTTAATCATACCGGCGGCGGCCAGCCGTCGCCTGACTCATACTCCGGAAGCAATGGCGACAGTTGCAAGTTTATTGGGAACAACCGCTGTCGGTCTGGGTTTGTATGCATCCTATTTATGGGATAGCCCACCAGGGCCCTCAATCGTTCTTGCAGCCGCAGCTTTATTCTGCGTTACTCTAAGTAAAAAGCAGGTTTTGTGAGATTTGGCTCACAAAACCTGCTGCCTATATCGTCTATTTCCTCCACCAAAAAGAGTGGATAATACCTGCACGGAAGGAGATCTCAGGAGACTCGAATGACAAAACTTAGTATTGGTGATGTAGAACATAACAGCGAGGATGTTGCACGAAAGGTTGAGAGCGATATCGCCTTTCTCACTGAGCGGCTACATTTACTGGAACAGCAACAAAAACCCAATCCCGTTATTTTGCAGACTTATAAGGACATGCTGGAGAGTCGCAATGCCGTTTTACATTGGCTGCGTCAGGATACAATTCAAATCGCAGCACAAAGCAACTCAAATTAAAATTACCCGCGCTTGGTACCGCAGCTATAAATAAATCGCGAAGGTATATTATAGCTGCCATCTACTTTTCCCCGTCACCAAAAGTTCATACAAGTGTTGTTTTTCCGTCATATGGAAGTGCAAAAATATTTGCATACAACCATATGGAAACGCCTTATGAATGCATCTACCTCTGTGTTGTCCCGAGCTCTACTCAACGAGCTAGATGAAAACTTTGCCTCGCATTCTGCTACGCCGCTTGTGAACGCACGCACCATTTGGATTTCTGACATACATTTAGGTTATCGCGATTGCAAAGTTGAATATCTACTAGATTTTTTAAATCACATTCATTGCGATACGCTTTATCTCGTGGGTGATATTGTTGATCTCTGGTCTTTAAAACGCCGCTTCTGCTGGCCGCAAAAACATTACCAAGTTATTTTAAAGTTTTATGAATTGGCAGCACGCGGTGTCCGCGTAATTTATGTACCTGGAAATCACGACGAACCGATTCGTCGTTTCTGCGGCCAACATTTTGGCCCCATAGAAATTCAACACGAACACGAATACACCAGCGCCGATGGCAAAAAATTTCTAATCATGCACGGCGATGCTATGGATGCATACATCAACCACAGTTGGATTGCACGCGTGAGCGGCAATATGGGTTACGATTTATTATTATTTATTAATCGTTGGACCAACCGCTTTCGCAAATGGATGGGTCGCCCTTATTTTTCGCTGTCAGGATTAATTAAAAGCAATATCAAAGGCGCAAAAGCCGCCATCAACACTTATCAACAAGAATGCTTATCGGAAGCAAAACGCCGCGGCTACGATGGTGTCATCTGCGGGCATATTCATTATCCCGCATTATTTGAACAAGAAGGTTTGCGTTATTGCAACACGGGTGACTGGATAGAAAACTGCAGCGCACTGGTTGAAGATTATCAAGGGAAAATGCATATTTTGCATTACACTGATCAGCTACGCTGGAAGGAAGAAGTTAATCAGCAAGTTACTGCCTAAACAATATATTTAAGTTACCGCATAAGCCTCAAGTACTCTATTTAAAAATCTTCGCCCAAATTCTGTGGGGCGAAGATTTCCATTTGCAATTTCAACTAGTCCTTTTTGCGTGAGCTCATGCCATTGTGGTTCAAGGGCATCCAAAGTTAAGCCTGTACGTTCATTAAAATATTTCGCTGGCGCGCCAACGTTTAGACGTAATACATTCATTAAAAACTCAAGCGGTAAAGATTCTGAAGAAAGAATTTCACTACCGCCGCCAAATAAATTTTGATGACCACCAAGATTGGTGGAGATTTTATTAGCAGTAACTGCATCCAGATAATGTTTTGGCAACCGGGTTTTCCACAAACGAGTGATGCGCAACAATTCTGGTTGCGTAATTTTTCCATGTGCACCTGCACCTATCCCCAAATAATCACCAAATTGCCAATAATTTATATTGTGTCGTGCGCATTTTTTATTTTTTGCATAGGCGGATATTTCATACTGCTCATAACCCGCTTGTGCAAGTAGCGCTTGCCCTTCATCTTGAATATCAGCGAGTGTATCTTCAATAGGTAATATTGGCGGTGCTGAATAAAATTCAGTATTTTTTTCGATGGTAAGCTGGTACCAGGAAATATGTTCCGGTGCCAATTCAATAGCTTGCGCTAAATCTGCTTTGGCATTTTCAACGGATTGTTCCGGTAAACCGTGCATCAAATCCAGATTGATATTGTCAAAACCCGCTTTACGCGCAACCTCAACTGCACGCAAAGCTTCATCGCTACCATGCACGCGGCCAAGCAGTTTTA
>CBHTVU010000227.1:0-6544 GCA_966096785.1 uncultured Gammaproteobacteria bacterium | reverse complement strand
AAACGTTTTGGCTCAAAGAAAATTTTATCGCCTTGAAGTGTGCCGTGAATAATAGAGCCGGGAACAAATTTACCTGATAGAATATCGTTTGCCAACGGATTCTCAACCAGTTGCTGAATTGCGCGCTTCAATGGCCGCGCTCCATACACAGGGTCAAAACCAACAGCAGCCAGTTTGTTCATCACTGTGTCGTCTAGCTCTAAACCCAAATCCCGCTCAGCTAATCGTTTTCGTAATAAATCCAATTGAATATCTGCAATACCGCGAATTTGTTCGCGACCAAGTGGATGGAAAACAACAACTTCATCGATACGATTAATAAATTCAGGGCGAAAATGGCCACCAACAACTTCCATCACTGCATCTTTCATTGCGTTGTAACGATTTTCATTGTTGAGGGAATTATTCATATCTCCTGAAACAAATGAATCAAAACTTACAGTGTCGAAAGATTTATCTTCGGCCAATTCCTGAATTCGATCTGAACCCAAATTCGATGTCATCACGATAACAGTATTACGGAAATCTACAGTACGACCTTGACCATCTGTTAGACGACCATCATCCAAAACTTGTAATAAAATATTAAACACATCTGGATGCGCTTTTTCTATCTCATCCAACAACAGCACTGAATAAGGTTTACGACGTACCGCTTCAGTTAGATAACCACCCTCTTCGTAACCCACATAACCTGGTGGGGCTCCAATTAAACGAGCAACAGAATGTTTTTCCATAAATTCGGACATATCGATTCGCACCATGGAATCGGCGGAGTCAAATAAAAACTCTGCTAATGATTTACACAATTCCGTTTTACCAACACCGGTTGGGCCTAAAAATAAAAAAGATCCGTTAGGACGATTGGCATCACTCAAACCTGCGCGAGAACGGCGCACGGCGTTAGCAACGGCAACGACGGCCTCATGCTGACCAATAACTCGTTTATGTAATGCTTGCTCCATACGTAATAATTTTTCGCGCTCACCTTCAAGCATTTTTGAAACGGGAATGCCGGTCCATTTGGAAACAACTTCCGCAATTTCTTCATCGGTCACTTTATTGCGGAGTAATTTCATTTCCATCATTTCCGCTTGGCTGGCCATATCCAATTGCTTTTCAAGCTGAGGAATAATTCCATATTGCAACTCGCTCATACGCGCTAAGTCACCTTTACGGCGCTTTTCTTCCAATTCCAAACGTGCTTGTTCCAAATGGCTTTTTATTTCTTGCGAACCTTGAAGTGCTGCTTTTTCTGCACGCCAAATTTCTTCGAGATCATTCAGTTCGCGTTCAAATTTTGTAATATCCAGATCTATTTTCGCGAGGCGTTTTTTACTCGCTTCATCTTCATCTTTTTTTACAGCTTCGCGTTCAATTTTTAACTGAATTAGACGACGCTCTAATCGATCCATTTCTTCTGGCTTGGAATCGATTTCCATACGAATACGGCTTGCTGCTTCGTCGATTAAATCAATTGCTTTATCCGGTAATTGGCGATCGGTAATATATCGTTGAGATAATTTCGCAGCAGCAATGATTGCTGCGTCTGTAATATCAACACCGTGGTGAACCTCATAGCGCTCTTTTAAACCGCGCAAAATAGCGATTGTGTCTGACTCGTTAGGTTCGTCCACTTGAACTTTTTGAAAGCGACGCTCTAGTGCAGCATCTTTTTCGATATATTTGCGATATTCATCGAGCGTAGTTGCACCTACGCAATGCAATTCACCACGCGCAAGTGCGGGCTTCAACATATTTCCCGCATCCATTGAACCTTCGGCTTTACCGGCGCCTACCATGGTATGAATTTCGTCGATAAATAAAATAACGCGGCCTTCTTGTTTCCCTAACTCATTGATAACAGATTTTAAACGCTCTTCAAAATCGCCGCGGAATTTTGCGCCCGCCAAAAGCGCACCTAAATCCAAAGATAAAAGTCTTTTATTTTTTAATCCTTCAGGTACTTCACCATTGACGATACGCTGAGCAAGACCTTCCACTATGGCTGTTTTACCAACGCCAGGTTCGCCAATTAATACCGGATTATTTTTACTGCGGCGTTGCAACACTTGAATGGTACGACGAATTTCATCATCGCGTCCGATGACGGGATCAAGTTTGCCTGACTCCGCGCGCGCGGTTAAATCTACGGTATATTTTTCTAATGCCTGACGGTTACCTTCAGAGTCCGCATCTTCAACTTTTTCTCCGCCGCGCACTTTTTCAATGGCTTGCTGCAAACGTTGTTCATTACCGAATTTTTTTAATAATTCACTAATGCTACTTTGGGGATCTTTTATAGCAACAACTAAAACCGCATCGCTGGACACGAATTTATCGCCAAGCTTTTGCGCATATCTATCCGACAAATTTAGCAGGCGTCCCATTTCAGGCGACATACCAACTTCGCCAGTAGGATTTTTAATACTGGGTAATGCTTCAATTTTTGCCGAAAGCGCTTCTTTAAGGCCATTCACATCAAATCCAGCTTGCGTTAGTAATAAACGCGCGCTGCCCGCGCCTTTTTGCTCAAGCATGGCATACAGCATATGAACGGGTTCTACCTGGCTGTGGTCGCGCCCAACCGCAAGCGATTGAGCATCAGAGAGCACAAGCTGCAATTGATTGGTTAAACGATCGATACGCATGGAAACCTCTTGAAGATATTTGGATAGCTACAGACGTGGGGGCGTGGCCGTACATTTCAAGCACTAGCGTGGCATCTAAAGAAAGGAATAGCCGAGAAGTTGATTTAAATCAATTCGGATATCTAGAGCTAAGTAAATAGATAGAATAAAGAAGGGAGGTCGGCGCGTGAACTTTGAAATTTAAAGATAAAAAAGCGGGAGTTTCGCTCCCGCTTTTTGCTGAACTTATTAAAAATTAGTTCGTGAAAATTCCCTGGCTACGTAAGTAATCTTCGTAGGTGCCACTAAAGTCCACCAAGCCCGTTGGTTGCATATCAATGATGCGCGTTGCGAGCGACGATACGAATTCGCGATCGTGACTGACAAAAATTAAAGTGCCGGGATAGTTTTCCAACGCGAGGTTTAGCGCCTCGATGGATTCCATATCTAAGTGGTTGGTGGGTTCGTCCATCAACATAACGTTGGGATTTATTAAACTTAATTTTCCGAACAACATGCGCCCTTGCTCACCACCGGAAATAACTTTCACGGATTTTTTCACTTCGTCATTTGAAAATAACATTCTACCTAAAGCGCCGCGCACTAATTGCTCGTCGCCTTTAGTCCATTGCTTCATCCAATCGAATAAATTGTCGTCAGTTGCAAAATCTTCTGCGTGGTCTTGCGCGAAATAACCTATCTCGGCTTGCTCAGCCCATTTTACCGTTCCTGCATCCGGCGCGAGGTCACCGTAGAGGCTGCGAAGCAATGTTGTTTTACCGGCACCGTTAGGGCCGATAATCGCAATGCGCTCGCCCGCTTCAACTTGAAAACTTAGATTTTTAAATAATAGTTTATCAAATGATTTACTTAAACTTTCAACAGTTACCGCCTGACGGTGTAACTTTTTATTTTGTACAAAACGAATGTAAGGGCTCACGCGACTTGAAGGTTTAACATCGTCCAATTGAATTTTATCGATTTGACGCGCACGTGATGTTGCTTGTTTTGCTTTGGATGCATTCGCAGAAAAGCGGCTAACGAATGCTTGCAGTTCAGAAATTTGCGCTTTTTTCTTCGCGTTCTCTGACAATAATTTTTCGCGCACTTGGGTCGATGCAATCATGTAGTCATCGTAGGTGCCGGGGTAAACGCGCAACTCGCCGTAATCCAGATCCGCCATGTGGGTACACACCGCATTTAAAAAGTGACGGTCATGCGAAATAATTACGATAGTGCTGTTGCGTTGATTAAGAACGCCTTCCAACCAACGAATAGTATTGATGTCCAGGTTGTTCGTCGGTTCGTCGAGCAATAAAACTTCCGGGTCAGCAAACAACGCTTGCGCCAATAACACACGTAATTTCCAACCCGGAGCAACAGCGCTCATCAAACCGGTGTGCTGCTCAATGGGGATATCCAGGCCCAACAACAATTCACCCGCACGGGATTCAGCGGTGTAACCATCCATCTCGGCAAATTGCACTTCCAACTCTGCAACTGCCATACCGTCTTCTTCGCTCATTTCCGGCAGACTATAAATGCGATCGCGCTCAGCTTTCACTTTCCACAGCTCGGTGTGCCCCATGATTACCGTGTCCAGAACCGTGTATTCCTCATAAGCAAATTGGTCTTGCTTCAATTTACCCAAGCGAACATTAGGTTCGAGCATAACTTGCCCGGCGGTTGGGACGAGATCGCCACCCATGATCTTCATGAAAGTTGACTTGCCACAGCCATTAGCGCCAATCAAACCGTAGCGATTGCCGTTATTGAATTTAACTGAGACGTTTTCGAACAGCGGCTTGGCGCCGAATTGCATGGTGATATTAGCGGTGGAGATCACGAAGGCTTACCTAAAAATAGTGATAAAGACGGGGTGTACTGAATCAAGGGCGTGCATTCTACTCAAATTGTGTGACCTTTACCCATTAAACTTTGACGCAATTTACTTCCACAGGATGAGTCCAAAATAGATTTTCAAAAATGATTCCTATCCTGCTGCAACTTTTATAGCTAACCGCCCGTAGTTACCTCCGACATTCACGAACGGAGGTTTCCTAAAAATGCTAAAACCCAACCTGACACTCATAAGCTCAATTGCCCTCACCTCTCTTTTAACTGCTTGCGGCGGTGGCGGCGGCGGTGGGAAGGATTACAATCCAACCCCTGGCAGTAGCTACTCTAGTGCTACCTACAGCTCAGTCAGCTCAAGTTCGCTGGCCATGAGCAGCTCATCCTTACCCGCTTCATCGTCATCGGTTGCAAGCTCTGCGTCTAGCAGTGACGCGCCTATCGACCGCCTAGTTACCAACATAGGCTTGACCTTGGTTGCCAAAGGTAATGTCGATGTTCTGGTACCAAGCGGCTCAGATTTACTGGTGCAATCACAAAATAAAGATCAACTGACACTCTATATATTTGATAATGATGTACCCGGGCAATCCGCCTGTACCTCAACCCAATGCCTCACTGCCTGGCCTCCTTTATTAGCCAAAGACAGTGACGTGGCTCAAGCGCCGTTGTCGATCATCACTCGCGGCGATGGTCATAAACAGTGGGCGTTGCGCGACAAGCCATTGTACTTTTTCAAAAACGATACTAAAGCAGGCGATATCCTCGGCGAGGGCGTGGGTACGATTTGGCATGTTGCGCTAACTGAACCTGTACTACTGAACAAATCCAGTATTAATGATCAGGATGGCGAATACCTTGTTTCATCGGGCAATGATCTGGTAGGTGTACCCAATGGCGACAACACCGCCTTTACCGCTGAACATCACAATCGCGATGGATTTAGTCTTTATACCTTTGATAACGACACTGATGGCGTATCCAACTGTAACGGTGGATGTTTAGCTGCCTGGCCACCCTTACTAGCCGACGAAAATGACGTGGCAATTGCACCCTATTCCATTATTGATCGCGGTATGGGCACATCACCCAATGCCAAACAATGGGCCTACCACGGCAGACCACTTTATTATTTTGCGAGCGATACCCAGGCAGGGCAAACCAACGGTAAAGCAATTACAAAATGGCATCTGGCAAGACCACAACCTTTTATAGTGAAAAACGATGTAACTCTAGGCTCGCTCTTAGTCGCAGCAGGTTTAGTGGAAAGCGCCACGCCCAACAATAGTGTTGAGATAACCTCCTACGTTGCGCGTCACGGATTCACTCTCTACACATTCGACAATGACACTGCCGGAACAAGTAACTGTAGCGGCAACTGTTTAACCAATTGGCCTGCATTAATCGCCAATGACGATGCAGTCGCTCAACCGCCCTATTCACTTATTACCCGCACCAGTGGTGAAAAGCAGTGGGCACTGAACGACATGCCTTTGTATTTTTTTGTTGGGGATACAGCGGCGGGCGAAACTAAAGGTGAAGGTGTAGGAGGAAAATGGTTGGTTGCTCGCAGTGCGCCTGTTGCGGTGAGTAATCACACCACCAAAGGAAAAATTTTTATCGCCCATGGCAACTTATTAACGTCAACCGGCACTGCTGATACGACCCACACCAACTTCACGCTTTATACATTTGATAACGATGTTGCCGGCTCAGGACAATCAACCTGCACCGGCGGCTGCTTGAACGCCTGGCCGCCGCTCTACGCAAACACCACAGCGCAAGCCTTCGGCGATTTCAGCATAGTGACGCGCAACACCGGTGAAAAACAATGGGCCTACAAAGGTAAACCACTTTATTTCTATGTAGGCGATTCTGCAGCGGGTGATGTAAATGGTGAATACACCGATTGGGTAATTGCTCGTCCATAACGGCAACAAAAATGCAGCAGGCATTTCGCATGCTGCATTTTTTAAATGTGTGGAGTCAGTGCCATGATGAAAAAATTAACACTTGCAGCACTTTTTCTAAACCTCACCGCCTGCGGCGCAGGCAGTGGC
>CBHTVU010000226.1:0-6584 GCA_966096785.1 uncultured Gammaproteobacteria bacterium | reverse complement strand
GTAAAAGAACCTGGTTTGCTTTCGCGTTTATTTAGTTCGATTGCCGCTATTTTTGGGGGAGAGGACGAAGATAAAAATAAAACCGTGAAGCGCGAAAATGGACGCCCTAATAATCGTAACCGCAACCAGCATCAAAATCGCAACCGTCGCGATACCCGTGGTCGTCGCGAACGTAAAGATGTGAACGACATTAGCGACAACCTTGAACCACGCCCAAATAGCAATACTCGCCCGAGCAATGATCGCGATGGAGCTGAAGTACGCGAGCAGCGTCCACAGCGCAATAATCAACGCGACAATACGCGCGATAACACACGTGATAACACAGAAAGTTCTGGTGAAGTGCGTGAAAACCGTAATAACAGAAATAATCGCCCATCACGCGAAAATCGTGAGCCACGGGAAAATCAAAATCGTGAACCACGTGAACACCAGAATCGTGAACCGCGTGAACCGAGAGAGCCACGTCGCCCACAACAAAATGTAGTTAGTGAAGAAATATTGGAAAATAATTTGCCAGTAGCCGAAACAGATACTCAACAGTTTGATGGTGAAGATGATCGTCCCGCAAAACGTCCTGCAGGTCGTCGCACTCGCTCTCAACAACGTCGCCGCTCACGTCGCGACGATCCTTCAGCTCCTGTTGAACAGCAAAATGAAATTGAGTTCGCCGAACCTGAAGCGGATGTACAAACTTCACATGCAACTTTTGTTCAACCAGCTCATGCCGTAGCTCCTGTCACCGCCATTTCGGCTCCGGTGGTTGAATCAAGACATGAATTGACAGCTATTGAATCGAATTTGCAGGCTGCCATCTCAGAATCACGGATACCTGTCGCAAATACTCCTGCCAATGAAATTATTGCGCCGAAAGTTGTAGCAGATGATGCGGAAAATATTGCCCAAGCCACACCGCTTACCGTAGATGCGGTTGCGACGCCAGTTAATTTGCAGATAACAGATGCAATAACTGAAACATCAGATTCTCAATCTGTTGAAGCGCTAGGTGCACCGAGCCGAGCTAGCAATGATCCACGTAGATCACCAAAACCTGTTGCAAGTGTCCAAATCATTACCGAAGCTCCAGTACGTAATCAATCACGTGCACTTGATACCAGCTTGCCGCCAAGTGTCGAACATAACCCGCGTCCAATATCGCGGCCAGCAAACGACCCTCGTGCTGCAAAGCAGGAACAGGTATCGGCAAAAGAGACTAATGAATAATTAGTTTGATAAATTTGTTTGAGATCAAAAACCGAGCGCATTGCTCGGTTTTTGTTTTTTTGTATTTATTATTTTGCAAATACTTAACAGATATACGTTTTTTTTCTAAATGCATATTGCTGATCCTAAAAACCTATGTATAATTTGCGCCTCAACGGAAGGGTGGCAGAGTGGTTTAATGCACCGGTCTTGAAAACCGGCGTAGGTTTATAGCCTACCCAGGGTTCAAATCCCTGCCCTTCCGCCATATTGATGAAATAAAAAAGGCACCATTTATATGGTGCCTTTTTTATTTCTACCGCACAGATTACACTGCATCCTTTCATTGATCATCTTTTGCCACGAGCATCGAATTACGATGATTTTTTCATTAGCTATCTACGCCGCACCCTATTCATCACAGTCGAGTCATAGCGCCTATAGTTTTGCATTGGCAGTTTTAGAAAGTGGACATTCACTTTATCGGGTCTTTTTTTATCACGACGCTGTACACACTGCATCGTCTTTAACCACGCCTCCACAGGATGAAATTAATCTCACCGAACTCTGGCGAACTCTGGCAAAAGCTCACAATGTAGATTTGGTTGTATGCATCTCCGCTGCATTAAAACGTGGGTTGTTAAATCAAGAGGAAGCCATTCGTTATGAAAAGGAAACATTTAATTTAGCAAAAAATTATGAGATTAGCGGGCTTGGTCAATTGGTTGATGCTGCAGTTACCTCTGATCGATTAATAACATTTGGTGGTTGAAAATGGGTATGCCGTCAAAAAAAATATTGTTTGTCAGTCGTCATGCGCCCTACGGATCCTCGCTAGCAAAAGAAGCATTGGACGCAATATTGGCTGCATCAGCTTATGACCAACAATTAAGCTTATTATTTATGGACGACGGAGTTTTTCAGTTGTTGAAAAACCAATCCGCAAATGAGATTGGCCAAAAAAGTTTTGCTGCTATTTTACCTGCGCTATCTCTTTACGACATAAACGCGATATACGTACACGGTGAGTCTTTAGAAAAACGACAAATAACAATAAATGAACTTGTGTTAGATAGTGTCCAGCTTATTGATAGCAGTTCTATCAGCAGTTTACTGGCACAGCAAGATCAACTGCTGAGCTTTTAATATGAGCACTTTACATACAATAAATAAATCACCTTTTTCTCATTCAACACTCAGCTCCTGTTTACAGGTCTGCGGTAAAAATGATGGCATATTACTTTTAGACGATGGTGTATTTGGTGCACTCAAGAGCGCACCTTGCGCAATGGAACTTACAAACCTGATAGCAGCGGGCTTGAAAGTTTATGCACTTGAACCTGATATTAATGCTCGCGGCCTGGGCAATAAAGTTCGGGACGATATTACGATAACTGACTACAGCGGCTTTGTGAAACTGAGTATTGATCATTCGTGCGTACAGAGCTGGTATTAATATGCAGCTAAAAGTAAATGAACGAGTAATCGAATTAGATAAAGAAGGATTTCTGATGAATTTGAATGAGTGGGATGAAACAGTAGCAACTATGATTGCCCAGAAAGATGAAATTAATTTAAGTGCAGCTCATTGGGAAATTATTTATTTGACACGGGATTTTTATCAAACTTTCCAAATTTCACCATCTATGCGAGCGCTAGTAAAAAGAGTGGCTCAAATACTTGGTCCCGAGAAAGGCAAAAGTGTTTATTTGTTGCAGTTATTTCCAGCAAGCCCCGCAAAATTTATAAGTAAAATTGCAGGGCTTCCGAAACCAGCTAACTGTATTTGAAATAATGTCTAAAACCGACCTCAAATAAAATTTAGTTAAGCAGCATCAATGGACTTGATAGTGCCTTTCGGCAATACAGCGTGAACCGCAATTTTTTGAAATTTAAGTTCAATATTATTACCTGTTTCAACCACGACGTAATTTTCGTCTACTTTTACAACTCGCCCAAGCAAACCACTGGTCAAAACAATTTCATCACCCTTAGTTAAAGCACTGACTAAATTTTGATGCTCTTTTTGACGCTTGCGTTGAGGGCGGATAATAAAGAAATACATGAACGCAAACATACCCACCATCATAATTAACATGATGGGATCAAAGCCTGCTGGACTCGCTTGTGGTGCGGTTGTTTGCGCTACTGCGGAAGATACGAAAAAACTCATTGAAGAACCTCTGGCAATTAAAAAGCGCTAACTCTACCTGTTTTGGATAGAGCGCGCAATTAAGGCTGCCAGGAGGCAAACGATTAGAGATTATGCGTAATCTCTGAACAATTTACGGAAAACGCTGGGAGATAAACCTGTCCAACGCTTGAATGCATTTGTGAAACTGGTTCTATCAGAAAAATCCAATGCTTTTGAAACCAGGTCAACACTCATGTGATCATCAATCAAATATTTGATTGAATAATGAAACCGAACATCGTCACGCAATTGCGCAAAATTTGCATCTTGCTGCTGTAAGCGGCGCTGTAACGTTCTTTTCGACAAACCTATATCTTCTGCGATTCGGTCAATCGACAAATCAGAGTGACCTACCCGCGCGTGCAGCGCATTAACAACTCTGGAAGCAACTCCCTCACAATGGGGAATCCTGGCCAGAGACAAGTACTCCTGGTAGGAACGAATATCGGACTGGCTGAATTCACCATCGAACGCAGAAGTATCATTGCGGTAGTTGCGTTGTAGCTGAATCATTCAGGCTTCTCCTTACACCAATAGGCATTGTTGTTTAAATTTATGGGCACTATGCTTGAAGTACAAAAATTGTCAAACATCAAGCAAAATAATCAGCCCTGGGTGAGATTATAGTCAATAAACTATCTTAGCTATCACATGAGCACATAAAAACACCAATCAATCCCAAAATTTGTGATTTATATATCAAAAAACCTTAAGCAGCACTCTTAATATAATCAATAAC
This sequence comes from uncultured Gammaproteobacteria bacterium, assembly GCA_966096785.1. Classification (GTDB taxonomy): domain Bacteria; phylum Pseudomonadota; class Gammaproteobacteria; order Pseudomonadales; family Cellvibrionaceae; genus Cellvibrio. The sequence continues at coordinate 2,448 of CBHTVU010000226.1, read as the reverse complement.
ATCATCATGATGGGTCTTAGTATTCACTTTTTCAAAAACATGTAGCAACTTCCCATTCGTGTCGATAAGGAAACTCGTCCGTATGATTCCCATGAACTCACGCCCCATGAACTTTTTAAGCCCCCAAACGCCATAGGCATCTGCTACTGAATGATCCTCATCCGCTAATAAATTAAAAAGTAGATCGTATTTGGTATCGAATTTTTTCAGTTTATTTGGGGCATCAGGGCTTATAGCCAGCACCACAGTATTAAGTTGCTTAAGCTCATGAGAATAATCTCGAATTCCACATGCTTGAACTGTGCATCCCGGGGTTGAAGCTTTTGGATAAAAATAAACCAATACTTTATTTTTACCTCGGTAATTTTTTAGCTCAATCATTTCGTTATTTTGGTTGGGCAAAGAAAAAACTGGCGCTAAATTTCCAACTTTCAAGAATGACATTTAATTCTAACTCCGTATTATTGACTGTTATCTACCGCACCAAAGAGTGCATTCTTCTCTTCCTGAGTTACAGCATCTATTTTTTCTGTAACTGACGGAACCGGAAATGCAACCTGGTTTCTTCCATTTTCCTTAGCTTTATAAAGCCAGGTATCTACGCGATGAATAAATGCTTCACAAGTTTCACTATGTCGTGAGGTGAATTCGCCGACTCCCAAGCTTGCAGTAATTCCAACTGGAAGTGTATCTATATCGAGCGGTGTAGTCGCAATGATTTCACGCAACCTATCTGCAACACTTATGGATTGTTGCAAATCTGTATTGGGGAGCAAAATAACGAATTCTTCACCGCCAAAACGGCAACCAAAATCCAACTTTCTGATAGTAATTTTTATTAAATTGGAAATGTGTACCAAGGCCTGATTACCAAGATCATGCCCCCATTTATCATTAAACTTTTTAAAATGATCTATATCTACCAAAATCATCGACAGTGGTTGCGTGCCCCGTCTGGTGCGTTCCATTTCAAGCGCAAGAGTTTCCTTGAAAAAACGAAAATTATACAAACCTGTTAAGGCATCGGTTCGCACCAACTCTGTTAAAGAATCAACTTTCTCTCGCAATAAAATAATTTCAGTTAAAAATTCACAAGGGTTTTCACCGGAAGGGCAACGTAAATTATCTATGTTGTCAGCTGAATCTTTTTTCATAATATAGATTAGGTCATAGAAGATAAAATTTAAGCAAATAACTGATTAAGCTTGTGGAAGAACACCCTCAGGTAGCTGCATACTAATACAATGGAGGCTGCCACCACGTTCGATCAAGCTTACGCAAGGAATACCAAAAATTTCATAACCTGGAAATGCCTGTGAAACAACTTCAAGAGCATCTTCATCACCCAAGGCATCATATATTGGTACCAGGACTGCTTCATTTACAATTAAAAAGTTTGCGTAACTAGCAGGCATGCGTTTATCAGCATCGCTCATATGTACGCCAGCCCAAGGTAGTGGCAACAAACGATAAGCTTCACCAGAGGCATTAGTCAGTTCTTTTAATTCTTCCTCCATTTTTTTTAAATTTGAAAAATGCTCGTCATTTTCATCATCGCACGCGGTGTAAACAATCGTATTATTCGGGCAGATTCTCGCTAGCACATCTATGTGGCCATCAGTATCGTCACCAGCAAGATAACCTGAATGTAACCAATTAATTTTTTGCACACCAAAGAATTCTTTAAGTTTGTTTTCTATGTCGTCTTTAGTTAAGAGTGGATTACGATTTTTATTTAACAAGCATGATGAAGTAGTCAGTAACGTACCCTTGCCATCGCTTTCGATAGAACCACCCTCCAGCACAAATTCAATGCTCTCAAAACTTGCAGATGGGAAAGCACCTTGTGCAAACATTTTTTTTGAGATGTCATCATCTAAATCAAATGAATATTTAGAGCCCCAAGCATTAAATTTAAAATCCAATAACTTCATTCCAGTATCGGTTTCAACAGTTATGGGACCGGAATCGCGAACCCAGGTGTCGTTAGTATCAACAGGGTAAAAATAAACATAGTCGAGCGGGATTTCCATCGCTTCAAGTCGCGACCGTACACTTGCTATCTGCGGCTCGGAAATGGCGATAACAACATCCGCGTAATCACAAATAACCGACACTAAAGCCTCGTAGAGCTGTTCCAACTCTTCCAGACGCTCACCCCAACCCGTGTTTTTATGTGGCCATACTAAAAGAATGGCATCCTGTGGCTCCCATTCAGCGGGAAGACGGCGATTACTCATAACAACTCAAAACCTCAACAATAAATGTGGCGATTATAACCAAGCCCAGCGGGAATACTACCAGAGCTATTGTGAAGAAATTTTTTCCTCTGCGGGTAAAGAGACCACATTTTCTTGCGCTGGCTTTTTAAACTGCATTTTTTTTCCCGCTTTTGCACCTGCCTGCACAATCAATGCAAGGGTACGAGTTGAGCTTGATTCGCTATTG
>CBHTVU010000225.1:0-6593 GCA_966096785.1 uncultured Gammaproteobacteria bacterium | reverse complement strand
ATATGGGCAATTTCCAATTTACCGGAGCATACAGGCACGGGAAAAATATTTTCAGTTTGGAACTGCGTAATAATTTAAAAAGCGACAGTCGCGGTGCGTTAGAACTAGCCTGGACATTCCCAATAAGTTCAACAATGCGTGGCTATTTAAATTATTTTGATGGTTACGGCCACAGCCTGATTGATTACAATGATAAACAACAAGTGGTTGGTTTGGGAATTACGTTTACGGATTTATTTTAACACGCGCGATTTTGATATTGTTAGAGGTATACACTGCTAAACGATTTACTTTTTTATAAAAACGTAAATTTTTAAATTTGATTTATTCTCCAATATCCTCATTCCAAAGCTTAGGATTATTTTTGATAAAGTTTTCCATAAGCTGAATGCACTTTTGGTCATTAACAACCGACAATTCTACACCTCTTGATTTCACATATTCTTCTGGGCCGCGAAACGTTTGGTTTTCCCCAACAACGATTTTGGGAATACCATAAAGCAAGGCTGCACCACTGCACATATCGCAGGGCGACAGAGTAGAGTACAAAGTGGCTTTGCGATAATCCGCAGCAGTGAGTCTGCCTGCATTCTCCAGACAATCCATTTCAGCATGCAAAGTACAACTGCCTTTTTGTACTCGTTGATTATGGCCTCGCCCAACAATCTTTCCATCAATGACAAGTACAGATCCTATGGGTATTCCACCTGAAGGAAATCCCTTTTCTGCCTCTTCAATTGCTGCTTGTAAAAACTTATCCATTCAATACCTCGATGTAAATTAAGCAAAATGTTTTCGTTAAACCGTTAATGATTACAAATACACTTTTGCGAAACTATATAGAGTAAAAAGGTTGGCGAAACTTACTTGCAAGGAGTTATTGCCCTAGTCATCCGGCCGCTCATGCCATAAACAGTCATGGCATGAGCGGTTAAAGTTTACTGGGAATAACAAATGTAAGAATCGCCGCTGCTCATGGAGAACCTGCCATTTTGACTTGAGCAGTTCCTTGAAGGGCCCTCGCAGTATTGTGCAGAGCAATAACCGGAAAATAAAATAGTACCAGGAAGCGCTGATGAAGACGTACCGGCTATAGTATTTTTGAGCGCTAATGTTCTAGCGGAGTCGGTTGAATAAGAGCTGCAATTTTCAAAGTTGCCTCCCGATGCACAGCCAGTGTTTAAATTGTTTTTGTAGTTATAATAAGTTTGAACAATTTCTGCTTGTTGCTCAACACCGTATTCAGAAAATTTCTTTCCGCTTGTAAGTGTGAATTTATACTGCTTATCAGGTGATCCCAAATTAAATATGTCAGAGCATGTGGCCGCAGTCAGCCCTTGCACGCCGCGCTTTCTGTACTGCCATACGTGAACTAACTCATGAATAATAAGATCTTTTGGTGGATTAACGTTATTAAAGAATATTTTTCCTGGTGTTGTTTTTGCTCTGAAAACACTATTGGTGGTAACTGTAGCATCAAGTGCGGCGTTGGACGTTTTATAATAGGCGACGGTTCCTCGAACATAGTCATCAAATGTGGAGTCTCCTAAAAAGGTCCCGAAAATATTTTTTATTTCGGTATCTAACGCAGTGTCAATCAAATTATACAGTCTGGTTTCATAAGTCGTTTCCAGTACTCCGCTCTGATAAATAGCATAAGCGGAACAGGTTGGGCCGAATGTAGCTGCAATAGCAGCATCGGTATGAGCTTGAGCACAAGCTGAAGAGTTTGATTTCAAGCACGCAGAAACGACATTCATTGCTGTGCTGCAACTCAATGACGATGAACCAGTTACGCTTGGACAACTTAATCCTGTTACATTTGAGCAGATGGAAGAGCCTTTAATAAGCTTATCTTTATATTCTGTTAAGCATTTCCTTTTTACATTTCCCGGGTTGTACCATTTAGGATCTGGAACCAGAATACAAACATAATTGCTGACTTTTTCAATCACGTCTTCTGATAATTCGCACACTTGAGTAGTAGTAGATTGGCAGTAGGTGTTTATTGGATCACAATCTGCAGCATAAGTTAAATTTATAGATAAAAGTAAAGATGAAAAAATTCCAAGTAATGGTTTTACAATATTCATTTTAGATCCCTAATGTAAAGATAAAAGGTAAACATCTTTGAAATATAAAAATCATTCTTATACTTCATTCTCTATATTAAAGGAATTTTTGAGTAAAGACATTTACTTTTAAAATTTAGTGGCACCAAGCCATTGATATTGTTGTCATAACTCTTTCTTACAGAACGTCGAACTAGGCGGCTATGTGACCCGAAAATTTTTAAGATACTTGAGTTATTTAATGTGTTTTTGAAAAATCACGTAACAATTTCTCAACATTTTCCTTACCATGAGCATTGCTAATATATATATCGTGAGAGCCGCCATGTAAAACTTAAGGTTAATAACTAACGTATCATGATCTACGGAATGAAGATGGACACTCCACGATTTAATTAATCTCCAAAAGAAAATTCTGCTGCTGTTATAGCCAGACACTTTAATATAAAAGGGACAGAATTTTATTCTTTTGGGTGTTATTGATATGGCATAAATCATAAAACAAAATGCTAAGGTTAAAGCTACAGGGCAACCAAGAGCAATCCATGGTCTTGATGCTTCCCAGGTGTTTAGAAGTAAAAATGTGACCATTGCAAAGGGCAAAGAACATAAGCCACCGCGCAAACACCGCAGCAATCCCGGTTTCAAAATGGCTTTTCTAGCAATCACTTCGCTATCAGTTTCGTTAAGTGTGATGCATCTGCTCATAAGATATAACACCGAGTTTAGTGGCCAGGTGTCCCCGACAATTTTAAGTTGTGGTTTAAAAACACCTTTGCGCAGCAAACCCATGAGTGCCTAGCTAAACTGCGACTTAAAAACTTCCAGCCACGTAGTGGTAATGCTGGAACGACTTATTAGGTTTGGTTTTCAACGCTATCTGATCAGTGTTGTTATGCAATAAAATTAACTGCAATACTGTATATGAGCCTTCTTTGTCTTGTCATTTATAACAACCGAAAAGCAAGCATCAAGTTCTTCACCACTATAAAACACTTTCCACTTAATGCCATCGGCTTCAGTTGTCAGGCTAATATCTCTACACCAATTTTTGGGGATTGAAATTTTCTTTCGCTTTAAAACTTCATTTGCGGAATAAATAGCATTACTCTCAGAGAGCCTTGGTTTAAAGCTTTCAATGTTGGCTTCCTTCGTGCTGCTTTTGAAATTACAATCTTCTATTGAATATGCATTCGATGAAATGACGAACATAAATATCAAGATCTTTTGCATAAAAATCCTTAAAGTTACGATAAGCACGCTACATAAGTTCAGACATTTGCCTAACGCCGACTTCAGCGGCAGTTTTTAAGTTGTGATTTTGTAGCATACTTTTGCGCAGCAAACCATAAAACCGCGACTTAAAAACCGTCCTGTGCGCGAAGCATACGAGCTGTAACTACTTATTATGAACATGCCTAACTGGGTATTCCCAGTTCAATTTTTTGGGAGTAGTCAATTTCTCTTAAGGGCAATTTCCAACCACTGAGCGCATGCTTGATTTGGTCAAATAACATAAGATAGGAGTTCGATGGAAACACATCGTTAGATTCTTGATAAACGGCTTCTTTATTGACCGTGGTACCTAGTAAACCCAGAACATAGTGAAGCTCGTGGTTCTCATGCTGATTCTCAATGTCTATTAGAGTGGCCGATATTAATTCTAATAACACCCTTCCTTTAACAGTGTCCGCATAGACGGAGCCACCTTTTGGTGTTGTTAGAACACCAATTCCTAAAAGGAGAGAAAGCCTTTCTCGGATTGGCCCTGCACTTACGCGCAATGACTTTGATAGTGCGCTAATATTTAAAAATCCTTTTGTTGCTATTTCATGTAAAATGGCAATATTTAATCCAGGAGTACCTGAAGAATAACAAAAATTTATAAAATCACTCCGAGTTAAATTGCCAAAAACAACATTAAAAAGTAAGTCATTTACGATTTGTCGTTGAATGATTTCTTTAACCGTACCTCTATGATCATCTTTATCCGCATCGAAATCATTAGGCACCCAAATTGTTTTTAATTTCCACAAATTTTCAGCCAAACTTGTTTTTTTGTAATCAGTTATAATTTCCTCAAAAAGAGCATGATGCTTTACCTTGTCACTTGCAACATAAAGTTGTATCTCTGACTCTTGATCGGGTAGAAGTGTTCTAATATCTTTCTCTATGCCATCTGAATGACGCCACAGAACTTGCCCGACCAGAGGACGACTCCAGTCGGGCTCTAACATACAAGATAAATCAAATTTTTTCCGCTCAGTCTCCGTAAATCCATAAAGACGAGAATTTGAAAAATTTTTCAAAATTTCTACAGCTACATTTTTTAAGAAAGAATGCTCAACACTTTCCACTTCAATCGATTCCTCTCAATATTTCATAACGCCGAGTCCAGCGCACGTAGTGCGCGATGCTTGAGCGACTTGTTAAAACTCCTTATTTGCAACGTTATACACAGAAACCTATTGTAAGGAATACACTAATTTGTGTGTGTTTTTGACAAGTAAATTTAATATACATATAAATACTTTAGAAACTAGTTGGGAAGAAGTCTGATATTAATTAGCTTCTCCTGTCCACCCTGACAGTCTCCGGGGGTCGACGATATTGATACCGTTCTATTTGCCATATAAGCAGCTAAAGCAATTGATAACATCGGTTCTGCTTTTACATCTACGGACTTTTTCCCCAGAGAATAATAGTATTGACTAGAACAACCATTTGCGGGTCCATTATCTAGTTTTATAAACGAATGTCCGTCATTCCACGTGACCAACTCCACAATTTTACCCGTGATATCGGCCGCTTGCGAAGAAGCAGACAAAACGAATGAAAACGCCAAGAAGGTATTGCGAAATAATTTCATATTTAAATCTCCAATTTATTTTAACGCTAAGTTCAGTGGCAGTTTTTAAGTTGTGGTTTTATGGAACACTTTTGCGCAGCAAAACCACAAAACTGCGGTTTAAAAACCGTCCAGCCACGAAGTGGCGGTGCTTGAGCGATTTGTTAGCTTTTTATTTTGGCTTACTAACAACAACTAACACGTCATGCTCTCTTATTACAAACTTTGTATGTATGTGCCAAGTATGCGTAGGTTCATAGCCGCTCGATGAAATATACCAGATAATTGAACCTTCATTTTTCAAACTCTCATTTTGTGCTAACAATGAACCCGACTTTTGATACGGTACGGGCTTTATTTGGTTTGATTGTAAATTAAGCTCTTTCATTAACAACTTGGTACACAACTTTAGTGCTACTTCTTCACTTAAACTTTCTATACACCTTTTGCCAAGACATACTCTTTTGGCTTTATGTCATATAGCACATAGCCAATCACGCAGAGCCAAAGCAGAAAAATTACTGCTAATATTTTTACAATAACTTTAGTGATATGCATTTTCATGAGTTAGCTAACGCCGAGCTAAGCGGCAGTTTTTAAATTGTAGTTTTGTAGAATACTTTTGCGCAGCAAAACCACAGCGACTTAAAAACTGTCCAGCGCACGAAGTGCGCGGTGCTTAAGCGACTTGTTATAAACATTTAATCTGCATAGGTTCAACCATGACAGCTCCCTTCACATAGGAAAATGAGCTTTAATGTTTGAGAACAAGCATTTAAAGTTTTCTCAAATTTACTGGGTAATGAAAAATCTATTTCACAATGTAAATGAAATTTCCGCTGCAATCGGTATTATTATCGTCCATCATAAAAACCACTTTATTACCTGAAGCGAGAGCTGCTAGCAATAACGAATATACTGCCTTATTGTTATCCCAACTTTGATTTTTCCATGATAACCAAGCCCCCGCTGGGCACTTAGTAGTACCAACATCCATTTGAAAGCTTACCTCAGCAGGAACTGAGGTGGCCTGCACCAAAGTAACCTGGCCCTTTATCTGTTGCAAAGCATGTGCATGTGTAGAAACTATTAACATCAATAGACCTGATAAAACTTTTTTCATAAACAACTCCTGAAATGAGAAAACTGTCCAGCACCGGAGGTGCGATGCTTGAGCGACTTGTTAAAAATTTTTACTGCTTGATATTTACAACATATGTTTCAAGCAAAGACTTGCTTATTTTAATTGTTAAAACTACCGGATATTCACTTGCACAGCATTTGAGCTTGTTTGAATCTTTGGCGAACAAATTTTTTACCGTAATACCGCAAACTTCAACAATCCTTTCTCCTACGCCTATATTGTATTTTCTTAAAATACTTTCTGGGCTTAACTTATTTATTCGTAAAGCGATTACATCTCCATTATCCAATGAACGCACTGGAACAATTGAGCCGGAAGGAAACGTATTACTATTGCTTTTAATGAACTCAAAGCCATTCTTAAAGCAAGAGATATCATTTTTATTCTCTATTGCACATACACCACATGAATAAAAAAATACCAATATACATATACCTAAAATTTTCATTCTTTGCCTTTTTAACGGCGCGACTTAAAAACTGTCCAGCGCAGGCACGAAGTGCCGGAGTGGTGCTGCAACGACTTGTTA
>CBHTVU010000224.1:0-6642 GCA_966096785.1 uncultured Gammaproteobacteria bacterium | reverse complement strand
AAGAATTTGTTCGATTGATATCATCCGAGTTAATAGGGACTAAAAGGTTCACACCTCTTATTAAAGATCAATTTACATTAATTACAAAACGTGCTTTTGAACAACTAATCGGTGAGCGAATAAATGAAAGATTAAAAGGGGCGATGACTCCTGAGTTAAAACCAATTGCAGAACAGATAAGCAATGTAGTTGCTGATACCAATATTTTAGAACCGCAAGTTGTTACTAGTGCAGAAGAGTTGGAAGGTTTTCATACAGTGCGTGCAATTCTTCGGGGAATAGTCAATCCGAAGCGTATTGTGATGCGTGATGCTCAAAGTTACTGTGCGATTCTATTAGATGATAATAATCGTAAGCCCATTTGTCGTTTACGCTTCAACAATTTACAGAATTTACGTATAAGCTTCTTCAATGAAAAGAAAGAAGAGGTACAGGAATCTATTGAAAGTGTTGATGACATATTTAATTTTTCTGATCAATTGAAGGCTACTTTGGCGTCTTACGAATCAACCACCAACAAGTAGCTTGGTGTTTTTTTTTGAAATGTCGTATGGCGGATCGGCTACTAGTTAATCCGCTACATTCAGCTAATCCAACGCAATTTTTATTCTGCACACTTATCCTAGTTCACAATATACAGTTATGATTAAACTCGCGTTCGGCACTATATTATTTTAATTTGTAATATTCTCAGGTCATCAGCCTATAACATGTTTGAATGTTTCGTGATTTGGTAAAGAAATCACTTGCTCCACCTTAATTACCCAACGCCATTATCTACCCTGTCTAAAAACTGTCACATCCATCTTATATATTAAACGTTTAGTTTTCGCCCTGCTATCGCAGAGCTTAAAACGCTTCCCCCTTTTTTCCCCATTTTAAATTACCTGTAAAGCTTTTTTAGAGCTAAGGAAAACCACCATGTCTACGATGAGTACCACGGCTGCACCTAATGTGCGCACTAAAATGGAAACAAAACCGGGTGTTGTTACCGCGTTTATTTTTTTCGGGTTAATGCTCGGGGGGCTATTATTTACCGGCTATAGTTTAATGTCGGATGTAAATAATGTCGGTGAGACTGCCACAACGTTTTACCTTTTTACTTTTGGGTGTGGCATTAGTTATTGCGCTCGGTTTTGAATTTGTGAATGGTTTTCATGATACAGCTAACGCAGTTGCCACTGTTATTTATACGCATTCGCTGCCACCTAATTTTGCGGTAGTGTGGTCAGGTCTTTTTAATTTTCTGGGCGTGTTATTTTCAAGCGGTGCGGTGGCTTTCGGTATTATTTCTTTACTTCCGGTTGAACTAATTCTACAAGTCGGTTCAGGCTCCGGTTTTGCAATGGTATTTGCGTTATTGATTGCCGCAATTGTTTGGAATCTTGGCACCTGGTTTTTGGGACTGCCTGCATCGTCTTCGCATACATTAATAGGGTCAATTATAGGAGTAGGTGTTGCTAATGCGTTAATGCATGGCCGAGATGGCACAAGTGGTGTGGATTGGACGCAAGCCAGCAAAGTGGGCTATTCGTTGCTACTTTCTCCCATGTGTGGATTTATATTAGCGGCAGTGCTGCTGTTACTGTTGCGTACCCTGGTAAAAAATAAAGAACTCTATGAAGAGCCAAAAGGAAATAATCCACCACCGTTTTGGATTCGCTGTTTATTAATTATTACCTGCACCGGCGTTTCTTTCGCACACGGCTCTAATGATGGCCAAAAAGGTATGGGTTTAATCATGTTGATTTTGGTAGGTACTGTGCCTATGGCCTATGCACTTAATCGCGCAATGCCTGCAACCGAAGTTACAGAATTTATGGCGGTTGCTCATGTGACCGAAGAAGCCTTGAAAAGAAATTCTGTTGCTTCTGCCCCTGCAGATACGCGTCATGCTTTATCCGAATATGTTCGAACTAAATTGCTTACACCGGAAGTTGTGCCAGCACTTGCGGATGTGACTGGTGACATTGGCGATCAAGTACAAGAGCACAGTACGTTTGCAAAAATGCCAAGCAGTATTGTTGGCAATGTGCGTAATGATATGTATCTCGCATCCGAGACAATTCGTTTGTTGGATAAAGACAAAACTGTTGTTATGGATAGTGATACTAAAACGTCGTTAAAAGCCTTTAAAAATGAACTCGATGGCGCAACAAAATTTATTCCGCTCTGGGTAAAAATTGCAGTTGCGATTGCGTTGGGTTTAGGAACTATGTTGGGCTGGAAGCGTATCGTAATTACCGTGGGTGAAAAAATTGGCAAAACTCATCTCACCTATGCGCAAGGTGCATCGGCTGAGCTTGTCGCTATGACGATGATTGGCGCTGCTGATAGTTTTGGTTTGCCAGTGTCTACCACCCAAGTACTTTCTTCCGGCGTGGCAGGTACTATGGTCGCGAATAAAACCGGGTTGCAATTTTCGACTGTACGCAGTTTATTAACCGCATGGGTATTAACCTTGCCGGTTGCAATGCTGTTGTCGGGCTCGCTTTACTGGATTTTTTCGCGCTTCGTGTAATGAAACGCTTGACAGCATAAGTTGCTGTCAAGCGTTTTAATTTTTGCGTATTTATTTTAAATAATCTGATGGCAAAGACTGATCAGCTCTTAAAGATTTGCCAAGTTCTGAAAAGCTATTATTAAGCCACACTTTAATTCGCTGACGTTCAGTGATATTCAGCGCGTCTGTGTTATTGGCTGCTGCCCAAAAACTGTAATTGCTGAAATCTATTTTTTGCATCAATCGCGATTGAAGTTTATTCAGCGTAATAAACTTCGCGTTGCGCTCTTTGGCTTTCTCGAAAGTAGATGATTGTTTCGCAGCATCAAAGTTTTCCCCTCGCCCCATATTACACACAATGACGAATTGCACATCCGCATGTTGGTGTTTTTGAAGCAATGAATCCAGGAGTCTCATGGAATCTGCACCGTCGTCCATAACATGCCACAGAAAAACCTGGTAACCCAATTCTGCAAACACATCAAAGATACCGCTGTCCTGAATCCATTGTTCTAATTTGCGAGAAGTTTGCGCTGCCAAATCGACAATAATATCTATATCGGGATGTTCTTCCGCCGTGATCACAATTTGATCCAGGCTATCAAAATCGTCCACAATAATTGGGCTGGCAAAATCAGCATAAAAACGCGAAAAGGTCCCATGGGATTGATCGGTATCGAAACCGATAAACGCAGACTGATTGTCAATAAAATATTGTGCGAGCAAACGTGCTGTTAATGATTTTCCCACGCCACCTTTTTCACCGCCGATAAAATGTACTCTGCCCATTGGTTCTCCGTAATTGCCTGGATAAAAATATTTCTGGAGCAAGGATTACGCCAATGCGTATTTTCAGTTAGTTTGCGGTTTAGAAAGGCTTTAAAAATTTGCGGTATGAATTTTGTGATTAATTTTGGTGCGGACTAGATTAGAGATGATATTTTGGATTTCAAATTCGCCATAGAGGTGACAATAATTGCCACCTCTATGGCGTCAAGATAAACAAATTAGTGTTCGTAAAAATCCAAATCACGACCAAAGGTTTCTTTGTTGAAATATAGCGCTATCAACGTGATCACCATTACAGCGCCGCCAACATAGTAAAAACTTTTGATGACATCGCCATGATTAAAATTCAGCACTTGGGTAAAGCACCACGCCAGTGGCACCAGAGAGCCGCGAACAAAATTGGGTACACTGGTTGCAGCGGTTGCACGCAGGTTAGTGCCGAATTGTTCTGAGGCATTGGTGATGAACACTGCCCAGAAGCCTACGGAAAAACCCAATAGTACAATAACGATATAGAAGGTCGTATTGGTGACTGATTCAAGATTCAAATAGGTGATCATCATGAATGTGCACAAGCCGTAAAAAATAAGTAAAGCCTTTTTGCGGCTGCGCAACAATTGGCTTAAAGCACCGCAAGCAAAATCGCCCAACACTAATCCTGCATAAGCGCCCATGACACAGTAGCTTTGTTGAATGGCTCCCTGAATGTTCAATATTTTGCCAATCTCTGGAGCTCTTGCGACTAACAACCCGACCACGAACCACAGCGGCAGACCAACTAATACACAAATCAGCAGGCGTGCAAATCGCTCGCCGCTAGTGAACATCATAAAAAAGTTACCCTGCGGTATATTCAGTCCGTGTGCTTTGGCGAACATGTTACTTTCAAACAGACCGAGGCGTAAAAATAGTAGGGCAATTCCCAGTAAGCCGCCAATGATGTAACAGTTCTGCCAACTAACGTATTGTGAAATAAGGCCCGCGACCACAGCACCTGCAACACCAACTGAGGCAACAATCATGGTGCCTATGCCACGTTTGTTTCTATCCATTAATTCAGTCACGAGCGTAATACCCGCACCCAATTCCCCAGCGAGGCCTACTCCTGCAATAAATCGCAAAATTTCATAAGTCGTCATATTGGTGACAAAGGCATTTAAGAGATTGGCCACGGAGTACATGATGATGCTGCCAAATAGAACCGCAAGGCGGCCTTTTTTATCGCCGATCACTCCCCAGAGCACACCGCCGATCAGCATGCCCAACATTTGCAAATCTAATAGATGCTGAAATTTTTCGAGGAGAATGGGTTGCCCCGCCCATTCCGGATAAAGTTCAACCAAGCTTTTTTTGCCGACAATCAAAAATAACAGAAGATCGTAAATGTCTACGAAGTAGCCAAGTGCGGCCACAAGGATAGTGATGTTGATAACACTTTTTGCGTTTGTTGTGCTCATGGTTTTATCTTTATTAACGGGTTAATCATAAGTGCGCGCATTGTACAAAAAAATGCGCAGCTTACATCCATTTTTCGTCCGCTTGGTTTATATTCGCCCGTGTTATTGAGACTTTAATACGAGCATTGTGAGCAAGCCTGTTACAATGTCGCCGAATTAATCAATTCGTAAATCCTAATGGCAGGAGTTCTGTTGTGGCCAGAATGTTAGTTTTAATGTTTAGTTTACTCATGACTAATGCATGGGCGCAGACTTATACAGATACTTACCGTGTTGATGCCCAGGTTGCAAATCAATCGGAAAGTGAACGTGTAGCGGCTGCAAAAGCCAATTTAGGCGAGGTGATCACTCGTGTATTGGGAGATTCAGCAGCGCTTCAACATCCGCTTGTACGCGAGGCTATTAATGATGCACCAAATTATCTGGCGAAATTCAGTTACAGTTCTGACAATACTCTCGTATTAAATTATTCGCCGCAGGCAATTCAAACGCTCTTACAAAAAGCACAACTTATTGCGGCTAACGCGAGTACTGCACAGGGGTTGACCTTGTATGTGGTAAATGTTCAGGACTTTACGGCGTTCAAGCAAGTGCAACTTTATTTGAAAACAGTGGGTGTTGTACGCAGTGTAAATTTGGTGAGTGTGGATAAAGATGTAATGCAATTCAACCTGCTGCTTGACGGTGATGAACAACTCTTGAAAACCAGTCTGGCGGCTGGAAACAGATTGCAACTTGTCGATGGTGACTTACAGCACCCTCTGAGTTTTCGTTGGCAAAATTGATAGGCCGAAATTATTGACAGGTTTTAGATAAATGAATCCCCAACAGCTTTCACTCGGCGTTAGCCTAAATGATGACGCCACTTTTGAAAATTTTTTCGCACCAACCGGCACGGCCAACGCACAAGTTTTATCAGCCCTACAAGCGCAAATTGAAGAAACGAACGAACCTTTTATTTTCCTGTGGGGCGCACCTGGTTGCGGCTTAACTCATTTATTACAAGGCGCCTGTCACTATGCGCAAACCTTAGAAAAAAGCTTTCAATATTTTCCATTGCGTGAATTGGCTGGCTACGCACCGGAAGAATTATTTAACGGACTTGAGACATTGGATCTCGTTGTGTTAGATGCGCTTGATGAAGTTGTCAATCGCCCGGACTGGGAACTGGCGCTGTTCAATTTATTTAATCGTTTGCGTGATGCTGGTAAATTATTATTAGTTGCTGCGGTTCATGGTCCACAAGAGCTACCTGTGAATTTGCCGGATTTGAAATCGCGCCTGCAATGGGGCGGGGTTTTCCATGTGCATACCCTTGACGATGAGCAAAAGCAGGCTGCATTACAATTTCGTGCACGAGCACGCGGGTTGGAATTAAACGATGAAGTTGCTGCGTTTATTATCCAACGCTTACCGCGTGACATGAATGAATTGTTCTGGCAGTTGAATCGGCTTGATCATGCATCGCTTGCTGAACAACGTAAACTTACTATTCCTTTTGTTAAGAAAATTTTAGGATTGTAGAGGCCATGTCTCGTCTAAAAATATATATTTTTACACTTTTCATTGCAGTCTCTTTTCAGGCTTGTGCCGTTGATAAAAAGGGGGTCACGCAGGAGGATATCGAGACGATTGAGTCAAATATTCTTATGCCAGAAGGCGCCTATCCGTTGGCTGAATACGATAGATATTATTCCATCACGGAAGTGAATGGCGTAAAAAAGCTCGTGGGGATGTATCTGTATCATTACACAAAAAAACCTGGAATTCATAGGATTGAACCTAATTCAATGCCCAGAATGGCGGACGGTGGTTGCGCTGCGATTGATATGGAATATGATTTGGTCAACAAAAAAATGTTGCGCATCTTTTGTCATGGAGACGCTTAATAAG
>CBHTVU010000223.1:0-6695 GCA_966096785.1 uncultured Gammaproteobacteria bacterium | reverse complement strand
GGCACTGGAGAATGCATGAACCTGAAACGTCTACTGCAATTTGCAGCTTGGCCGATAGCAGCAGGCGTTATTATCGCATTATTAGCGATGTTGGTATTTCCTCAACTTCGTGGACAGCAATCCAACAATCTCCCGTCGACCTCCGGTGAAAATTTTGGTCCAGTATCTTATGCAGATGCGGTGGCACGCGCGGCACCAGCAGTGGTGAATATATACACCGCGAAAAAAGTACTGCAGCAAGACCCGCGCTATTACAACAATCCTTATTTTCGCCAACTTTATAATAATTCGAATATCCCGCTTCAAGAACGTATGCAAAGGACCCTGGGCTCTGGTGTCATTATGGATGCAGCCGGCCTGATACTCACCAATAATCACGTCATAAACAGCGCGGATAAAATTCAGGTGCTTTTAAATGATGGACGATATACATCGGCCGAGTTAGTGGGAATTGATCCAGAAAATGACCTCGCTGTATTGAAAATAGCCTTGGAGAACTTAACACCCATAAACCTCGGACAGCCGAGTAATTTGCGCGTGGGAGATGTCGTGCTTGCGATAGGCAACCCGTTCGGAGTTGGTCAAAGTGTAAGCCAGGGAATTGTGAGCGCTACAGGTCGTTGGGGGTTAGGCATAAATTCCAGTGAGAATTTTATCCAGACAGATGCCGCAGTAAACCCGGGCAATTCTGGCGGTGCGCTCATTGATGCGCGGGGCAATTTGATAGGAATTAATACCGCTATTCTGGACGAAACTAATACCACATCTGTAGGAATTAGCTTTGCTGTTCCGGCGGATACCGCTATGAGCTCATTAAAGCAAATAGTGCAATACGGCGAAGTGCGACATATTTGGCTGGGCTTTTCCGTTGCTCCAAAATATGGCGACACACCCACCAGTCTGCAAAAATCCGTATTGATTGTCACCAATGTTGAGGATGCGAGTCCGGTATCTGCTGCGGGACTTGCGGAAGGTGACGTGATAACTCATATCAACGGTATAGAAGTTAGCGATATTCCTACCGCTAAAAAAATTATTTCTAATATAGAAATTGATTCTGAAATAAAACTCCGCGTCATTCGCGGCAAGAAGCCCATTGAGTTAAGCCTGAAGGCACAACTCCCTCCCCGCTCGCGAACCAAAACATAAAAAATTGCGACCATAAAAAAGATGCCAGCGGCATCTTTTTTTAATTCCCACGCATTCTTCTAGGATTTGATTCGATATTCCGCTGAGCGAGCATGAGCTTCCAAATATTCTCCGCGCGCTAATACTGATGCAACTTTCGATAGCTCCGAAGCACCGGCGGGTGAACACATAATAATCGAACTGCGCTTTTGGAAATCGTATACACCCAAGGGCGACGAAAAACGTGCAGTTCCAGAGGTGGGCAAAACATGGTTTGGTCCAGCGCAATAATCGCCCAAAGCCTCCGGCGTATGACGTCCCATAAAAATAGCGCCGGCATGACGAATCTTGGGTAAAACCGCTTCCGGGTCAGCAATCGATAATTCCAAGTGTTCAGGAGCAATTCGGTTGCTCACGTTGACCGCCTCTGCAATATCAGCGACCTGTATAAGCGCACCACGACTTTTAAGTGATGTCGCTGCAATTTCGTTGCGTGCCAAGCTAGGCAGTAGACGAGCAATTGAAGCCTCGACTCTGTCGAGATATTCAGCATCAGGGCAGAGCAAAATCGCTTGGGCTTGCTCGTCATGTTCGGCCTGGCTAAACAAATCCATGGCGATCCAATCCGGGTCGGTTAACCCATCACAAATCACCAAAATTTCAGAAGGCCCGGCGATCATGTCAATGGCTACCTGACCAAAGACGGCACGCTTGGCAGTCGCAACGTAGATATTGCCTGGGCCAACAATCTTATCCACCTTGGCAATAGTTTCTGTACCGTAAGCCAGGGCTGCAACGGCTTGTGCACCGCCGATAGTAATAACGCGATCCACACCGGCGATGGCAGCAGCAGCTAATACCATAGGACTGAGTTGATTGTCAGGCGCAGGCACCACCATGGTCAGCTCATTCACTCCGGCGACTTTCGCAGGAATAGCATTCATGAGTACCGATGACGGATAAGACGCTTTACCGCCGGGAACATACAGCCCCACTCGCTCCATAGCAGTAATTTGCTGGCCTAAAACAGTTCCGTCAGCTTCTGTGTATTGCCAGGATGTTTGTAACTGATGGTTGTGATAACTGCGAATGCGTTCCGCCGCCACTTCCAGCGCATGGCGCTGCGCTGCAGTGATTTGGGTTAACGCATTTTTAAGTTCATCTGCACTTACCAACAAATCTTCAACTGCTTTTGCTGTGCGGCGATCGAATTTGTTTGTGTATTCTAAAACCGCAGCATCTCCACGCGTTTTTACCTGATGCAGGATATCCTCTACCACCGCAGCAACTCGGGTATCGCTGACAGATTCCCACGCTAATAAATTATCCAGGCGCTCTTTGAAATCGGGATGGCTGGTATCTAGACGGGCGATAAGTTTTTCGGGCATGAAGTTTTCACTCTTTGGATCAGTTGGTGCCATCATCAAGGTTTTTGGTGGTGATTACTTATTAAGAATGGCAATCGGGTGAATAGCTCGTTTAAACCCACACTCCCCTACAGCCGGACGAGTATTGGAAGATTCGATCTCACTAAATAGGGAATCGTCATCCTCGCGAAAGTGGGTATCCAGCTTTTGATTTTTACATTAGCTTTTTAAGAGCTGGATCCCCGCTTTCGCGAGGATGACGATTCCCAAATAAACACGCTTCTGATTAGGTTTATATATCCAGTAAGGACTATGCCCCAACGGCCTTCGCAATATGATCAATAATCGCCTGAATTTGGACATGTTTCATTTTCATAGACGCTTTATTTACGATCAGCCGCGAGCTGATATCCGCAATAAATTCGCGCGGCTCCAGTCCATTTGCACGAAGGGTATTACCCGTATCGACGATATCAATAATTTCATCAGCCAGGTTCATAATCGGCGCCAATTCCATAGCGCCATAGAGCTTGATGATGTCGGTTTGACGCCCTTGGGCTGCGTAATATTGCTTGGCAATATTCACATATTTAGTCGCAACACGAACACGTCCGGCAGGGGTAGATACGCCCTTAACACCAGCAGTCATTAACTTGCAATGAGCGATTTTTAAATCCAAGGGTTCATAAAGGCCATCTGCGCCATTTTCCATCAAGGTATCTTTACCCGAAACCCCCATGTCTGCTGCGCCAAATTGCACGTATGTAGGTACATCAGCACCGCGCAACAACAGCAAGCGAACACCTGCTTGGGTGGTATCAAAAACCAATTTGCGGCTTTTTTCCATATCCTCAAGCGGCTCTATACCAGCAGCGGCAAGCAGCGGTAGGGTTTCTTCCAAAATACGCCCTTTCGTGAGCGCTATTGTGAGGGTTTGGCTCATAATTAACTTGCCTTTACGCGACGCACTGTAGCGCCGATGCTTTGGAATTTTGCTTCAATGGCTTCGTAACCGCGGTCAATATGGTAAATGCGGTCAATCAGGGTTTCACCATCAGCAACCAATCCGGCGATTACCAAGCTAGCCGACGCTCGTAAATCAGACGCCATAACCGGGGCACCTTTCAAACGTTCAACGCCCGTCACCAGAGCCGTATTCCCTTCCAGAGTGATATGAGCGCCCATGCGGTTTAATTCATTTACCTGCACCAGGCGGTTTTCAAAAATGGTTTCGGTAATATGACTTACGCCTTCCGCTACGGCGTTCATTGCCATAAATTGCGATTGCATATCTGTCGGAAACGCCGGATAGGGAGCAGTCTTCAAGCTTACTGCCTTGGGACGTTTGCCGTTCATATCCAAAGCGATCCAATCATCACCCGAGGTAATTTCCGCTCCAGCCTCTTCAAGTTTAAAAATAACAGCTTCAAGAATACTGGCGCTGGTTGAAGTTAACTTAATGCTACCGCGTGTAGCTGCAGCTGCGACCAGGTAAGTACCTGTCTCAATACGATCTGGCATTACACGATACGTACAACCGTGCAGGGATTTAACCCCCTCAATGACCAGGGTCGAGGTCCCTATTCCACTAATTTTCGCCCCCATGGCGACCAGCATATTCGCCAAATCAACGATCTCAGGTTCGCGCGCAGCGTTTTCCAAAACCGTTTTACCCTCTGCCAGGACTGCCGCCATCAACAGGTTTTCTGTGCCGCCTACAGTTACCGTATCCATGAAGAAGTGAGTACCCTTCAAACGACCCTCAGAAGTGGCGCGAATATAGCCACCGTCGATCTCGATTTTTGCTCCCATAGCTTCAAGCCCGCGCAGATGTATATCCACAGGACGTGAACCTATAGCGCAACCTCCAGGAAAAGATACGTTCGCAATGCCATAACGAGCCAACATAGGACCAAGCACCAGGATAGAAGCGCGCATGGTTTTCACCAGATCATAAGGTGCCGTAAATTCGCTAACTTTGTTGGAATCCAGCACAAAGCCGTGACCATTAGTACCTTCAATCATCACCCCCATAGAACTGAGTAACTTGTTCATAGTGGTGATGTCATTTAAATGCGGAACATTGTGCAGGGTAACAGGGCTATCGGCGAGTAGAACCGCAGCGAGAATAGGTAAGGCCGCGTTTTTTGAGCCAGAGATACAAATTTCACCACTGAGCGGACCGCCGCCCAGAATTTTAAACTTATCCATTATCAATCCAAATATGCGATTAGGTGATCTGCAAATCGCTTAATAAAAATGAGCATTCTGACCAGATATTGCGATGTTTATTAGCGCACTGGAATGCAGGTTGTTTACTACTGTTGCTGCCATTGTTCAGGGGTGTAGGTTTTTACGAAGTCCACCGCATGAATGGTACCGTCGGCAAACTGTTGCGATAAGGTACCCAGCACGAGTTGCTGCTTCTTAACAGGCGTCAAACCTGCAAACACAGGGCTAATCACCACCAGATCTATATGGCTGCCATTAATACCAACCTGGACTTGGCTATCGGGAATTTGGCTTTCAATAAGCGCTTTGATTTGTTCAGCTTGCATAGAAAAACTCACAGGGCAAAGCCCACCATCAGAAAATTCGAAAATTTGAGGCGTGAATCTTACCCGACTGAGGTTCAAATCGCACTCAAATGCCGATAAAAAAACCCGGCTTAACGCCGGGTTTGCGGAGAAAAACAATCTAACAACAAATAGTTATGGCAATTAATTAGTGGCCAACCAGTTTGTAATCACCTTATCAAGATCCTTGTCATTTTTGATCATGGCCTGGTCGAATTGGCTAGTGAAAGATTCACCCAAGTTGACACCATTCAATACCACATTAATCAATTTCCATTCGCCGGAATCATTTAACTTTAGCGTGTAAGAAAGCTTGTGAGTCGCACCCTTATCGCTAACTTCCTGATCTACACTCACCCGGCGGGCATCAGCTGGAACGGTGACTGGCAGGGTTTTAATATTGCTTTCTGAATAATTAGCAATCCCTTTCGCGTAGGTTCTAATGAGCCCACTTTTAAAAACGGCAGTAAATTTTTCAGTTTGCTCAGGCGTGGCCGTTTTGGCTGATTTGCGCATTACTGCTTTGGCGATAAAACCGAAGTCCACCACAGAATCCAGAGTTTTTTGAATATCGGCATAATAGGCATCAGTCACCTTACCTGCTGCATTGTGTTTCTTCACAGTGGCAAACAATTCGGTTGTTGCCTGTTCAACAATAGCTTGTGGCGATTTTTCAGCGGCAGAGGCTAAATGGGGAACAGCCATTAAAGCAAGGGTCAAGAGGGCGCCAGTGAGGTTTTGATACAGTGGTTTCATGGGTTTACCTTTCCTAATTTAAGATTCCAATAAAATGCGCTGCCGCTTTTAAATACATTTGAAAATATTTCCATCTGTATTCTCCCTATGCCGAATTATTTCCGGTATGCGCAACGCGTGCTAATCGATTTAATCTTTCTGCCTGTTTAAGACTGCTGCTAACAATTCATTTTTGCGCCAATTGTAATTGGGGCGTTTATCCCCAATATCAAGCGAGCAGATTATTTAATCCCGTTATCGCTATAATGAACTCCTTGCGAACCAGTACCTAGTGTTAACAGTCACCAGAGACCATCTATGAGTCATCAGAAAGCAACTATGCCCTCATTTGATTTTGTTAAGTCGGGACTTCGGACAATTCGCATAGAGTCTGATGCTGTCAATGCACTTAGCCAACGGCTTAATCAAGATTTCATAAAGGCTTGCGAACTCATCCTTGCTTGCCCTGGCCGCATTATAGTGACTGGCATGGGTAAATCCGGTCACATTGGCAAAAAGATCGCAGCAACATTGGCAAGTACCGGCACTCCATCTTTTTTTGTGCATCCAGGGGAAGCCAATCATGGCGACCTGGGGATGATTACCAAACAAGACATAGTGCTGGCGATATCCTATTCGGGCACATCAAACGAAATTCTTACCCTGTTACCTTTGCTAAAACGCTCGGGAATAAAAATCATAAGTATGACCGGGAACCCACAGTCCACATTAGCGGAAATAGCTGAAGCCCACCTGAACATTGCCGTGGAAACAGAGGCCTGCCCGCTGGACTTGGCTCCGACCGCCAGTACTACCGCTACCTTGGTTCTTGGCGATGCGCTGGCCATAGCCTTACTCGAAGCCCGCGGGTTCACCGAGGAAGACTTTG
>CBHTVU010000222.1:0-6701 GCA_966096785.1 uncultured Gammaproteobacteria bacterium | reverse complement strand
GCCACTTCGATTGCCTTTTTCAGATCGGCGGAATCAGGTCCGGTCATGCTGCCAAAATGCTGGATAACCTTGCCGTTTTTATCTAAAAGGTATTTATTAAAATTCCATCCAGGCGCTTCAGATTCTTTGCCCAGGTATTTAAATAAAGTATTCGCTTCATCACCGCGCACGTGAGTGGGTGCGAGCATAGTAAAAGTCACGCCAAAATTTTTGAAACAAATTCCGGCAGCATTACTTTCGTCGTTATCTTCCTGATTAAAATCATCGCTGGCAAAACCGACAACTACCAGGCCTTTGTCTTGGTACGCTTTATTAAGCGCTTCCAATCCTTTAAATTGTGAAGTAAATCCGCAATGACTGGCGGTGTTTACCACCAGCGTCACTTTGTTTCCAGCCAGCTTGCTGAGTTCTACCGATTCTTTGGAATGGAGTTTACGGTATTCGCCTTCTAAATGTGGCGCACTCGTTGCAAAGGCTGAAGTCACCAATCCCATGCTCAATACTCCTGAAAGAAGATGTAAAAGTTTCATAGTCAATCTCGCGGTCAGAGTGGTAGGTTAAAATGTCAACAGACTCATTATACGCATTTTAATGCGATTAGGATGACTAGGTGCTTGAACAAATTTGCTCAGCACCCAGGAGAGGAATCTAAAACCAGAACGAAAGATAAAAACGAATAACGTCTGCTTTCAAACTATAGAGCGGCTCTTCGCCGGCCTTATAACCGCCTTCCGGTAATTTTGCTTTGGTAAAATTGTTGTAATCTCTAAAATCTTCGTAATCGATATTTATGTGATCCCAGAAAAAATTCGCTGTGCTTTTTTCAAAATAAGGGATCGCCCACGGAAGTTTGTAGGTCACTCCCACGCCAATAGTTTTTGATGAAAAAGGGCTTAGCTCTTTGTCGCGTGCCAAAAAATCCTGTGATTTTTCAAAAGGAAATAAATCGCTATAAAAGTCAGCAGCTGTTTGGCTGTAAACACGATACTTAATTTCCAACAAGAGATCTTTTTTGAAATCGTGGATGTATCTTAGTTCGGCGTTATTTGCACTAACACCCCAGTTATCTATGTAATGACGTACGTCAGCGCGAATACTTGCGGAAAAAGGCAAGTGATACATGGCGCGTATACTGGCGGCGTCACTATTGTGAGTTAGCGGATATATTTCCGGTTTAGAGGCGCGCTTGCCATTGATGTCCAAATAACTGTAATCGCGATAAGGATTGTTAAGGCAGCTTTCACCTTCAAGCATATCAATACATGCTTCAGTACTAGATTCAACGCTTAGCTCGGTAATTAAATTTCTGGTTAAAATTTGCGAGATATTCAAGCTGTAGGTACGACGCTCTTTATCCAGCGGGCGAAAATCGGGGTCAGTTTCGCCTTCGAGACTGCCGGGTACCTTCCGATTTTTCATAACCTGGTCCTGGCCGAAACCAAAACCAAAATTTAGCGTGGTTAAATCGCCAAAAAAAGTTTGGCTCACGCCCAGATTATAGGTTTTTGCTTTGTAATCATTTTCATCGCTGGTGGTGTAACCCAAACTAAATGATGTGCGGTCATGCATGTAATCTATGCCGACCGATTGCTGTTTGCGTTCTTCGCTGTAACGGCTACCTGAAGAATGCACGTCAATAGAAGCACTGCTCACCAGGTCAACATAATAATTTGCTGAAACGGATACTGAGCGGCCTATATCTTTGCGCACTAAAATAGAAGGACCTGAAACTTTAACGCCACCACCTTCATATTGATGTTGAAGTATATCCACTCGCTCATCAGGTAGAACGGCTGCATTCGCGGGCAATAAATAATTTGCACCAACGAGCACAATCAAAATTTTAAATGTGCGACCTGTTTTTTTATATTTATTTTTTACTGTTTTAATTACAGCCACAACCGCCTCCCGAACCGCCATCTGCACCTTTCGCACCCTCACGCGCATCGTGTACGTGTGAGAGGTAAGCATCAGAAACAGGATCGCGACTGAAACTCATTATAGAATCAGCGATGTTCTGACGTTCGTAAGGTTTAACCCACGGCTGAATACCGCACCCGGAGGTTATCAGCATGCTAACGACACATGCACTCAGCGCGATTTTTTTTAACATCATTCGCGAATGAGCTCCTGAATTTGCTTAACATATTTTTCTTCATCACCAGGAGAATAGCCACGGTCTATAAAGCGTAGATTACCTTTCTTGTCGACAAACACGCTGGATGGCATGGCATCGACTTTATACAAACTACTCAGCTTTGATTCGGGGTCAAATAAAATTGGATAACTAACTTTAATCTTCTGCAATACTTTTTGTGCATCGGCATTGTCTTGATCGACATTAATACCGTAAAGAACGAAGCCCATTTTGCCGTATTTTTTGCTGATGCCATCAAGCAAAGGCATTTCCTGACGGCACGGACCGCACCATGATGCCCAGAAATTTAACATCACTACTTGACCGCGCTGTTCTGCCAGGCGAATGTTTTCGCCAGTGGAACTTTTGAGTGTAAAATCAGGTGCGGGCTCAGCTGCGAAAACAAAAGTGTTTAGTACAAATAAACCGATAAAACTACACACCGCTTTTCGAATGAATGATTTCAACAACATACATGCCTCAAATAAGTAAATTGAAAATAATATTAAAAGAAAATGGCAAGACCCAAGCGGCCTTCCAGATTATTGGTATCTTTTTCCTTTCCAAATAAATCATGCGTGAAAGCATATTCACGCAAGCTTAAATCTATAGAGAGCCAATCGGTAGAATAAAACCGCAAACCTGCTCCAAAGTTGTAAGTAAAATAATTCTTGTCAGCAAAATGTGTATTACCTGCGCCTGCTAAAAAATAAATATTAGTATCAAAATGAAATTTTTTGGTCACATAAACTTGGCCTGGTAAAACATTGTAGCCAAGTGCCAGGTTGTAATAACTTAGGTCCCGTTGCTCATCGGTTAGCAACTGTGCTCCACCACCGAGTAATTCAAAGCTGGTTTTTTGTAACTTGCTGATACCAAACGCTGCTTCGGTAAAAAATCGTTCGGTAATGTGATAAGCAAAAGTAACTCCGGAAACTTCATTGGTGCCAAAATCTTCGATGGTTAATAAACCGTAGAACAGCCCTAATTCAAAATCTTCGGTATCAAGATCAGATTCCTTAATAGTGCGACGCTTTAAGTCAGGTGTAATAATTTTTCCCAATTCGTCATCGTCGGCAGGCTTTTGCTCATCGGCAATTGCCGATAGTGAAGTAGCTGCAGCCGTGATCAGCAGAACGCCAATTAGAAAAATACGCTGAATCCGACTTTCCATTCTTTAACCTCTTCATTGGAATTATTGCTGGTAGTTATGTAATCGTTGGTGATTTCGGCACGGAAAAAAAAGCGCCCGGTAATGTGAACATAAGCTCCCAGGCTGGCTTGAAATAAACCATCTTTACGATCTTCAGATTCTACCAGTGTTGTACTCGGCGTAGTCGCGATTTCTCCTGCCGCTATACCTATATAAGGTGATACGTACCAATCAGGAAAGGGTTGATGATTAATACCAATCGCGAGAATTCTGCTGTCAGAATATTGGCCAGTGTTTTGGGCAAAACGAATTTCGGTAGATAAATTTTTAGTAAATCTATAACCTAAATTCAAATCAAAAGATTTTGCACCATCGAAATCACCGTAACCCGCACTGAATTCAAATCTGTCGACGAGATAGTCAGCCTTTTTCGTATCAGGGAAATCGGGTTTTTCTCCATCGGGTCCGAGAGTTGATGCCATATCGTTGCGATTAATCCACCCGGTTATGCCACGCTCGGTTTGGATCTTGACCCACTCTGTGTGCATTTTTAGAAGCGTAATTTTTTCACCGCGTTCTATCACGTGAAATATAGGATACCCGCCACCTGCACCGTTATGAACGTTGATAAAAGCATCATCAACGGTGACAACTAGCGGTTCATCTTTTTTAAATAAATTTAAATTCGACCAATCAAATGCCGACGCACTCATACTCCATGCGAAGGTTGCACAACAACATAGTTGTGTAAATTTTCTAAAGCCATACTGCACATTTTTTTCTATTTTTTTCTGCACGAGTAAATTATCACCCAGTTATTTTGCGATCGAGTCGAAGGGGTTGCTGTAATATTGCCCACCCACATCCAGCCACTCAGAAAGCAATTTCAATTCGCTCTTATTCAATAGCTCAAAATGGCTATCGGTATTGGTTGTAAATTTATTGAAAAAATTTGCGCTTGCCCGCGCACCCCCACGACTCATGGTTGCCGCTACTGGAACAGCGCGTGTCAACGGAATCAGCTTACCGCTTGAATCCAACGCGAGATCGAAAAGATCTTCCGTCGTATTGGTATCCAATTCATATTCGCAATTAGTAACTCCAGCACAAGTTGGCTTGCCTAAAGTATCCACAGGTGGAACTGTACACACTGGAATTCCATTAGTGTTCGCTGTTAATGAGCACACTGGAATTAACGATTGAAGATTAAGGTTTTCATCCAGGTATTGCTCAGTTGAGCCCGTCAGGAGTTGAGTATAGGAGAGCATTTCCTGGTTTGCCGCCGCTTTTGTGCCAACTAATTCCAAAAATCCAGCGGGCACTTGCGCCATGGTGTTGCCGTCTGCATCCGTAACCGAATTTGAATGACATAAAGTGCAGCGATTGTTGATTTGTTTTCCGAGTGTGTCCAGCACAGGGACACCATTCGCGAATAAAGGCCGCTCGCGATTCCACAAGGTCTGGATATGCTGTTCGTAATTAATGATTACCCGACATTGGTTTGTCCAGCCGTCCGAATCCATACACGCCTCTGAAGTGGGTGCATTATCTTCATCCGTAGCAGCCAGATCTGAATAGCGGTAGGCGAAGCTAGGCGCCTTATTGGCGAGGGGTTCGGTCCATTCATCATCAAATACGAGGTCGACTGAAGGTTTGCGTTGCAGATTGATGAGATTCAATCCATCAAATAATTGGAAGTAACTGCGGTATGCCAGTTCCGCCATGGTTTCGCCCATGACAACATCAATGGGGGCGCCTAGCTTATCAACGCGTTTGGTGCCCGGGAATTGAGCAGCCGAGCCTGCAGATGTCGCGCCTGCATTAATCGAAACCACCTCAGCCTCTGTTCTACCATGGCCAGCGGTCAGGTTATTAGCAATGTGACAGCCGTTGCATTCGCGCGTTTCGCCGGGGCGAACTTGCAACCAATTATTATGGTTTGCGCTGATGCGCTTACCGTCTTTGTCCAGAACTTCCAGAGTGAAAGCGACGTCTGCCGGGACTTTAACCTTAACCGATCCATCTGGCTCCACAGGCGCATAGCCGATAATTTCGCGCAGCCCGGTAAAATCGTTAAACAAGTCGCCATAGGTTTCAGCGCCAAGATTGTCTTTGGTTTCGTCATCTGGAATTGATACGGCTTTGATGAGGCGTATAAAACGCGCGGGGCGGGCATCTGGTGCCGATTGTGCGATTTGATCGATGTTAGTAAAGCCCATGGAGCCGAAAGCGTTGAATTGGCCATCCATATCGTAAACGCTACGAATATGTAGCAAGCCGACATTTTCTGTCGCCAATACAGGGTCAGTTTTAGGTGCTGTATAAGTGCTGGTAGGGCGGGGTTCAAGAGTAATCGGCTCAGTAAACATTTTGCCTTCTTCTGCGAGAACAACCGGTAGCTGCGATTGATCAGTTATGTTGTAGATCCAGAGCCCGTAAAAAGGCTCAGCTTCTTCATAGCCAGCAACGACTTGGTTATCGACAATTAATTTATCTGTGCAGGCAACAATCTTGTCCGTGGCTACTTCTTTCAAGCGGCACTGCGACCAGCTGACCAGAAGGCGGTTGGTGCCATCATATAGCGGTGTTAAGGCTGAAAAGCGGCCATGTCTGGACACGTCGGTTTCGCCTGTTTTGATGTTTACCGGAAGGATTGAAATCGGGTTTTGAGCGGTTGCAGTCATACCTCCACCGGCAGGCAAAGGCAGATCATTTTCGTAAAAGTGTTTGGTATCTACCACTACCATATCGCCGCCGAGCAGCGCTCCGTCAGGTTTCAGAATGGCTGCAATACGGCCATCCAACATTTCTTGCGGGTGCAATAATCGATTTCTGGGCTCATCCATTAAAGGCTGAATATTCATACTTATGTAGCCGTAGTGACGTTCAACCTGGGTGCCGTCGGGATTTACTGTGTAGAAGCTTAAATTGTCATGATTACCGTTTTGGTCCCAGTGGGTGTAAATAATTCGGCCATCTTTCATTACAGAGGGTTGCAGGTCATGACTTTGGTTGTAGGTTATCTGCTCTATACCTGTGCCATCGTCTTTCATCACATGCAGTGAAAAGGCAGCAGTATCGTTGCCTTCTTCATAGGCAGAAAACTGCGGTTTACCGTCGTCAAGAAGTATGGCTTTGCTGCGTGTCTGACGGGTTGAGGTAAACAGAATGCGGCCATCGGGTAGATAACTGGGGCTAATATCCTGGCCTTGGTCAGCCACAATTTTGGAGGTGATGATCGCGCGTGGAGTTTCTTTGGTTTTGAGGTTGTACTCATAAATGTGCCACTTGGTTTGCAGCGGGTCGTCCATATCCAGATCCGGATCAAGCGGCGCATGCGCGGCAAATAGCAGCTTGGTGCCATCGGGGCTGACAGAAAGATCCTTAACGTCGTAGCCTTTAGCTAGATCA
>CBHTVU010000221.1:0-6744 GCA_966096785.1 uncultured Gammaproteobacteria bacterium | reverse complement strand
AATCAAGCGATCAAGCTTGGTTTCTAAAGACAGTAAAAGTTCGTCAGACATGATAATTGTGACCAATAACAAGGCATAACACGACAAAGTTACGCAAGGTACTCACTATATTGCGGCAGTCCGCAGGGGTCAATCGTAACTATAGCTTAGCAGCTGGATTTAAAGTGATTTCAAGGACACGCTAAATACCCGGTAAGTCAACGCAGGATTTTTATAGATAAACCACAGTTTGCAGTATGCATCGTGATAGCATTCGATTTTCCTTTTTTGTTGACGGCCTTTTTCTCTCCATGAACGAACAATATTCCGACCACAACCTCGCCCCAAATATTAACTTCGATGATTTTTGTAATTTAATCGCACCTCTGGGTGCCATCAATAGCCCTTCAGAATTACACGGCCTGTTATGCGGAAAACTAAGTGGTGGCGCTGAACTCAGTGAAGTTCGCTGGTTGCTGGATGCGGTCGAATTTTTAGATTTTACGCAAGCACCGGATGAAAAAGTCCGTGAAGCGCTTACAGCACTTTATCATCAGACTTTGCAGCAATTACGCGATGGTTTTGGTTTGGCACTTTTGTTACCCGAGGATGATGCAGATCTTAGTCAACGGACAGCAACTCTCGGCCAGTGGTGCTATGGTTTTCTTACGGGCTTTGGTTCTGCGGGTGTCGCCAAGCGAGTTCTGATAGAAGAATCTGAAGATGGATTACGTGATCTTGCCGCCATAGCGCAAATTTCGGTGGAAGATGGCGACGAATCCGACGAGGCGGACTATATGGAAGTTACCGAATATGTTCGCCAGGTCGCGGCATCTTTGTTTTTGGAATACGCTGCGCAAACTAATAAGGCATCGTCAGATTCGATTGCTATACCTGCTTCCGATCAGGTTCATTAGCATTTTCTTTAAGTGATTTAAAACAATCTATATTGCGCGCCTCTAAGAAGTCGTCGCTAACCGTCAAACGCGAACAAGAGACTTGTCCATGAGAATTACCAAACAGGAATTCACTCGCCGCCGTAAAGAATTAATGGCCATGATGGAGCCAAACAGTATTGCAATTGTACCTGCCGCACCTGAGCGAACGCGTAGCCGCGACACTGAACATCATTACCGTCAGGACAGCGATTTATTTTATCTGTCTGGATTCTCCGAACCGCAAGCAGTGCTCGTATTAATTCCTGGTCGTGAGCACGGTGAATATGTGTTGTTTGTTCGTGAGCGTAATCGCGAACGCGAAATTTGGGATGGCTATCGCGCTGGCCCTGAAGGCGCAATTAATGAATACGATGCAGACGATGCTTTTCCTATAGATGACATAGACGATATTTTGCCCGGTCTTATTGAAGGCCGTGAGCGTGTTTATTATGCAATGGGAAAAGACAGCGAGTTTGATAAACAAGTGATGGATTGGGTAAATACAATTCGTGCAAAAGTTCGCTCTGGCGCAACGCCCCCAGGTGAGTTTTTAGATCTGAGTCACTTCCTTAATGAACAGCGTTTATTTAAAAGTGCCGCAGAGTTGCGAGTTATGAAAGAGGCGGGAGAAATTTCTGCGCGTGCGCATGTTCGAGCAATGAAATTTTGCAAGCCAGGTGTCATGGAATACCAGCTTGAAGCAGAAATTTCGCATGAGTTCCAAATGAATGGTGCGCGCTTCGCTGCCTACAACACCATCGTTGGCGGAGGAAAAAATGGTTGTATATTGCATTACATCGAAAATAGCGCGGCATTAAAAAACGGCGATCTGGTATTAATTGATGCGGGTTGTGAATTGGAAAGTTACGCTGCCGATATCACGCGAACTTTTCCGGTAAACGGAAAATTTTCTCCAGAACAAAAAACACTTTATGAAATTTGCTTGCGAGCTCAACTAGAAGCTATTGCTGTCGCAAAACCCGGTAATCATTGGAACGACCCGCACGAGACTACAGTAAAGGTTATCACCGAAGGTCTGGTAAAAATTGGTTTGCTCGAAGGTGATATAGACGAATTAATTAAAACGGAAGCTTACAAAGAATTTTATATGCATCGCGCTGGCCATTGGTTGGGAATGGATGTGCACGACGTAGGTGATTACAAAGTCGGCGGTGAATGGCGCGTGCTTGAACCCGGCATGGTGTTAACCGTGGAACCCGGAATTTATGTCGCTCCTGACAATGAACGCGTTGCAAAGAAATGGCGCGGAATCGGCATTCGTATTGAAGATGATGTGGTTATCACAAAAGATGGCAATGAAATTTTGACAAAAGATGTACCAAAAACCGTGGAAGAAATTGAAGCCTTGATGGCTTGATTTAATTATGAGAAGTCTTGAAGATATTTTCCTGGAAGTAGAAGCTGAGCCGGATTTTCTACACCACAAAATAGATTCCGTAGATTATAAAAATGACTATGGTGATACTCCGCTTCACGTAGTTAGTCATTGGGGCGATTGCGAAGCTATTCATATGTTGGCTGAAGCGGGTGCAAATATCAATGCAAAAGGTGAGCGTGGCTATACACCTTTGCATTGTGCGTCGGAGCAAAATCACTTTAAAGCCATTAAATTATTGCTCGCCCTGGGTGTTGACATTCAATTGGATGACGATGGTTATTCACCACTTGCACTGGCTGAGTTGCTAGAAAATACAGAGGCAATTGAAGCTCTGAAAAACACCCGAAAATAAAATTGTAGCCTTACCAATAAAAATGTAAGTCGTTTAAGCAGCGCATATTTTCAACGTAAGAAATACTGATGATTCAACCAAAAGATTTTGACATAGCTATTATCGGCGGCGGAATGGTAGGCGCTAGTCTCGCCTTGTTGCTCGCGCATCAAAAGCCTGATTGGACTATTGCTCTACTTGAAGCACAAGCGTTCGATGAATCAGATCAAACTTCATTTCAAAAAAATTTCGATGCGCGTTCCACAGCTATAGCGCAAGGTAGCGTGGATATTTTCCGCGAATTGGCTGTTTGGGATCTGCTTTCGCAGCATGCAACCTCAATTTCAAAAGTTCACGTAAGCGACGCAGGCCATTTTATGGGTGGCCTCATTGATTCAGCTACCTATAATGTCGATGCGGTTGGTTATGTGATCCCTAATGCATGGATCGGCCGCACATTACTTTCGCATTTAAAAACTCATAAAAATATTCACCAATTAGCGCCAGTGCGCGTGGAAAAGCTCCTACCGCAAAAATCGGGCGCGAAAATAATGGTCGGTTCGGTTAATGGACCGATGGAATTGAGTTGTAAACTGGCAGTCGTTGCTGACGGTGGTAATTCACCATTGCGTAGATCACTGGGTATAGATTCACAGATTAAAAATTACAATCAAACAGCGTTAATTGCCAACGTTGCTTTTAGCGAGCCTCACAAGGGCGTGGCCTACGAACGTTTTACCGAGCTTGGGCCATTGGCATTGTTACCTCTCGGTGATTCACCTTCTGCTTCGGAATCAGCATTGATTTTGACTCTCCCTAGCGATCAGGCGGATGATGTTTTCTCATTAAACGATGCAGATTTTTTGCAACATCTACAGCAACGTTTTGGCGCTCGTTTAGGCAAGTTTTTGCGAGTGAGTCAGCGTCACAGCTATGAATTAAAATTGGTTACTGCCTCCGAACAGATTCGTTCCCATATCGTATTGGTGGGCAACGCAGCGCATTTTTTACATCCGGTTGCAGGGCAAGGATTTAATTTATCCTTACGCGATTGCGTGTGTTTGGTAAATTCCCTTATTCAAGGCGAGGCGCAGGGTAGGGTTCTCGGTGAATTAAGTGTGTTGCAAGATTATATGCATCGTCAGCAATTAGATCAGAGCCTGACTATAGGTTTTAGCGATAAATTAGTAAGTCTTTTTTCAACATCTTCCCTTCCGTTAATTGCGTTGCGCCATTTGGGCTTTATAGGTTTGGATTTAATGCCTTCCGTTAAAACTCAATTTGCTACTCAAACCATGGGTCGGGCGGGGGAAAAATTTATATAACATCATAATGGTAGTTAGGAAAACATATGACCGAAGATACAGATGAAAAGTTTTTTAACCGAGCGGACG
Source organism: uncultured Gammaproteobacteria bacterium (assembly GCA_966096785.1). GTDB lineage: Bacteria > Pseudomonadota > Gammaproteobacteria > Pseudomonadales > Cellvibrionaceae > Cellvibrio. The sequence continues at coordinate 2,703 of CBHTVU010000221.1, read as the reverse complement.
TGCACATTAAATTAGCCAACGAACACCTGGCGGGTGCTGCTCGCGGTAAAGTTAGTGCATCTCTCATGTTCGCAGCATCGCGTTTTAACGCCTGGGCCAGCGCGGCGGATTTACAGACAAAGCAGGAAATGCAAGATAAACGCGAAGAAGTCATTGAATATTTTATGTCGCAGTATCGTTCGATGCTCGAAGAAAACATTAATAATTATATTGAACATTTTGATACCTTTATGAACGGCAGCGCAAACTCCTGAAGACGCTGATATAACCTGAGTTAGCTGAATAAATATATGGATACGCAAGAGTTTGACATTGTAATAGTTGGTGCTGGTTTGGTTGGTGCAAGCCTCGCTTGTGCTATTGCGCAGTTTAAGCAGACACAGTTATTACGTATTGCGTTAATTGAAGCGGGTAATGATGTTCAACATTTTAACGATGAATCATTTGATCCACGAGTTGTTGCACTCACGCAAGCTTCACAAAATTTTTTCAGGCAATTGGGCGTGTGGGAAGACATTGAACAAACTCGTGTATGTGGTTATCGAGACATGCACGTGTGGGATGGTGAGGGCACAGCAGAGATTCATTTTAGCAGTGCGGATGTACGCTCTGATTATTTGGGTCACATTGTAGAAAATTCTGTGATTGTAAATCTGCTTCGAAAAAATATAGCACAGTATTCACAGGTTAAATTGATACAACCCGCTACTATAAAAGCCATGGAAAATAGTAATGCAGTGATTGTAACTCTGGATAACGGAACCAGGCTTGTCACGCGATTATTAATAGCCGCTGATGGCGCGCATTCGACAGTGCGTGAACTGGCTGAGTTTGAAACACGCGAATGGGATTACGGACACAAGGCAATTATTACTACCGTTCAAACGGAGTTACCGAACCAATTAACAGCATGGCAGCGCTTTATGCGCACAGGCCCGCTAGCATTTTTGCCTTTACCGACAATAAATGAAAAGTATTTTTGTTCAATTGTATGGTCAGCAAAATCCGAACTTGCTGATGAATTAATGCAGTTAAGTGATACCGAGTTTAATAGTCGCCTCGCACAGTCGTTTGAATTTAAGCTTGGAAAAATAATTCACACAGCCGAGCGTTTTATTATTCCCTTGCGACAACGCCATGCTAAAACCTATATCCAACCTCACATTGTTTTGGTGGGAGACGCTGCCCATAACATTCACCCGCTTGCGGGGCAGGGCGTTAATTTGGGTTTGTTAGATGTAAAAGTGCTTGCACAGGAAATAGAACGCGCGTTAGAAAGAAAAATTCCGCTCAATGATTTTTCAATTTTGCGCCGCTATCAACGCCAACGCTTGGCCAATAACTTGATGATGATGAGTGCCATGGAAGCGTTTAAACGTTTATTTGGCAGCGAATCTTTGGTGCTAACCTGGTTGCGTAATACGGGCATGAGACAGCTAAATTCATTGACTGAATTAAAAAAAATAATTGTAAAAGCTGCAATGGGTTTAGATTAAGTACAGATTTTTTTTGGAGTTCAGAATGACTTTTGCAGAAATTGTTTCTATAACACCATTTGAATGGCAAGCCGTGTTTACGTCTTTAGCCTGCGGCAGCATCATCGGTCTTGAAAGGCAATTGCGTGGAAAACCGGTTGGAATTCGCACATCGGCCTTAATTGTACTTGGTACCTATATTTTTATTGCAGCCTCTATGCTTGTTTCAACAACTGCAACTGATCCCTCACGTATCATTGGCCAGGTTATTACAGGCATAGGTTTTCTGGGTGCGGGAGTTATGCTTGCCCGCGATGGAATGGTGTGGGGAGTTACTTCTGCCGCGACCATATGGTCCCTGGCGTCCATCGGTGTGTGTATTGCTATAGGCTACGATCTTATAGCGATAAAATTGTCTCTTGTGGTGGTCTTTGTATTAGTCGGAGTGGACACTATGGAAGATTATTCGCAGGCTTTAACCCGTGGCGTTCATAAAAAATATCAGGATTGGTTTGAAAAAGCGCGAGCCGATGATAAGCGTGAATAATTTTTGGTGTAAAAAAGTAACACTTTAAGTTGGATGTAAGCATGACGAAAATTATTACAACGGCGAAAATTTTAAATTGGATTTTGCTAATTTTATTGATCGCGTCTGTTGTTGGATTTTTTACATTTAGAAATGTGTACGGATTATTTTTGGCGTCTGTTACTGCATTAATTGCGTTTGGTGTCTATAAAAAGAATAGTTTTGCGTATTTTTCTGCTGCTGCATGGGGCTTGGCTGCCTATCAGTTAGCGAAAGAGGGATATGAATTCCAGGTAATTAAGCATCAAGTAATGCTCGCAGGTATTTTGGTCATTCCTATTGCACTGTTTTTGCACGAAGTTTTGGGAAAAACTAACAAAAAAAGTGCGCAAAAAAGTGTCAAAAAAGAAACCGGTGGCGACAATATGTCGCAGTGAATTGAGTGATCCTTACTCACAATCTGCCAAATTTGTCATATTCAAAAAATTAATTCATTACTGCTTGAACTCATCTTTCACAAGTGCTTTAATTTTGAACTGCTGCAGATTGAGATTCGCCCGAAGATCCGCTTTTGTAAGACACCCGCTTGCACAAGACGCTTGGACGTACCACGACCTGAGCAATAGCTTTATTAACAAGCTATTTCACTCTGGCTTTTAGTAAAGTCGGTTTTTTTGTTCGGTCAGCTTCGCTGACGTTTTA
>CBHTVU010000220.1:0-6792 GCA_966096785.1 uncultured Gammaproteobacteria bacterium | reverse complement strand
TTTAGTTGAGAATGACGACTCCCAAATAAATTACTAATGATTTAAACAAACCTCATGAAAAAACTCTTTTTCCTAAGTTTATTATCGATGATGCTAGCGCTTTCGTCCGCTGCAATGAGCGACGAAAAAGCGGATATGGTAAAATTGCAAAAAGACATCGCGGATCTTCAAAAAGAATTAAAAAAAGTGCAAGGTGCGCGCACAAATGTGCAGCAGGAATTGCAAAAAAATGAAACGCAAATGAGCGACTTGCAGAAAAAAGTTGAAAAAATCCAGCAAGAAATCAATAGCCAAAACAAACAGATTGAAGATTTAAATAAAGAGCGCAACGATTTGGAAAAAGCGCGAGCAAAGCAACAAGCCCAAGCCGCTGAGCAGGTACGCGCTGCTTATCAGCTTGGGCAACAACCACAATTTAAAGTATTCCTGAATCAGGAATCACCCGAACGCATTTCGCGCATGATGAAATACCATAGTTATTTCATGGCAGCTCATGCTGAAAAAATGAAAAAATATTTAGAGACTATCGCTCAACTTAACGAACTGGAACCACAAATTGCGCAGAAAACTGTTGAACTCAATGTCATTAAAGAAGAGTTGAGTAAACAACAGGCAAGCCTGCAGGAGGCGCAAGCACAGCGCAAACAAACTCTCGCAAAAATTAACACAACCATTTCGAGCAAAGATAAAGCGTTACAAGATATGTTGGAAGATCGCCGTCAGTTGCAGGCATTACTCCAAAAAGTTACGCGTGCAACCAATAGCTTTGCAACGGCACCAAGTTATGTTCCCCTGCCGAATGCCGGTGAAAAATTCAGCGGAAGAAAAGGGCGTTTGCCTTGGCCAACCCAAGGCAGAATTTCACACGGCTTTGGTAGCAGCCAGGTAGAAGGTCAACTGCAATGGAATGGTGTGTTAATAGATGCAAATGCGGGCCAACCTGTACAGGCGGTTCATTACGGCCGTGTAGTCTTTGCAGATTACTTTCGCGGCCAAGGCCTATTGGTCATCATTGATCACGGCGAGGGTTATTTAAGTCTCTATGCTCACAATCAGCATCTGAATAAAAAAGCGGGCGATGCGGTGAAAGCGGGCGAGACTATCGCCAGTGTTGGCAATACTGGCGGACAAGATGAAAGTGGTTTGTATTTTGAAATTCGCTATCAAGGCAAAGCCATTAATCCAGCAGATTGGCTGGCCCGCGCATAATTCATTTTAACTTAGGTTGCAGCGGCATCTGAAAATCATTATGCAATTTTTACAAATTTGTGAAATTTTTTTCTTAAGCAAACGTGCACCGTTTATAAATTGATGCCGCATTTCTCGGAGATGTAAATGTTGTTCTGCTCCACATTCATGCCCAATGCTTTAAAAAAAATCAGCATTTTTTTGTTGCTGATTTTTTCGGCGTGCATAAATATCTCCTATGCAGCAGCACCCTCCGAAAAGAAAAAACCAGCACCCGTTACTAATAACGAAGGTGTCCTGCCACTTGATGAGCTGCGCACTTTTACGCGCGCTTACGATCACGTACGCACAAGCTATGTGGAAGAAATCAGCGATTCCAAAATGCTTGAGTACGCGATCAAAGGTTTAATCTCCGAACTTGATCCTCACTCTGCCTATCTCGACAAAGAAGCCTACGCTGAACTGCAAGCCACAACGAGCGGTGAATTTGGCGGCGTAGGGCTGGAAGTTGGTGTGGATGACGGTGCTATTAAAGTGATTACACCGCTTGACGGATCGCCTTCACAAAAGGCAGGCATCAAACCAGGTGACATTATTTTGCGTATCGATGACCAGTCTATGAAGGGCAAAACGCTCACCGATGCCACTCGCTTGATGCGTGGCCCAAAAGACACTCCTATCAAATTAAGTTTGATACGCAAAGGGGTGGAAGAGCCCATTGAGCTGGTGGTGATTCGCGATTTAATTCATGTGCAAAGCGTGATTGTGAAGCCTATTGCCGATGACTATTTGTACATTCGCGTCGCGCAATTTCAAACCAATACGGGTCACGACTTTAGCGAAAGACTACGTGAGAATTTGAAGTCCAGGACCAAGACCAAAGGCTTGATCCTGGATCTGCGCAATAACCCTGGAGGCGTTTTGCAAGCCTCGGTCGACGTTGCTGACGCTTTTCTGGAGAGCGGGACCATTGTTTACACTCGCGGACGCATGGAAAACAGTAGCCTTAGTTATGCCGCAACCCCGGGGGATCTTACCAACGGCTTGCCTTTAGTCGTGCTTATCAACAGTGGGTCAGCGTCTGCATCAGAAATCGTTGCAGGGGCATTACAAGATCACAAGCGGGCCATCATTATGGGAACTCGCAGCTTTGGCAAAGGCTCAGTACAGACCGTTATCCCGATCACTGAAGATCGCGCCATCAAATTAACTACCGCTCTCTATTACACGCCTAATGGTCGTTCAATCCAGGCCAAAGGAATAGAGCCAGATGTGCGCCTTGAAAAGATTAGCAATGGTACGAGCCAGAAAGCAGCGTCAGCCGAGGCAGACTTGGCTGGCCACCTCGGCACTCAGGACGGTCAGGAAGTTGGCAGTGGAGAACGTGAGCGGGAAGCCATTGTAATCGACGATACTCTGAAAGATAACCAAGTCCTAGACGCTATTAATTTGTTGAAGGGCCTCCACATCCTTGGCCAACCTACCGGGCAGGAGTCTCTCAAGCAGATTAGCCCAGCTATATCTCCTAATACTGAAGTCAAGCCACAACAAGAAGAAGAAAAATTGCGGTAATAAAAGTCGCAAATCAATTGTTAGCTTAACTTTCACATATTTAAGCGCCTCTATTGCTGGCGCTTTCACAAATTTGGTCAGACTACCTTCGCCAAAGCGAACTTTCTTTTAAAGTGAATGCCCACTAATAAATTCTTTCGAGAAGGTCGGCTGCGATAGACAAAACTTCAGGCGACATATTTAGGTTATAAAACGATCTTTGTGTAATCACAACTAATTATATTCGGAAGTTCTAATTAGTGTTTATAATCACAGAACTCAGGGGCAAAGTGATTTAAGCGCTTGGGGAATGCTTAAGAGTTAAGGAAATTCTGCTTACAAGCATCTAATTATTAATGGGGATTTAAAGATGGCAATATTTAATCGTTCGGGTGAAGAAGGTTCAGTACCTAGTCGTAATGGTCGTTTCCTTCAAAAAGACAGATATTGGTACTACAGCACCCGTGAAGGTGTAGATATAGGACCATTCGATAGTCGTTTGGATGCGGAAGTGGGCGTCGGTGAATTTATTGATTTCATATGTGCTTCTGAACCGAAAATAGCCGATATTCTCAGGCAATATCGAGCTGCTTAAACAGGTCGCAATCACAAAAAAAGGGCGCTCGAAGCGTCCTTTTCTTATGCGTCTTCTATATGAACTCTTCTAAAAGCGCACTTCAATTCCTTGTGACCGCATAAATTCTTTTGCCTGCGGCACAGTATATTCGCGGAAGTGAAAAATACTTGCTGCCAGCACAGCGTCTGCACGGCCAAGAGTTACACCATCTGCCAGATGCTGCAAATTCCCCACGCCACCAGAAGCAATTACTGGAACAGCCACTGCATCGCTTATAGCGCGTGTCACGCCCAAATCGTAGCCTTTTTTAGTTCCATCTCCGTCCATACTCGTTAGCAAAATTTCTCCAGCGCCGTATTCCACCATACGCACAGCCCATTCCACGGCATTAATACCTGTCGGTTTACGACCACCGTGAGTGAAAATTTCCCAGCGCGGCTCTTCACCTTCTTTGCTGACTTTTTTTGCATCTATAGCAACAACAATACACTGCGCACCGAAACGATCAGATGCCGCTTTTACAAAATCAGGATTGAAAACAGCAGCGGAATTTATTCCAACTTTATCGGCACCAGCATTCAGCATGGTACGAATGTCGTCCACTGTGCGAATGCCGCCGCCAACCGTTAATGGAATAAATACCTCGCTCGCAATTTTTTCTACTGTATGCACAGTAGTATCTCGACCTTCGTGAGTTGCAGTAATATCCAGAAAAGTAATTTCATCTGCACCCTCCTGATTGTAACGCTTAGCAATTTCCACCGGATCACCCGCGTCCCGGATATCCAAAAATTGCACGCCTTTAACAACGCGACCGTTGTCAACATCGAGACAGGGAATAATTCTTTTTGCGAGAGCCATATAAATCTCTATCAGGCTAAACAGCCTATCAGTTAAATATATTCAATTATTTTGCGCCGGTAAAACCGCGTTCTAGACCACTAGGACCAGCAGGCTTTTTCGGTTTCCAAACCCACATTAAACCGCGTACGTAACCATCGCCTTTAACACCCGTGTGATCTAAGCCCTCCATCACATAATTTTGTAATTCCAGGCCTTGATATTTTTTTGCAGCCAAATATTTTTGATATTGCATAATAGGTTCGCGAAATGGCGCATATTCGGTACTGCCGTAAGAAATAAAAATACGTGCATTCAATGATTTGTTATTTTGCGCGTATGTTTCATCCAGTTTCAATAGCGCTTTATGATCCCATTCCACCGCAGGACTTAAGGCGATATAACCTGAAAAAAAATTATCTGACTTGTAGGCAGCAGTTAACGCAAAAAGCCCCCCTAAAGAATTGCCTGATAACACTCGATCAGTTGGTAGACCTCGAAATTGATTTTCAATCAAAGGCGCAGCCTGTTGCTTAATAAAATCCAAAAATGCAAACGCACCACCGGCTGCTGCTTCGTCACCCGCAGGCTTACTAAATGTTAAATCGAAGCGCCGCTCCTTGTCGTAATTAGTTCCAGCGGGGTAAGAGAGACCTACCATAATAAATTCAGGAACTACATTATCGTAAATTAAATTCCCGTAAGTAGATGCCAACAGCGGCGTGTCCCAATACGCATCTACATAATAAAGCACAGGATATTTTTTCTCAGGTTGCGAGTAATAACTTGCAGGCAAGACAATAATTAATTCGTAATCTCTACCAGCTTTTGATTTGATAGGAACTATTTGTGTATTTTCTAAAACAAATTTTTTATAAGCAGGTTGCTCAGCATTGGCAAACAACGGAATACCTACAATCACGATTAACAGAAATAAATATTTTTTGATCATAATGCTAACGCCCATTAGTGTTTTAGCGGTAACGCCCAAAGTAAACCTTTAGTAATAAACCTTGGGTACACCGACAAATGTCCTTCATCAGAAAGGGTTTCAGTAATTATTGTCAGCTGTGAGTAATGTCGCGCTTTTAGCTGTTTATCTAATGCAAGCATAGACCCCACCATCTCATACCGAGGCTCTTCCTCTTCCGCACCAGCAGCCATATACACTTTTGCTTTCAGATCTTTATTTGCTTTTGCGTAGATCGCTTCATAGTTAAACATGACTTTGTTGTTGAACCATAAGGATGGACTACCAATTAAATAGTAATCAAACATATTGGGTTGCGTGAATAAAATATAGGCACCAAGCAAACCGCCATAAGAATGACCGGCATAAATTTTTCTTGTCGTATCTATCGAATAGCTTTTAATTAAATAAGGCAACAATTCCTGAGCAATAAATTGCGCATATAAATCAGCTCTGCCTGCTTCGTCAGTTTTGTTGTTGAATTTCTCATCGGTGGAAGCCGGTGGGGTAAAATCACGCGCACGGCTTTTGCTAATGTCGTCGCCTTTTGAATATGAAATACCAACGATTATTGATTGTTCATAAACCTTGTTGCGTTCGCTCATTCGCCAATTAATGCTGCTCAGCAAAGGAAACGCGTAGTAACCATCCGTTAGAACTATCAACGGATATTTTTCATTAGGACTAGTGGCATAGTTCTCAGGTAATTTTACGTAAACCTCGTAGTCCTTGCTGTTAGCTTTTGCATGAAAATCGATAACTTCCGAGCGATCAATGGTGTACGGGCGATGATTTTCTTGCGCAGAAAAAGCATTCAGCGATAAAGCAAAAGTAATTACCGAAAAAAATCTTAACCAGTGAAATCTCAACATAAGAATCCAGAGTAAATTGATGCTGTCAACTTACTCAAATTAATTTGAATCGCAATAAGCCTGCGCTTCCGCCATGGTTAATGTGCCTTCATAAATTGCGCGACCAGTAATAGCACCGCAAATACCTTTATGAGCTTCAGCTTTCAGCGCACGTATGTCATCCATATTAGTTACGCCGCCCGATGCAATAATGGGAATGCTTGATGCTTGCGCCATAGCAACAGTTGCTTGCACGTTCACACCTTGCATCATTCCATCGCGCGCTATGTCGGTATAAACAATACTGCTCACACCATCTTGTTCAAAACGCTTCGCCAACTCACTCGCTTGAATATTAGAAACTTCTGCCCAACCATCAGTTGCAACCCAACCGTCTTTTGCATCGAGCCCGACAATAATATGACCGGGAAATTGTTTGCACATGTCAGTCACAAACTGTGGTTCTTTTACTGCTTTAGTACCAATAATTAAATATTGCACACCGGCATTGAGGTAGTACTCAATAGTTTCCGCACTGCGAATACCACCACCAATTTGAATTGGCAAATTTGGATAAGCTTTTGCGATTGCCGTAACCACACCACCGTTCATTGGTTTGCCTTCGAAGGCACCATTCAGATCAACCAAATGCAAACGACGGCATCCTTGATCAACCCATTGTTTCGCCATAGCGACAGGATCGTCGGAGAATACGGTCGAGTCGTCCATTAAGCCTTGGCGTAAACGTACGCATTGGCCATCTTTTAAATCAATTGCGGGGATAATTAGCATTTCAGATCTCGATAAAAATAAAA
>CBHTVU010000219.1:0-6816 GCA_966096785.1 uncultured Gammaproteobacteria bacterium | reverse complement strand
ACATGAAAAGCGCAGTAATCACCTGCTGACAAATGTAAGTTATCTTTTGGGTGCACAGTACTTAAGCTGATAACAATTACTTTGCCCATCTAGACGGTTCCAGGTGGTGTGCGTTAGGTCAACTGAAATAGCGGAGGAAGATCGAAACTTCATGTGCATAAGCATCTATAATGGCCCAGTCAACGCGTCATTAACTCAATACCCTTGGGCACCGTTATGAATCAGAATGTTGTTCCTGGCACTGCCTGCCGTGCACCCCTATTTCTAGAAAAGCCCTGGATTTGGCTTATTTTTAGCCTTTATTATTTTGTACCCGTTTATTACATGAAAGCGTCTATGGATATATTGACGTTTTTAGTTGGGGCCTATTTTGTCTTTGTGTGTCTTTACCTATGGGGTGCGCGCTCTACACCAAAGCACGTATGGAAACCTATTTTAGCTACTACCGTACTTTTTTGGCTTGTTATTCCTTTCTCACCCGGCTCTAGCAATTTTTTTACTTATATTGGTTTCCTTATTGGTTACAACTATTCAACACGAACTTACCTCATCCTTTTGTTCAGTTACTTCCTTATGATTGTTGGGGTGCAATTTCATTACGACTATCCCGTGCCTATGTTTACCCTGCCAGCTGTTACTGGACTGCTATCAATCAGTCTTTGGGGCCACATTGAGAGAATGCGTTTTTCGCATAAGGTAAACTGGATTCAAAGTCGTCAAGAAATCCAACAGCTTGCCGTTATTGCTGAGCGTGAGCGTATTGCCCGTGATTTGCATGACATATTGGGTCACACCCTTTCATCTATTGCGCTTAAAGCGGAACTTGCGGAAAAGCTTCTTAAGCAGGACAAGATCAAAGACGTTAGTGAACATCTTTCCGATCTCCACAAAATTGCCCGGGAAAGCCTGAGCCTTGTACGCCAAACGGTGTCGGGCTACAAACATCGCGGACTCTCGGGAGAGGTCATTCAACTATGTGAAAAATTGCGCCAAAATGGTTTTTCAGTAGATTTAGATGGCGAAATTCCCTCACTTTCACCACGTGCTGAAACCGCATTAATACTTGCGCTCACCGAACTAACAACCAATGTTTTGCGTCACAGTAATGGTAATCATTGCCAAATTTCCTTCCAGCTAGATGGTGAGAGCGTCGTCATTAGTATGAGAGACAATGGTTGTATCAAGTCCATTACACCCGGCAATGGTTTGAACGGTATTCAAGAAAGACTACATGCTTTGGCTGGCGATATAAGCGCACAGATTTCCAACGGCGCACGCTTTGATATCACCCTCCCAGCCAATGAATTAGTACAGGTCAGTTAGCCATGAAAATTTTATTAGCAGAAGACCAGGCAATGGTGCGTGGTGCACTCGCCGCACTGCTGAGCATGGAACCCAGCTTCGACGTTACCCAAGCAGAGGATGGGGACAAGGCATGGCTGCTGCTCAAGCAAAATAGTTACGACATTCTTCTCACGGACATCGAAATGCCTGGTCGTTCCGGGTTGGAGCTAGCGCAATATTTAATTCAGCAGCAGTCCACCACCAAAATTATCATCATCACCACTTTTGGCCGCTCAGGTTATATTCGTCGTGCGATTGATATGGGGGTTTCGGGTTTTCTCTTAAAAGACGCGCCATCGGAACAGCTAATCCAAGCCATTTATCGCATTATGGATGGAAAACGAGTCATCGATGGTGAATTGGCCATGATGGCACTGGGGGAAACAGATCCTTTAAGCGACAAAGAGCGTCGCGCACTGCGCCTTGCAAGTGAAGGTAAAACCACGGCTGAAATTGCCAACACCTTGTTCCTCTCCGAGGGTACAGTACGCAATTATTTATCAGAAGCTATCGCAAAATTAAATGCAGCCAACCGTGTAGATGCAGCGCGCATCGCACGCCAAAAAGGTTGGATTTAGCAATAATTTTTTCACACCTATGAATACCCACCTCGAACGCCTTCCATCCACGCGCCAAGCGAACTTGTTTTGTTATTAGCATGTATTAGCGCGGATTTACTTTCTTTGGCGAGCTTTGCATTCTTTGTATTGGAAGCATCACTCTGGCTTGCTAGAATCCGCGCATCCTGATTTATCCGTTATGCGTCGTATTAGTATCGGGTGAAGCGGGTGCTACAGCTTCCGAACGCTTTTTAACCTCCTCGGAATAAGCTGAAAGCAATTGATTAAATAGACTAAGCAATGAAGGGAAGCGTGTTGCTAAAAAGCCAGCAACTGCCGCCGCAGCAATTATTACAAACGGCGAACGGTTCGAAAGATTTTCAAATGTTTTTGAAAATGCTTGCAGGCTTAGATCCTGTTCATAAGGCGACTTAACCGCGATCTCTGCTGGACGGGCAAAGGCTTTAGCAAAAGCAAATACAATAATCGGCACAAAGTAAATTAGACCGAGAACTAAAGGGCCCCAAATATTACCCAGAAATGAACTTAACCAAAAATAAATTCCGAGGCTAATCCAGATAAAACCAATAATGGTAGCAGCGAGTATAAGCACAAGGCCAACAAGAGTAGAGCGCAGTTCTTGCAGATGATCACTGAAATTAAACATGATTTTCTTCCTGAACAAGTGAATTAAACGAAGACAAACAAATTATGATGTGACTAATCGTCATAAGAATAACATTTAATGACAATAGCACTCAGTGTAAAAAATGTGGAATGCTTTTTCTCATAACAACTAACCAATCAACTTTATTACTTCACATTCAAATAACTTTATAACAAAGGGAAAATCTATGAGTCATCCTGAACAAATCCGAGCACTACCTGAATATATTGCGTTAACGCGCGCGCGCAAAAAAATTGTGTGGCCATTATCAATCGCCGTTATAGTTGCTTATTTTGCGCTAATACTCACTATAGCTTTTTATCCATCCTCCCTCGGTACGCCAATAGGCAATGGTGTTACCTCTGTGGGTATCGCACTGGGGCTTGGTATTATTATCTATTGCATGGTTATCACCGGTATTTATGTTACTTACGCTAACCGTGTTATCGAACCACTGACGCGTGCAATCGCACAAAAAGCAGGAGCTTTAAAATGAAAATAAAAGCCCTACTGTTATTTTCTCTAAGTCTTTTCGCTGCAACCGTGTGGGCTGACTCCGCGCCAAAGCCACCCATTAATGTGACCGCCATTGCGATGTTCCTGGTGTTCGTACTGGTTACATTGGGCATTACCTATTGGGCAGCACAACGCACCAAAACGACTGCAGATTTTTACGCAGCAGGTGGCGGTATTACCGGTTTTCAAAACGGGCTGGCAATTGCTGGCGACTACATGTCTGCAGCCTCTTTTTTAGGGATTGCAGGTTTGGTTTATACATCCGGTTTCGATGGTTTGATTTATGCGATTGGTTTCTTGGTTGGCTGGCCGCTGGTTTTATTATTAATCGCGGAGCCGTTACGCAATTTAGGAAAATACACATTTGCAGATGTTGCTTCATTTCGCCTACAACAAAAACCAATTCGTATTCTTGCAGCGAGCGGTTCACTTGTTACGGTTATATTTTATTTGATTGCACAACTTGTAGGTGCAGGAAAAATTATTGAATATTTATTTGGCTTGCAATACGAAACTGCCGTCATTGGTGTAGGCATTTTAATGACTCTCTATGTCACCTTCGGTGGAATGATCGCTACCACTTGGGTGCAGGTTATTAAAGCCGTGCTATTGCTGTCCGGTGCGAGTTTAATGGCGTTTTTGGTACTGAGCCATTTTGGTTTTAGTTTTGAAGCTATGTTTAGCGAATCGGTAAAAGTTCATGCAAAAGGTGCTGCCATTATGGCGCCCCTCGCTCAAAAACCTGACGCTATTTCTGCAATTTCAGCCATCTCCCTCGGCATGGCGCTAATGTTTGGTACCGCCGGTTTACCACATATTCTGATGCGTTTCTTCACTGTTCGCGATGCAGTTCAAGCGCGCCGCTCGGTATTTTACGCCACAGGTTTTATTGGTTACTTCTACATACTCACCTTTATTATTGGCTTCGGCGCAATCGTATTGCTGATAAATAATCCACATTATTTTGCTGCAGATGGAAAGCTTCTCGGTGGCACTAATATGGCAGCAATTCACCTTTCCCAAGCATTGGGCGGAGATATTTTGCTCGGCTTTATTTCTGCAGTGGCCTTCGCAACTATTCTTGCGGTGGTGTCAGGTTTAACACTTGCGGGGTCCAGTGCGATTTCTCACGATTTATATGCAACCCTGGTATTGAAAGGTGCGCGCGATGAGAAAAAAGAAATGCGCGCATCGCGAATTGCGACCATCTGTTTGGGTGTGATAGCGGTTTTATTGGGAATAGTTTTTGAAAATCAAAACGTCGCATTTATGGTTGGACTGGCGTTTTGTGTTGCAGCGAGCGCGAATTTTCCTATTCTTTTGCTCTCAATGTACTGGCGAAAACTCACCACTCGCGGCGCTGTTTTAGGTGGTGGCTTTGGATTATTAACCGCATTAGTGTTGGTTGTATTAGGACCAACGGTATGGGTTGATGTATTCCACCATGAAAAAGCCATTTTTCCTTTCAAGAACCCAGCGATTTTCTCGGTGTCTATCGCGTTTATCGGTATTTGGTTATTTTCGATGCTTGATAAATCCGCAAATGCAAAAGCTGAAGAAGCGGCGTTTGATGCACAATTTGTACGTTCACAAACTGGCATAGGTATAAGCGCGGCAGCGGAACATTGATAGTAAATTTGGAAATAAAAACGGCAGCCTCGGCTGCCGTTTTTATTTACGAACAAATAATGTTAATGATCAGCCCTGCCATTTTTCGCAACACGCTGCATTAACAGGTCCGTATAGGCAATTCCCAAGGCTGACAAAATAAATGCCATATGAATAATGGTCTGCCACATGATTCCAACTTCAGTATATTTTGAATCAGTCAAACCCAGGGAACCTGCTTCAATAAAAGTTTTTAATAAATGGATTGATGAAATCCCAATAATAGCCATGGCTAATTTAACTTTTAGTACTGTTGCATTCACGTGCCCGAGCCATTCCGGTTGGTCAGGATGGCCATCTAAATTCAAACGCGACACAAATGTTTCATAACCACCCACAATGACCATGACTAAAAGATTTGAAATCATCACCACATCAATCAAACCCAACACGCTTAACATAATAGTTTGTTCAGTTAAGGAAGGTGCTTTTGCAATCAGGTGATAAAGCTCATTAATAAATAAAAATACATAGACACCTTGTGCAACAATTAATCCCAAATACAAGGGTAACTGTAACCAACGCGACGAAAATATTAAGGCTGGAAAAAAACCAAGCTTGGTTGAAGTTTTATGTTCTTGCATGACTCGACTACCTATAAAGTTAAAAAAATTTCAATTCCAATTTTGCGCAGATTATACACATGTCAAAACCCGGGCTCGCAATATCCTTCAATCCTTTCATTTGTTATAGGATGATCGAACTCCAAATCAGTCGCATGCAACAATAATCTTGACGATTTATTGAGCGCAATTTCGTCCGCATAAAATTCACAGCCTAAAATCGGATGACCTATAGCTTTCATATGCAATCGCAACTGATGGGAGCGCCCGGTAATGGGGTGCAAAAGAACGCGGCTAGTCTGTGCAATTTCATCTCGTGATACTACGGTAAATTCTGTTACAGATTGCCGACCAGTTTGCGTACAAATTTTATACCTGGGGCGATTTTCCATGTCAGGCGCTATAGGCAAATCGATGCTACCGCTGTTTTCTTCTACCAACCCATTTACAACAGCCGTATATATTTTGTGTGTGCTACGAGCCTGAAACTGTTTGATAATGTGGGATAAGGATTTTTTATTTAGCGGAATCACCATAATTCCAGAGGTATAGAAATCCAGGCGATGCACTATGGCTGCATTTGGAAAATCAGGGAGAAGCCGGGTGATAACAGAATCGTGATTTTTCGGGTGACGCCCTGGTACGCTCAATAAGCGAGTTGGTTTATCAATGAGTAGAAAATCAGGGTCGCGCCGCAGAATTGTAATGTCTTCCAAACATACTGGCAGTATCGCTAAATCATCAAACGCATCGGACATAAATAACCCCTGAAAAGTGGCTCCATGATAGCAGTGAGTCACCCAAACCTATAATCAAATGCTCTTTGTTTAGTCCAAAAGAGTTCTTGTCTTGCCTCGCGATTGAACGACAATTGGTGTATTCTGCGCGCCTCAATTTATGCCGAAGATGGTACTGAAATTTTATGTACATTTACGATGAGTACGACAACAGCATTCTGCGTCAACGCGTGGCGCAGTTTCGCGATCAAACCGAGCGATTTTTGGCGGGGGAACTCCCACCTGAACAGTTCTTGCCCCTACGCCTTCAAAATGGTCTTTATGTACAACGGTTGGCACCCATGCTGCGCATCAACGTGCCTTACGGCATGCTTAACAGCAAGCAAATCCGTAAATTGGCTCATATCGCTCGCCACTACGACAAGGGCTACTGTCACGTAAGTACTCGTCAAAATATTCAGTTCAATTGGCCAGATTTAACCGAAGTTCCCGACATATTGTCGGAGTTGGCTGATGTAGGAATGCACGGCACTCAGTCCAGCGGTAATTGCATCCGCAATACAACGTCTGACCAGTTTGCCGGTGTTGCGGAAGACGAAATTGTAGATCCACGCCCCTACTGCGAAATCATTCGCCAGTGGTCAAGCTTTCACCCTGAATTCGCATTTTTGCCGCGCAAATTCAAAATCGCAGTAACTGGCTCGGAAAAAGACCGTGCCGCGGTGCAAGTTCACGATATAGGCTTGCAGATTGTTCTTAAG
>CBHTVU010000218.1:0-6945 GCA_966096785.1 uncultured Gammaproteobacteria bacterium | reverse complement strand
CCTGTATTTCTATCGCGAATTTTCCAAGCTACAAAAACAACAAAAGCAGCCGAAGCTGCCTTTATTTTTACATCTATATTGATTAAGCGCTAAACAACGCTGCGCTATCCAAACCTTGCTTTTCCATAATGTCACGCAGACGCTTTAAAGCCTCTACTTGAATTTGGCGTACGCGCTCACGTGTCAAACCAATTTCATGACCGACTTCTTCCAAGGTACTCACCTCATGACCACGCAACCCAAAACGACGTGAAAGCACTTCACGTTGCTTTTCAGTTAGCTCGTCTAACCATGAGTCCAAACTCATTGTTAAATCGCGATCTTGCAAAATAGAAGCAGGATCAGATACGTGAGTGTCAGCAATGGTGTCAACAATGGTGCGATCAGATGACGGACCGATTGGGGTATCAATTGAAGTTACACGCTCGTTCAAACTCAACATGCGCTCAACATCAGCAACAGGTTTTTCAAGTAGGTGTGCAATTTCTTCCGGAGATGGTTCGTGATCCAGCTTTTGCGAAAGTTCGCGAGCTGCACGCAAATAAATATTCAATTCTTTTACAACATGGATAGGCAAACGAATAGTGCGAGTTTGATTCATGATCGCACGTTCGATAGTTTGACGAATCCACCAGGTTGCGTAGGTAGAAAAACGGAAACCGCGTTCAGGATCAAACTTTTCAACCGCACGAATCAAACCAAGGTTACCTTCTTCGATTAAATCGAGTAGAGCCAAACCACGGTTTACATAACGACGGGAAATTTTTACAACCAAACGGAGGTTACTTTCAATCATGCGTTTGCGAGCAGCTTCATCGCCTTTTAACGCTTTGCGTGCGAAAAACACTTCTTCTTCAGCACTTAATAACGGAGAAAAACCAATTTCGTTAAGATAAATCTGAGTTGCGTCGAGGGTTTTATTGAACTTGTCATCCATGATTCGTTCACCAATTCCTGCTGAGCGTGTTGCCTTCGGTACTTCTTCTTCATCCGTAAGTAACATATCACTTTCATCGAAATCAACGTCCTGCGGCATGAACACGTCATCACGGTCAAATACGCTTGATTCTTTAGTTTGCAAAGTCATTTTTCAGCCCCTTAAAATCGTAAAATTTAGCTAACGTGTGTGAGCGTTAGCCTACCCAAGCTATACTTTCCCTTCAGCCTACTTCTTGTTTTTGGATCAGGTTGTCGAGTCGCTTCACAGACTCCTCTTATCTTTACTTATCGAATGTGTGAACGCTTTCTATCGCTTGGGCAAGTATCTCAGTGGATCCACCGGGCTACCTTCGCTACGAATCTCAAAGTGAAGCTTAACTCTATCAGTACCGCTTGAACCCATATCGGCAATGTGTTGCCCACCTTTAATAAAATCTCCTTCCTTTACCAACAATTTGCTGTTGTGTGCGTAAGCACTTAGGAAGATTTCATTGTGTTTTATGATGAGCAAATTACCGTACCCGCTCAGCCCGCCCCCCGCGTAAACCACCCTTCCAGAGGCTGCTGCAAGCACAGGCTCGCCCAAATTACCGCCAATATCAATACCCTTATCTAGCACCGAATCTCGCTGAAAGAGCGAAATTGGCGCGCCTGCCGCAGGCCATTGCCACTTAAGTGGGCTGAAAGAAATTTCGGATTTTGACGATTTTTTTTCGCTAATTGATCGATTATTTGAACGGCTGATGCTTGCGTTGGATGCAGACCCAACTTCATCTCTTTTTGCATTCTTTAGAGTCGAATCTGAATTGAGCGTCTGTATGCCTTCTGCGCTTATATTAAGTCGGAGCTTTTGTGAAGGAAAAATCGTATAAGGTGGGTTTATACCATTAAAATAAGCTAATTTTTTAACATCGAGCCCATAGCGCCATGCAATAGAATAGAGCGTTTCCCCACGTGCAACTGTATGAGTTTGGCCTCTAAAAACGGTTTGCGTTGAGCGCTCGGAGACGCGTGCAGCAGGACCCGAAGAGCAGGATGATAAACACACAAAAACGATCAAAATAACGATCAGTGTTAAAGTGTTAGCTGAAGTTTTATAGCATTCATTTATCATTGGCGCACATAAAGTAATAGATTGTATTTTGATCACTCTTATAATTTTTTGAACTTAATAAATGAAATTTATCGTAAAATTATCTAATATATTTATATAAATGTGCACCAGCACTGGTTAATTCTTCTTCAGATGGGTATTTTCTTCCCCATTTATGTGTTTATGGTGCACAAGTTAGTCGCGAGCTTCCAGCTTGTCCAGACTGGAAATTCGTAATAAGGACTAGATATCATCAGAAATTTTTAACGCGAAGTGCCCGAAACGAGGGGGACAAACTTTACCGGCTCAATAATGCGAGTGACAAAATTATCCGTTTCCCCATCGCGCATAATGAGGTGAAGATTTTGTTCTCTTCCACCAATTGGAATAACTAACACTCCGGAGGGCGCCAATTGCTTTAGGAGTTCTTCCGGGACAGCATGCGGAGCTGCAGTGCTGAGGATACCTTCATAGGGCCCCATTTCTGGCCAACCGAAACCACCATCGGCGTGACGCAAGCTTACATTCCGCAAACCAAGTTGGCGTAAACGGTCGCGAGCTTTTTCTTGCAGTGGTTTTATGCGTTCAACGCTGTAAACATGAGGTACCAATTGCGCAAGAACTGTAGTCTGATAACCTGATCCTGTGCCAACCTCCAGCACCTTTTCCAATTTACCAGCGGCACCCAATAAAATTTCTGTCATTCGCGCAACTGTATAAGGTTGGGACAAAGTCTGACCATGACCAATGGGTAATGCGGTGTCTTCGTATGCGCGATGTGCTAAGGCTTCATCGAGAAAGATATGTCGGGGTGTATTGCGCATAACATCAAGCACACGCATGTTGGTTACACCCTGCTCACATAAACGCTGAATTAAACGATCGCGAGTTCGAGCCGAGGTCATGCCTACACCCTGTAACATTAAGTCACTCACTATCAGCCCCCTCGCTCGATTGTTTTTTATAAAATACACAAGATTTTAAACAGCGATTATTCACTCAACTATATCACACAGATGCTGTTTCTGTTTTTATTGCCGAATTTAAAATAGCCAATTCACGCAATACTGTTGTAGCAAATTCCCCACTACCTAACCTAAAACTTATTTCCAAATCCTGTCCGATCCAATGCCATAAGGCAGCTTCCGGCTTGAGTATCAAAGCACGACGCTCTTGTGATAATCCTGCATGCTCAAGACCATTTCGCCACGATTCCCACTCTTGCATAGCAGCAGTTTCAATAAGTAGTGTATCGGATGCCGCCGAAGACCGCCCTCGACCCCATAAGGGTGCTGACGGGAATGGTTCGGGTTCACCAGATAAAATCTCTTTCCAGTTGTTGGCCAAAACACGGGCAGCCAATACCTTATTGAATAAGTAGGAACGCGCTGCAGATATCATCAGCCCTCGTTTTTGTTTGTCTTTAATTCGTTTGCCCTCAACTAAAATGGCATGCGCCTCAAGTAAATTATTTCCATTATGGCCAAAACGTTGTTCACCATAATAATTGGGAACACCTTCCATTAACACGATGCCGAGCTTTCTCTCAAATACGTCTTTATCTACAACCAAACAGTCGCGCAAACGAATGATAAATTGATTCGCTTCATGATCACCGCGCCGCAATTTATGTTGATGGCGACTTACAGACAGAATTTTAATTGAATCGCTGTTTAGCGCAGACCAATCAGGCTCAGATTCTTTTTTGGGTAAGTAAATACTAAACCATTGAGTCGTTACCGCATGGCGATCTTTGCGCCCGCAATAGCCAACATCCATTGCCGCAACCTTCGCCAACTCTGCAATTCTCTCTGCCACCCACGCGGTATTTTCACCTCGCTTCCAAATATGAAGATAAACATGCTCTCCCTCACCTAACGGCTCAAAACCCAAATTTTCATC
The DNA here is from genome assembly GCA_966096785.1 of uncultured Gammaproteobacteria bacterium. Taxonomy (GTDB): domain Bacteria; phylum Pseudomonadota; class Gammaproteobacteria; order Pseudomonadales; family Cellvibrionaceae; genus Cellvibrio. The sequence continues at coordinate 3,011 of CBHTVU010000218.1, read as the reverse complement.
AACCTGAAAATCTTCAGGCTCAGCACGAAAATTTGCGGTTGCATCCGGGCGACCGTATGCGTAGGGAAAATCCAAAGAAAAAGTTGGCTGCATAAAATATATCTAGAGAGTGAAAATGAAAAATCCAATATTCGGTTTTCCGAATACTGGATTTATAGACGTGTTAAATAATTAAATTTTTGATAATAAAACAACGGCGTACGCAGCTATGCCTTCTTCTCGTCCGGCAAAACCTAACTTTTCAGTCGTTGTGGCCTTGACATTTATTTGATCATCATCGCAAAGCAAATCTGCCGAAATATTTTGCACCATGTGCGGAATGTAATTTGCCATACGAGGTTTCTGCGCAACAATTGTCATATCGGCATTTTCGAGCTTCCAACCTTTAGCTTTTACTTTTCCGTAAACCATGCGTAACAACGACCGACTATCTGCATTGCGATACTGCATATCAGTATCAGGAAAGTGTTTACCAATATCACCGAGCGCGGCTGCTCCTAAAAGAGCATCGCACAGTGCGTGCAGCAATACGTCGCCGTCTGAATGCGCAATCAGGCCTCGTGAATGCGGAATTACTGCGCCGCCGATAACAATTTTATCGCCATCACCGAACGCGTGAACGTCATAGCCGTGGCCAATTCTCATGAGTTCTTCTCTTGCTGCGTTAAAATAAATTCCGCCAATAATAAATCATCCGGGCGAGTTACCTTAATATTATCACTTCGACCTTCAACCACCCTGGATCTATAACCGCACAATTCAACAGCGGATGATTCATCGGTAATATTTTCTTTTTTTGCGAGCGATTGCTTAAGAGACTCGTGCAATAATTTGTAGCGGAACATTTGCGGAGTTTGTGCTTGCCATAACGGCTTACGATCTACTGTCGTTTCTATTTCGCTATTTTCAACAACCTGTTTGAGGGTATCGCTAACAGGTATAGCTAAAATTCCGCCGACTTCATTCTCTGCTAACACACTAAAGAGCTTTTGAATACTCGATATTGTTACACAGGGACGCGCAGCATCGTGAACCAAAACCCAATCCCGATCGTGAGTTTTATCTACTAAATAGTTGAGCCCATTGAGCACAGATTCTGCACGGCTTTCACCACCCTGAACGGTGTGCACCAAAGAATTTTGAAAAATTGATAATGAAGACCAGTAACTGTCGTCTTTGCTAAGTGGGACAACAATTCCCGCAAGATCAGGCACGCTGAGAATACGGGATAGCGTATGCTCAAGAATAGTTTTATTGGATAGTAATAAATATTGCTTGGGTTTATCAGCATTCATTCGCGCGCCTACACCAGCAGCGGGAACGATAAACCAATAGCGGGGAGAAAAAGATAAAGCCATTACTGTTCGGCAGTTTTTTTAGCAGGAATCATAAAAAAGGTTTCATCTTTTTTAATCATGCCTATATCGTTGCGGGCACGCTCTTCAACACTATCTGCGCCTGATTTTAGATCTTGCACTTCAACATCCAATATGCGATTACGTTCACGCATACGATCATTTTCAGCTTGCTGCTGCTTTATGTCTCGCTCCAGCTTCGCTGCATGCATATAACTTCCTTCGCCTTGCCAAAGACGATACTGAAGCGCTAACAGCAAAATAATCAAAATTGCAAAGAGCCATTTCATCATGTTAAATCTTCATGTTCGCGATAAAAATAGAGGTCTATATCGACCTCTATTTTTTTACTGATTAAGACTTAAATTCTGCGCGACCTTTGTAAGGAGCCGCAGCGCCTAACTCAGCTTCAATACGTAACAAACGGTTATATTTAGAAACACGGTCCGAACGGCACAAAGAACCTGTTTTAATTTGACCCGCTGCAGTCGCAACAGCCAAGTCAGCAATGGTGGTATCTTCAGTTTCGCCAGAACGGTGAGAGATAACTGCAGTGTAGCCCGCAGCTTGCGCCATTTTAATTGCGTCCAATGTTTCTGACAGAGAACCAATTTGGTTGAATTTGATCAGAATTGAGTTTGCAATTTTCTTGTCGATGCCCTCTTTCAAAATTTTGGTGTTAGTTACGAACAAGTCGTCACCAACCAATTGGATTTTGTGACCAATTTTTTGAGTGAGATCAGCCCAACCAGCCCAGTCACTTTCATCTTTACCATCTTCAATAGAAATGATCGGATAACGCGCAGCCAAATCAGCTAAGTAGTCAGAAAATTCATTAGTGGTGAATACACGACCTTCGCCAGCCAAATCGTATTTACCATCTTTGTAAAATTCAGTTGAAGCGCAGTCCAATGCGAGGGTGACATTCTCTCCCAGTTTGTACCCAGCTTTTGCAACAGCTTCAGCAATAATTTTTAACGCATCTTCATTAGATGGCAAGTTTGGCGCAAAGCCACCTTCATCACCCACTGAAGTGCTCAAGCCTTTGTCGTGCAGAATTTTTTTCAGGGTGTGGAATATTTCAGCACCAACACGCAAAGCTTCTGCAAATGTTTTTGCGCCCACTGGCTGGACCATAAACTCTTGAATGTCTACGTTGTTATCTGCGTGCTCACCGCCATTGATAATGTTCATCATAGGAACTGGCATTGAGTATTTACCTGGAGTGCCGTTGATGTCAGCGATGTGTGCATAAAGCGGAACTTTTTTGGATATCGCAGCTGCTTTAGCATTTGCCAAAGATACCGCAAGAATCGCGTTAGCACCGAGCACAGTTTTAAAGTCAGTACCATCAGCTTTGATCATGGCATTATCAAGCGCGCGTTGATCCAACGCATCAAAACCCAACACCAAATTTTTAATAGTCGTGTTGATATTATTAACAGCTTTCAAAACACCTTTACCCAAATAGCGTGATTTGTCACCATCGCGCAATTCCAATGCTTCACGTGAACCTGTTGAAGCGCCTGAGGGTGCAGTCGCAGAACCTACAGAACCATCAGCCAGAATAACTTCTGCCATAACAGTTGGATTGCCACGACTATCCAAAATTTCAAAGGCTTTAATATCAACGATCTTGCTCATGTGTTTACTCCA
>CBHTVU010000217.1:0-7040 GCA_966096785.1 uncultured Gammaproteobacteria bacterium | reverse complement strand
CACTTAATGTGATGGTTACGGCTGAATCTTCGCTGCCATTGGCAACAACAGCATTACTTATCGGAGCATCGTTTACCGGAGTAACAGAAATGCTGATTGCATTAGGCGCTGCCGAGAATCCACCAGCAGAATCTTGCACACTGAAATTGAAAGTTGCGTAATTGGCTCCGTTGGCGTTGGCTACTGGAGTAAATACCAAACTGCCGACATCAGCTGCATTGATAACTTGGCCAACCGTTACTGGCGTGCCGTTGAAGCTTAGAGTGCCTGCCGCTGGCAAGCTATCAATGCGAATAGCGTTGAGTGATTGACCGGCGTCAGCATCAGCGAAGGCAAAATCGCTTGCGGTGAAACTATGTTGGCCGTCTTCAGCAATGGTTACTGATTTATCAGCACTTGTAGGTGCAGTGTTATCACCGACATTCACAGTCAAGGTGCTTGTGCTGGTTACGCCAGCAACATCAGTGATGGTATAGGTAATAGTTGCAGCGCCGCTGAAATTATTGGCGGGCGTGAAAACTACCTGACCTTGTGCATTGATAACTGCGGTACCTTGCGATGGATCAACCGCAACATTACTGACAACCAGACTTGATTTGGCTTCGTCCAGATCGTTAGCCAGTACATCTACGGTCACAGACTGATTAATCGCTGTTGACGCTAAATCCACATTGGCGATTGGTGCATCATTGCCATTGGCCACACCCACGCTGATTACACTGGTAGTGAAACCGCCATTTCCGTCTGCAACTGTAACGACAAAACTGTCCGCGCCTACATAATTTGCATTAGGGGTGTAAACAAAAGCGCCGGTTGCCGCATTAATAGTAACGGTACCGTTCAATGCTGCCGTCGATACAGAATAAGTAAGCGTGTCGCCGTCTACATCTGACGCTATCACTTGCCCGTTAACAGGTGTGTCCTCAATGGTCGCTAAAGTTTGGCCTTCAACAACCGGGGCATCATTAACTGAACTTACGTTCACGCTCACCGTGGTGTTGGTAGTTTTGCCTGCGCTGTCTGTCACTGTAACGACAAAGCTGTCTGGACCCTTGTAATTTGAATTGGGTGTGTAGACGAATGAACCATTAGTTGGATCGAGTGTGATTACACCATTAGTAGGTTGACCTACCAGGTTGTAAGTTAAGCCACCATTTTCAGGATCGGTCGCAATTATCTGGCCGGAAATATCAGTGTCCTCATCACCTGAAAAATTTTGAGCACCTACTTCGGGAGCCAAATTTCCGGCGGTTCCGGATGCAAATAGTGTTTGCGTGGTGGTAGTGACGGGATTATTAATATCGTAATTAAATGCAAGCGGGTCTGTTTCTTCGATAACGCGAGTTAATTCTACGAAATCATGGCCTTCATTAGAGCCACCGCCACCAAGACCGGCTGCAGTTTCCTCAAGCTGGGTTGTTAAGTCGCCACCTTGATTTAGTACGGTTAGCGCTTCCTGAACAGATGCACTATCTACTGCGGCGTCTTGCTTGTCAGATGCCAGATCCGTCCACAAATCGCGGTTCATTAATACTTCTTGATTACCTGCAATTGTTACCGGTTGACCATCACCAAAATCCAGTTCAATTCGTGCACCGGTTGCGGTAATTACCGTTTCCTCAGCTGTTACTGTGTCGCCTACTTTGAGTGGGCGCAGTGTACCGTCCGGAGCTTTTGCCCAGGCTTGACCTTCGAGAGAAGCAACAGTAGCGACAGAATTAGCCATAACAAAAAACTCCGGAATGCATAAATTACAAAAAAATAAAATGGAATAAGGGATTCTTCTGGAAGTCTAGTGGAAGGCGACCGTATATCTATTGGACTAAAGGACAATGCGGCGGGATTAGATAGACTAAAATTTCATAGTAGATTGAAAGGTCGCTCAATATGGTTATTGAATGATCGCTATGAACGGCCTGACAAAGCTAATACTAAATGCAAACGATCGCGAACATTTAATTTTTCAAATACAGCACTCAAATGTGCTTTCACTGTTCGTTCGGTAATTTCCAATTCTTGTGCAACTTCCTTATTCGATTTTCCTGCAGCGACTGCTTTGGCTACCGCCTGTTCGCGCGAGCTTAATAAATCCAGATATTTTTCTGATCGAGAAGGCACCGCATCAGTTACTGAAAAGGGAGCAAGAATATTAGCGGTGGCAAATACCAGTTGCCGCATTAAATCTACACCCAACCAAAGCCCCCCTACTTCCACTACCTGACTAGCTTGTTGTAGCACAGGTACAACCGCCAAGTAATGCAAATAGCCATTCGCTCCAACTTCCAATGCCTGTCTAGCCTCTTGCGAATCTTCATGTTGGGTAAGCGCAATTACGCGCGCGCCGGCAGCAACCCATTTGGAAATGTGGACAAAAGAAAATACATCACCTAACAAAACCCACAGGATAGAGTCTCGCAAATTAATGGGCAATTCAGTTTCGGCGTTTATAAATGTTGCCTGGGGAAAAGCCTGGCTCCATCGCGGTGACTGAATATTAATTGGAAATAGAAATATCGACTGCATTATCTCTCTGTTAAAGCATTTTGTTTCGCGCGCAAAACAGGTTTAAGTAAATACGAAAGAACCGTTTTTTTACCGGTCAAAATATCAACTTGGGCCGTCATACCGGGGATGATGGGCAATGACGCGTCAAACCCCGCCCGATCCGTTCGCACACGCACGAGATAGTAAACATTTTCTTTTTCATCTTTCATGGTGTCGGCGCTGATGTGCTCAAGCTTGCCAGTCAAACCGCCATAAATTGCAAAGTCATAGGCGGTAAATTTCACAATGGCTTTTTCGCCGGGTCGTAAAAATGCGATGTCTTTCGGCGCGACTTTGGCTTCAATTAAAAGCTGATCATCCAGCGGAATAATCTCAACAACTTCATGTCCAGGCTGAACAACACCACCTAAGGTATTTGTATAAAGACGTTGCACAGTTCCATGCACGGGAGCACGGATTTCTGAATATTTAATTTTATCGGCAAGTCCGGTTCCGGTTTCACTAAGACTCGATAATTTTTGTAAGGTTTCCGATAATTCAGCGCGCCATTTATTGACTTCATTTAACTCAACTTCGCGGACAGTTCCCTCCGCCTCTTCAACCGCAGCACGCAAACGCTGTTCCTGCGCAAGTGCCTGTTGACGCGCGCCCTGTGCGTTAGAAACCTCTCCTTGCAACTTTAATATTTCAACTTCAGAAACAGCACCACTTTTTAATAAAGGCGTAGTTACCGTTAATTCCTGATTTGCCAAATCCAGTGCGCGGGTCACTTGATCTAACTTGGCGCGAACTTCTTGCAATTCGCGCTGGCGTTGTTCCAACTTGCTGCGCGAAATACTAAGTTGCTCTTCTAACTCGCGACGATTTGCTTCGTATTGATTTTTTTCATGCTCAGCAATATCGGGTGATGATTTTATTAATGCTTCTGAAAGTTCAAAAGGTTCCTTTGATGTAAGCGCTTTCAAGCGCGCCGCACGTGCTTGCAAAGAAACTAATGATGCATTGTTTTCGCGAAAGCTGGATACAAAACGTGTAGGGTCAATGCGTAACAATAAATCGCCTTTTTTTACGATATCGCCCTCGTGCACTAAAATTTCTTCAACCACACCGCCATCGAAAGATTGAATAACTTGTAATTGTTGTGAGGGAATTACCTTACCCTCGCCGCGCGCAACCTCATCCACCTTTGCAAAAGCAGCCCACAGAAGCAAAATTAGAAAGACAATAGCAATTGCGTTAAGCAGGAGACGCGCACGCAAAGGTTCCTGCTGAATTTTCGCCCAATCGGCATCATCCAGCCAATCGTGGGATTGTTCATTAATAGGCGTTAACCAACGCTGGTATATTTTGTCGATGAATGTACTGGCAGGTATACCAATTTTATCCAGCCATGCGCCGGTTTTTTTAAAATAGATTTCAGAACGCGACAATTTTCTTTCGGGTTCGGGTGCGTTCATTATGAAGCCCTCCCTATGCGGCCTTGTCGTAAAGCTTCTACTACCTGCTCTTTAGCGCCATCCGCAACAATTTTCCCCGCGTCTATGACGATGATTCTGTTTACCAATTCAAGTAGAGACGTTCGGTGAGTAATGACAACCAATGTTTTACCTTCCGCAAATTGCGCGATGTTACGTTTGAATTCTTCTTCGCTCGAGTGATCCATTGAACCTGTGGGTTCATCAAATAACAAAATTGCAGGATCATTTAATAAGGCACGCGCAATGGTGACACTCTGCCGTTGTCCGCCCGATAATAATTGTCCGTGCTCTCCTACAGGCATAGCTAAACCTGCCGGATGTTGATTTACAAATTCTGTTAATCCGCTTAAACGCACCGCATCAAGCAGCGCTTCATCACTTACGTGACCGGCACCCATTGCAATATTGTCACGCAAGGTTCCAAAAAATAAATTTACGTCTTGCGAAACATAACCAATATTACGACGCAGTTCCGCGGGGTCTAATTGACGAACGTCAATTCCATCCACCAACACAGTGCCTTCGCTTGGCTCGTATAATCCCGCAATCATTTTTTCCAGCGTAGTTTTTCCAGAACCATTACGGCCCAAAATGGCTACACGTTCGCCAGGATTAATTTTGAACGATATATTGCGCAAAACTTCGCGATCATCATTGGGATATTTAAATCCAACCTGCTTAAACTCAATTCCACCTTGCAAGCGCGCGCGACTAATCCAATTCGACCCTGCTGGTCGATCAACTGGTTTATTCATGACTTGTTCAAGGTTTGTTAATGCAGTTGCAGCTTGATGATATTGCATCAATAACGCAGCAGTTTGACTGATCGGGCCCATGACCCGCGCAGACAACATATAAGATGCAATCAGACCACCTTGCGTTAAATTGCCATCAATAATTTGGTAGACGCCTACAATAATAATAATGACGGAAACAACTTGTTGTATCCATGCAGTACCGGAACTCACCGACCCGGAAAGCATACGCATTTTCACTGCAGTGCGTGAAAGTAAAAGCGTGGATTGCTCCCAAATCGCTTGCATGCGCCCTTCCGAGCCCGTGGTCTTCAGCGTTTCGAGACCTTGCAAACTTTCTACTAAAATTGCATTGCGTTGCGCAGCGGCTTGCATTGAGTTTTCAGAAAGGCTGTGCATTTTATGCTGCACTGCGGCCGCATAAATAATAGATGCAACAATTCCAAATAAAATAGGAAATACGAGTGGCCAGGAGATAAGTAAAATAACAACTGTAAATAATAAAATAAAAGGTAAATCTACAAATGCCAACACGGTTGCAGAACTTATAAAGCTACGAATGGATTCAAAAGATTGCAAACTAGAAGCGAAGGAGCCCACCGAAATTGGCCGCTCCGATAACTTCATTCCCAATACACGCTCCATGATGGTTGCTGATAAGGTAATGTCCGTTCGACTTGCCGCCAAATCGACAAACCAGGCGCGCATCATACGTAAACCAAAATCTGCGCTGATCATTAAAATAATTCCAAGCGCGAGCACCCATAAAGTATCTGTCGCGTGATTAGGCACTACTCGATCGTAGACATTCATTACAAATAATGGCGAAGCCAATGCGAAGACATTAATAATGAACGCAGTCAGTAAAACATCGCGGTACAACTCACGATGTTCTGCAATAACACTCCAAAACCAATGCCCACGATTTGCTTTGGTAATAGTCGTTGCACGCGCGTCAAAGTGTTGCTCGGGACGAGAATAAATTACACGACCACTATAGATTTCCGCTAAGTCTGCGATTGATACAACTGTGGTGGTATCACCTAACTCAGGGAATACCACGCGTGCACTTTGGGTATTTTTATTAAGCTCCAATAACACGCAGGCAGAATTATTTTTTAACAATAGAATTACGGGAAACAAGGCGTCGTTCAATTGTAATAGATCGCGCGCAATAATTTTGCTCGTCAGTCCAGCGCGTTTAGCGGAGCGCCCAAATGACGAAGGTGTTAATTGATTATGTTGCAGCGGCAGACCTGCGAGTAGTGTCTCGCTGGTGGCCAAAATTCCATGGGCGCGAGTAAGAATTAACAAACATTCTAACAAGGGCCCACCTTTTTCCAGGGCGCCAGTATGTGGCATTACCATAAAGTGCTCCCGAGAGTGAAAACTTTTGCGTCAAATAGTGAAATTTTGTTGGAAGAAAGTTATAAGCTTGCGCTTAATATAGTAGGCAAAAGTGAGTTGCGCAATTTTACAAAGAGCTTAACTAGTTGTTTACGCTATAAAAAAAGCACAGCACCCTCACGAGCACTGTGCTTTTGATGTGCTAATTAACCCTGACGAGTTACAGTAACCTCAACGCGGCGATTCGCCACACGCCCTGCTTCGGAGCTATTGTCACCCACAGATCGAGTGGCGCCGTAACCTTCCGTTTGAAAATTAATTTGTTCAAGGCCATTCAAAATAAAATAGTTTTTCACACTTTCGGCACGTGCCTTTGACAGAGGAATATTAATCATGTCCGTTCCAGTGTTGTCGGTGTGCCCTTCAATTTTAATTTGCACAACGTTTGGCGTGTTTTTAATTTGTTGAATTAGTACATCTAATTTTTGCGCCGCATTGGGCGTGAGAACGGAACTACCTACATCAAACAATGCGTCACCGCTTATACGTACCATTTCGGAAATTAAATCTTTACGCGAATAACCGTCGGCAACATCGACCGGACATGCGTTGGTACCATCGATTTTAATATTGTCTTTAATTTTGGCAGTTTTAACCTGCACCAAAGACTCACGGGTAATTTTTAACGTTGGAAGTAAGGCACCCATAGCTGACAAAACCCGTGCATAGGCAATATTTAAATCCGCTTCAGCGCTTGTGTAAGCACGATTTGCTTGAAAATATTCATTTTCTGCGTCCAACAAATCCAGTAATGAACGCTGGCCAATTTTAAATTGCTCGCTGTAGGCCGTGCGAACTTTATCACTGGAACGACGATGCTGATCGAGCGATTGAAGCTGCTCTTTAATACGATGAGAATCGTTGTAGGCAATTTGAGTAGTTTGACGCAAATCAA